>NZ_JBHYQH010000012.1:0-163146 GCF_042746715.1 Streptomyces sp. NPDC058741 | reverse complement strand
CAGATGAAGTTGAGCGCCGCCGCGCCGCCCACCCCGCCGAGCAGCATGAACACCGGCATCAGCACCCTCAGCTCGACCCAGCTGCCCGCGCGGAACCGCACGGCCTTGGGCGGCCCGACCGGGTACCAGCGCTTGCGGCCCACCGGGATGGGCCACAGGATCGGGCAGCCCGAGATGGTGAGCGCGTCCCCGATGTCGTGAACGATCGCGCCGAGCACCACCGGCAGCCCCAGCCACAGGTACTCCTGGCCCGGCTCCATGAACAGCCAGTCGGCGCCGTTGCCCGGCTTGTCGAGGATGCCGGCGAGGATCCAGGCGGTGGTGGCGGCCAGCAGCCACACCAGCACGTCACTGCTGGAACCGCGCGCCGCACGCCACAGCAGACCCTCGATGGCCAGCACCATGTGCACGAAGAGGATCGCCAGCACGCCCCAGCGGTCACTGGTGATCGCCACGGCCGAGGTGCCGGCACCGATCAGCACGGCCCACAGCCAGGTGTGCGTGAGCGTGCGGTGCCCGCCGGAGCGGCGCGGGTCGCCCTGCTTCTTCGTCGCCTTGTAGACGGCGTACGACAGCTTGTCCACGATCTCGCACAGCCACCGCGACAGCGGCCCGAAGGACCGGGAGATCGTGGCCGCCTTGTGGTCGAGATCGGGGGCGAGAGCGGCTCCCGCGCAGATCAGCGCGCCCACGAGGAGGACCGGCCAGGGCATCGGGTGCCCCGCGGCGGCCGCGGCGGCGCCGACGCCGAGCCAGGCGGCGGCGCCCGACAGTGAGTGTGCTGGTCCCATCATGGCCGTTGCCCGCCCCATTCCTCGTGTGCCGCTGTCCAGTTGACCGTGGTGCGCTGACGCGTCGCCGGCGCCTCAGCGTAGCGTTCGTGATCTTCGGACCGGCAGCCGATTCCCGCATCGGGCACCGGGCCAGGCAAGATGGGGGCGTGACCCTCATCGATCAGCTGCCGCGGACCGCCGACCCCGACGCCCTGTACGAAGCCTTCGAGGCGTGGGCCGGTGAGCGGGGTCTCACGCTCTACCCCCACCAGGAGGAGGCGCTGATCGAGGTGGTCTCCGGTGCGAACGTGATCGTGTCGACGCCCACCGGGTCCGGCAAGAGCATGATCGCGGCGGGCGCGCACTTCGCGGCCCTCGCCCGGGACGAGGTCACCTTCTACACCGCCCCGATCAAGGCGCTGGTGTCGGAGAAGTTCTTCGAGCTGTGCAAGCTCTTCGGTACGGAGAACGTCGGCATGCTGACCGGCGACGCGTCGGTCAACGCGGACGCCCCGGTGATCTGCTGCACGGCCGAGGTCCTCGCGTCGATCGCGCTGCGCGACGGCAAGGACGCCGACGTGGGCCAGGTCGTGATGGACGAGTTCCACTTCTACGCCGAGGGCGACCGCGGCTGGGCCTGGCAGATCCCGATCCTGGAACTGCCGCAGTCGCAGTTCATCCTGATGTCGGCGACGCTGGGCGACGTCTCCTTCTTCGAGAAGGACCTCGCCCGCCGCACCGGCCGCCCCACGGCGGTCGTGCGCTCGGCGACCCGCCCGGTGCCGCTGTCCTACGAGTACCGCTACACCCCGCTGACGGAGACGCTGACCGACCTGCTCGCGGCCCGGCAGGCACCCGTCTACATCGTGCACTTCACACAGGCGCAGGCCGTGGAGCGGGCGCAGGCGCTGATGAGCATCAACATGTGCTCGCGGGAGGAGAAGGAGCAGATCGCCGACCTGATCGGCAACTTCCGCTTCACCACCAAGTTCGGCCGCAACCTCTCCCGCTACGTCCGGCACGGCATCGGCGTCCACCACGCCGGCATGCTGCCCAAGTACCGGCGTCTGGTGGAGAAGCTCGCCCAGGCCGGTCTGCTGAAGGTCATCTGCGGTACGGACACGCTCGGCGTCGGAGTCAACGTCCCCATCCGCACGGTGCTGTTCACGGCCCTCACCAAGTACGACGGCAGCCGCGTGCGGACGCTGCGGGCCCGGGAGTTCCACCAGATCGCGGGCCGCGCCGGACGCGCCGGCTACGACACGGAGGGCTTCGTCGTCGCGCAGGCGCCGGAGCACGTCGTCGAGAACGAGAAGGCCCTCGCCAAGGCGGGGGACGATCCGAAGAAGCGCCGCAAGGTGGTCCGCAAGAAGGCCCCGGAGGGCTTCGTCGCCTGGTCGGAACAGACCTTCGAGAAGCTCATCGGCTCCGAGCCGGAGCCGCTGACCTCCCGGTTCCGGGTGACGCACACGATGCTGCTGTCGGTGATCGCCCGCCCCGGCAACGCCTTCGAGGCGATGCGCCGACTGCTGGAGGACAACCACGAGCCGCGCAAGCAGCAGCTGCGGCACATCCGCCGGGCCATCGCCATCTACCGCTCGCTGCTGGACGGCGGCATCGTCGAGAAGCTCGACGAGCCGGACGCCACCGGCCGCGTCGTCCGCCTCACGGTCGACCTCCAGCAGGACTTCGCGCTCAACCAGCCGCTGTCCACGTTCGCACTCGCCGCGTTCGAGCTGCTCGACCCCGAATCGCCGTCCTACGCGCTCGACATGGTGTCCGTCGTCGAGTCGACCCTGGACGATCCCCGGCAGATCCTCGCCGCCCAGCAGAACAAGGCGCGCGGCGAGGCCGTGGCCCAGATGAAGGCCGACGGCGTCGAGTACGAGGAGCGCATGGAGCGCCTCCAGGACATCACGTACCCGAAGCCCCTGGAGGAACTGCTCTTCCACGCGTACGACACGTACCGCAAGAGCCACCCCTGGGTCGGCGACCATCCGCTGTCGCCGAAGTCGGTCATTCGGGACATGTACGAACGGGCGCTGTCCTTCACCGAGTTGGTGTCCCACTACGAGCTGGCCCGCACCGAGGGCATCGTGCTGCGCTACCTGGCCAGCGCCTACAAGGCCCTCGACCACACCGTCCCCGACGACCTGAAGTCCGAGGACCTGCAGGACCTGATCGAGTGGCTCGGCGAGATGGTGCGCCAGGTCGACTCCAGCCTGCTCGACGAGTGGGAGCAGCTGGCCAACCCGGAGGAGATGACCGCCGAGGAGGCCCAGGAGAAGGCCGACGAGGTCAAGCCCGTCACCGCCAACGCGCGCGCCTTCCGCGTCCTGGTCCGCAACGCCATGTTCCGCCGCGTCGAGCTGGCCGCCCTCGACCAGCTCGAGGAGCTGGGCGAGATGGACGCGGAGTCCGGCTGGGACGCCGGGGCGTGGGGCGAGGCGATGGACACGTACTGGGACGAGTACGACGACCTCGGCACCGGCCCCGACGCCCGCGGCCCGAAGCTGCTCATCATCGAGGAGGAGCCGCAGAACGCCCTGTGGCGGGTCCGGCAGGTCTTCCACGACCCCAGCGGCGACCACGACTGGGGCATCAGCGCCGAGGTCGACCTCACCGCCTCGGACGCGGAGGGCCGCGCGGTCGTCCGGGTCACCGACGTCGGCCAGCTGTGACGGGCCGGGCAGCAGCGAGCACAGGAGAATCCCACCCATGACGACGAACCCGGCCGAGAGGCTCGTCGACCTGCTCGACCTGGAGCAGATCGAGGTCAACATCTTCCGTGGGCGCAGCCCCCAGGAGTCCCTGCAGCGGGTCTTCGGCGGGCAGGTGGCCGGCCAGGCGCTGGTCGCCGCGGGCCGCACCACGGAGGGGGACCGGCCCGTGCACTCGCTGCACGCGTACTTCCTGCGCCCGGGCATCCCCGGTGTGCCGATCGTGTACCAGGTGGAGCGGGTGCGCGACGGGCGCTCGTTCACCACCCGGCGGGTCACGGCCGTGCAGCAGGGCCGCACGATCTTCAACCTCACCGCCTCCTTCCACAAGCCGGAGGAGGGCAGCTTCGAGCACCAGCTGCCGCCCGCCCGCACGGTCCCGGACCCCGAGTCGCTGCCCACGGTCACCGACGAGATCCGTCAGCACCTGGGCGCGCTGCCCGAGCAGCTGGAGCGGATGGCCCGCCGCCAGCCCTTCGACATCCGCTACGTCGACCGGCTGCGCTGGACGATCGAGGAGGCCCGGGAGGCCGAGCCGCGCAGCGCCGTGTGGATGCGGGCGGTCGGGCCGCTCGGCGACGACCCGCTCGTCCACACCTGCGCCCTCACCTACGCCAGCGACATGACCCTGCTGGACGCCGTCCGCATCCCGGTCGAGCCGCTGTGGGGACCGCGCGGCTTCGACATGGCGTCGCTGGACCACGCGATGTGGTTCCACCGGCCCTTCCGCGCCGACGACTGGCTGCTGTACGACCAGGAGTCGCCGATCGCGGTGGGCGGCCGGGGCCTGGCACGGGGCCGGATCTACGACCGTGAGGGCCGGCTGGTCGTGTCGGTCGTGCAGGAGGGGCTCTTCCGGAAGCTGGGATGACGGCTGCCCCGCCGGGGACCTGACAGCGGGCACCCCGGCCGGCCCGGACCGCACGCTCCCAGTCCGCACGCTCCCGGATCGCGCGCACTGCCCGATCCGCCGAGCATGGCAGGAGGACGCCCGACCGGCAGGCGGGCCCGCGGATCGGGGAGGTGACTTCGCTGCACACCGTGCTCCCCGTCGTCTTCGCCGTCTGCGCGGCCCTCAGCAACGCCGTCGCGACGGTGTTGCAGCGCAAGGCGGCGCTGACCGTGCCGAGCTCCCAGGGGTTCCGGGCCGGGCTGATGCTCGATCTGCTGCGGCGTCCCGTCTGGCTGGCGGGCATCCTCGCGGTGATCGGCGCCGCCGTCTGCCAGGCGGTGGCGCTGGCGGCCGGACCTCTGACGATCGTGCAGCCGCTGTTCGTGCTGGAACTGCCGCTCACCCTCATCGTCGCCTCCTTGGTGATGCACCGGCACCTGCCGGCTTCGGGGTGGGTGGCGGTCACGGTGGTGGTGGCCGGGCTGGCGGTCGCGCTCACCGCCGCCTCCCCCACCGGCAACCGCACCCAAGTGGCGCTGGACCGATGGATCCCCGCTCTCGCCGCGTGCGCGGGCGCGGTCGCCGCTCTCGCCCTCGCCGCCCTCAAGCGCCCGCAGGGCCGCACCCGGGCGGCCTGCCTCGGGGCCGCGACGGCCATCACCTACGCGGTGACCGCCGCGCTGATGAAGGCCGCCACCCACATCCTCGACGACGAGGGCATCGTCGCGTTCCTCACCTCCTGGCAGACGTACGCGTTCGCCGCGACCGGCGTGTGCGCGCTGTTCCTGCTGGAGAACACCCTGCAGGGAGGCCCCCTGGTCGCCTCCCAGCCCGCGCTCACCCTCGGCGACGCGCTGGTGAGCTTCACTCTCGGGCTCCTCCTCTACGAGGAGACGATCCGCACCGGCTGGTGGCTGGTGCCGCAGCTGTTCGGTGTCGCGCTGATCGCCGCCGGGGTGTTCACCCTGGCGCGGATTCCCCTGGCGCAGTCGCTCGTGCCGCCGGACGGTACACCTCAGCCGGCGGAAGCTCCCTGACAGCCGGAAGTCCGACCGATCGGCTCGGTCAGCCCTCCGGCTGGCACCGCGGGCACCAGACCGTGCCGCGGCCCGCCATCCGTGAGCGCCGCAGGCCGGTGCCGCAGCGCGGGCACCGCGGCTCCCGGTCGTCGCGGTGGCCGGTGAGCCAGGAGTCACGGGGCGGGACACAGCCGGCGGTGACCGAGGAGCGCAGGGTGCCGCGCATCTCCCGGTACAGGCGGCGCCGGTCGGCCTGGGTGAGCTCCCGCGCCGTCCGGTCGGGGCGCAACCGGGCTCGCCAGAGGATCTCGTCGGCGAGCAGGTTGCCCAGGCCGGCGACGACCGCCTGGTCGGTGAGCGCGCCCTTCAGCCGGCCGCGGCGCGACGCCAGCGTCGCCTCGAACTCGGCGCGGTCCACCGACAGCGCGTCCGGGCCCTGCCTCCGGAGCAGCCGGCCGAGCTCCGGCTCGTCGTGGGCCAGCCAGAGCCCCTGCAGTTTGCGCTGGTCACGAAAGCGCAGTTGGCGGCCGGCGCCCAGTGTGAACAGCACGCGGTCGTGTGGTTCGACGGCATCGTCCACACGCCCGCAGACGAGACGGCCGGTCATCCCGAAGTGCAGCACCAGCGTGGGGCCCCCGGTCCGGGCGAGGAGCCACTTGCCGCGTCGCTCCGGTGCGCCGAACCGCCGTCCCTCCAGGGCGTCCCGCAGCCCTCGTGCGTCGACCCCGTGCAGGACGCCGGGATCGCGCACGTCGACGCGCCGGATGACCCGGCCCCTGGCGCAGGACTCGAGCACCCTCCGGAAGCCCTCGACGTCCGGGAGCTCGGGCATGCCCGGCGCGTCAGGCTTCCTGGATGAGGGACAGCACGTTCCCCGCGGGGTCGGTGAACCAGGCGATCAGCGGGCCACCACCGCGGAAGATGCCCTTGTCATCCGTGTCGAAGGGGTCGGAGTGCTCGAACCGCACCCTTCCGCGGTCCAGCTCGTCGACGGCGGCCTCGATGTCGTCGACGGGGAAGGTCAGCACGGTGTACGTCGCCGGGGTGTGATCCTTCTTGGGGCAGACCAGGATGTCTCGGTCACCGGTGATGGGCAGGAAGAGCATGCCGTGCTCCTCCGACACCCTGAGCCCGAGGGTGTCCCCGTAGAACGTCCTGGCCGCGTCGATGTCGTCGACCGAGAAACCACTGAACGCCTTGGTGGAACGGAACATGACGGCCTCCTGAGGCCAGTCTCCTCGGAAGGCGGATCCGGACGCATCCGGAGGCGTGTTCCGGAGCGCGGGGCAGACGACGCCGGCCGGACGGCTCTCGACACGGGGCCATCCGTCACCGCCCACCACGCCGGCCGACGGGGTCATCGGTCGGGCCGCCGCCCTCTGCGGCGCAGCAGACCGAGGAGGCCTGTCCGGACCGGCGCCGAGGGGGAGGGCGGGTGGGCGGCGGGGGCCGGGGGAAGGGACGGCGGCGCGGGTGCCGGGGTCGACAGAGCCCACAGGCTCGGTGATGTTGTCAGGCCCACTTGTGTCGGCTGCGGTGCGGGGGCCGGTCCCGGGCGGGGTGCCGGGCGGCGGTTCCCGCGCGCCAGCTCCGTCGTGTGGGCCAGGTCCGCGCGGAGCCAGGCCACCTCGTCCGGCTCGCTCGCCGTCATGAGCTGCCCGGCCAGCTCGGCGGCAGGTGAGCCGGGGGCGCCGTGGACGGGGAGCCGGGGCCGGCAGCGAAGCAGGTGGGCGCGTTCGGAGGGGTCTTCGACGACGTCGGTCACGTCGGCGGGGTCGAGAAGGCAGGCGATGGCCGCGGCCTGGGCCCAGAGGTCGTCTCCCGCCTGCCGCCGCAGGAAGCCGGTCTGGCGTCCGCGCCAGTTGCGGGGCCTTCGGTCCAGACCGGCCTTCAGCCCTTCCCTGACCTCCTCCGGTGTACGGCCTGTCAGCAGCCGGGCGTTGCTCTCCTCCGCCGCGAACTGCCGGAGCTCGTAGGCCGGATACAGCCAGACGACGGTCCGGTAGCGGTTCAGGTAGAAGCGCACGGGCACGAGGAGGCCGAAGCGGGCCAGGTTCGTGAACCTCGAGGCCGGCACATCCATGAGTTCGGCGCCTTCTTTGGTGCCGACGGTCCGGACGCGTTCGCGCAGACCGTCGGGGAAGGTGTCCTCGGCGCGCAGCCGGTCGATCTCGGCGCGGCTGACGCGTCGGCCTCCCGCTCCTTCGCCGGGGACGGTCCGGATGAGACCCAGATTCACCGCGAGGTCGAACTCGCCGCGTTTCAGGTCGAGTTCGCGGGCGGCCCGGCTCGGGGCGCAGCTGGGGCCGTCGGGTTGCGCGATGGTGCGTGACATGGTCGGTCTCCCCCGTGGAGTCAGCGGCTCACGCCGTGTGCGGTCGCCGTGGAAAAACCGTAGCCGCTTGCGCGCACCTCGCGGCGAGCCTGTGGATAACTCCGCGGGGGAGGGAGAACGCGCTGCTCAGAGCTCTGTGTTCGGCTTGTGCTCGGGCCGGCGCGCGTCCACGTCGAGGTGCTCGCCCACCCGGTTGACCAGGAGGGTCATCTCGTACGCGATCTGGCCGATGTCGGCCTCGGCGCCGCTGAGGACGCACAGACAGCTGCCCGTGCCGGCCGCGGTGACGAAGAGCACCGCGTCGTCGAACTCGATCATGGTCTGGCGTGGGCTGCCCGCCCCGAAGTGCCGCCCCGATCCCTTGGCGAGGCTGTGCAGGCCGGACGACACGGCCGCGAGGTGCTCCGCGTCCTCGCGGCGTAACCCCGTGCTCGCCCCGGTCACCAGGCCGTCGTTGGACAGGACCAGTGCGTGACGCACGTGACGGACGCGCTCGGTCAGGTCATCCAGCAGCCAGTCGAGTCCCCGGTTGTGGGCCATGTTCCGTTCTCCCCGCTTTTTCCCCGTGTGACTCTCCTCCTGGAGAGAGAATCTCCACGCCAGCCTTCCCCAGGACCGCTGCGGGGGCAAGGAGGATGGGAGCCATGGCAGAGAAGATGACCGACGCGCAGTGGCGGGAGTTCGTCTCCCACGGCACCCGTACCGCGAAGCTCTCCACCGTCCGGGCCGACGGCAGCCCGCACGTGGCCCCGATCTGGTTCCTGCTGGATGGTGACGAGGTGGTGTTCAACACCGGCAAGAACACCGTCAAGGGCCGCAACATCGCCCGTGACGGCCGGATCGCCCTGTGCGTGGACGACGACCGGCCGCCGTACTCGTTCGTGGTGCTGCGGGGCCGCGCCCGCATCTCGGAGGACCTCGAGGAGACACGGCACTGGGCCACCCGCATCGGCGCCCGGTACATGGGCGAGGACCGGGCCGAGGAGTTCGGCGCCCGGAACGGCGTCCCCGGCGAGCTGCTCGTCCGCGTCCGGATCGACCGGGTCCTGGCGGAGCGGGACATCACGCACTGACCCGCAGGGAGTGAGCGGCTCACCCTGAGGCGATCGGGCCACACCCACAGGGGATGAGCGGCACACCGCGAGTCGATCGCGCCACACCCACGGAGGTGCGCTGGGGCGTCCTGCGCGCCGGTGGGGAATCATGCCGTACATGAGCGACGACCAGACGCGTGTCCAGGAGTTCTTCACAGCCCGCGCCGCCGGCTGGGACAGCCGGTTCCCCGACGACGGGCCCGCCTACGCGGCGGCGGTCGCCGAAATCGGGCTGCGGGCGGGCGACCGGGTGCTCGACGCGGGGTGCGGCACCGGACGCGCCCTGCCGCCGCTGCGGGCCGCGGTCGGCCCCTCGGGGGTGGTGCTGGGGGCCGACCTCACCCCGGCCATGCTGGAGGAGGCCGTACGGGCCGGACGGGACCGTGACGGGACGCTGCTGCTCACGGACGTCTCCGCGCTGCCCCTTCGCTCCGAGTCCCTGGACGCCGTGTTCGGCGCGGGCCTGATCTCGCATCTGCCGAGCCCGGCCGAGAACCTGCGGGAGCTGGCCCGTGTGGTGCGTCCCGGCGGTGTGCTGGCGCTGTTCCACCCCATCGGCAGGGCGGCCCTCGCGGCCCGCCACGGACGTCCGCTCACGCCCGACGACCTGCGGGCCGAGCCCAACCTGCGCCCCCTGCTGGCCGGTTCCGGGTGGCGCATGACCTCGTACGCAGACGAGGACGCACGCTTCCTGGCGCTCGCCGTCCGCGAGGACTGACCTGCCCCGTCAGCCCGCTCCGGCGTCCGGGGTGTGCCGCGCGGGGCAGCCACGGACTCCCGGGACAGGCCGGGTGCCGAGGTCGTCGAGCCGGTATCCGTACGGGTAGCCCTTGATCTCCCGGTTCCGGCGGGCGAAGTGCGGGGTGGTCCGGGGCGGCATCAGCCGGACGGCACGCCCGCGCAGCCACACCGCTCGCCGCACCCACGCGCGCGTGGCGGCGTTCGGCGGGGTGTAGCGGAAGGCGCGCAGGAGCGAGTCGTCGAGCAGCGAGAGGGTGGCGGTGCGCAGCAGGGGCGCGAGCGGGCGCGGATACCAGGAGGCCATCAGGTCGAGCGTCGCGTCCGAGACGCGCCGGGCGTCCTGGTCCCAGGCGAAGTGGTCCGCCTCGTAGGCGTCGAGGAAGGCCTCGAACTCCTCGTAGGTCTCGGGGATGTCCTTGATGCCCATGTGCCGTCCGAGCGTGCGGTAGTGGACGGCGCCGGCGACGGTCTCGTGGCGCGACATCCTGCGCCAGCCGTGGGCGTCGATCCACCGCTTGGGGGTCACGACGAAGGTGCACAGGACGTAGCGCATGTCGTCGTCGCTGATGTCGTAGGCGCGGTGCATCTGGTTGATGCGGCGCAGCGCGGTCTTGCCCTGCCGGCTGCCGAAGCCGTGCTCGACGATGGCGTCGAGGAGGAGCGAGGTGTCGTCGTAGCGCTTCTGCGTACGGTCGGTGAGCTCGGCCGTCCGCGCGAGCAGCCTCCCGATGCTCGGGACGGCGTAGGTGCGGTAGAGGGCCAGCTCCAGGGCCCGGGCGTAGTCCCAGGGGAACTCGTAGGCCGTGCTCAGCCGGTAGATCTCCGTGGCGTCCTCGTACGGGTCCATCCGCCGCATCCGGCGGAGTCGCTCGTAGCGCTTCACCGCGTCGTCCCCCCTTCTGACGCGAGAGCTCCAACTCTACGCTGGTGAGGGAGAGACGATCGGTGAGCGGCGACACGACGCGCTGGGGGAAGGTGGTCAGCGATGTGGAACAGAGTCCGCAAGACAGGGGGCAGGGTCGCGCACGCCCCTGCGCACCGAACCGAAGGCCGACGGTGGTGCACGCCCGCACGATCTCTTCGAGGCCGCGGCCGTCTATGTCACGGCGTCCGCTGAGGACGACCAGGAGAGGGCCGACGAGGCGGCCGGTTGGGTCTCGCCGGAGGCGCTGTCCTTCGGGGTGAACCAACTGGCGGGCCGGGCCGTAGCCGCCCTCGCCCGCGAGCGCGGTGAGTCACCGGGGACCGTGGCCCGCGCGCTCCTGGGGCTTCCGGCGGAGTGACGGCAGGAGCCGGGCGGCGCGAGCCGTAAGGCCGGGCGGCCGAGGCGCACGGGCTGGGCGGAGTGTGGTGACGTAGGGCAGGGGCGGTGAACCGCGGCATGGAGCCAGGCGGTCAACCGCGTACCGCCTGGTGGAGCGGGACGTGGGGCTCCCGGAGAGGGAGACGCGCGCGATCCGAGGGACGATTCGCCCCGTCCGCCGGAAAACTGCAGCTCGGTGCGCCCGTGAGGTCGTGACAAGCGGCTTCCGCGCGCACTAGGGTGCGCGCCGTTGGACGAACCGATGGGGAGGCTGGGATGGCCGGGACCGACGAGACCGCCGTCGCCGCCGAGGACGATGCGCTCTATGTGCTCACGGCGGTACTGCTGACGCCGGCGAAGTTCCCGAGTGTGCTGGGCGACGACTATCCGGAGGCGTGCGCCGCGCTCGGCCTCGCACCGCTGGCGGACGGGTACGGGCTGGTCCTCGGCCAGGACGGCGACGGCGCGCGGTGGACCGTCGTCATCGACGACGTCTCCCTGGTGGCCGTCGCGATCGCGTCCTGGGACTGCGGTATGGAGTACGAGCTGTCGCCCGACGAGAGCACGGTCGTCGCGGCTCTGCCGGGCTGGCCGCTCGCGGTCGCCGTCGCGGCTCCCGACGTGCCCGCGCCGCACGACCCCGGTCCGGAGGCCGACGACCGGCCGCCGCTGACGCCGCCGGACACCACGGTGTGGGGACCGGCCCAGCGGCGGCTCGGCGCGGACGAGATCGCGCTGCAATGGGCGACGTGGCGGGAGCAGGTCGACGACGACGCCTTCCCCGAGCCGGGGACCACCACTGGTGCCGTGGTGAGTGCCGCGGCGGGGACCACGGAGGGGACTGCAGAGGGGATCTCGGCGACGGCCACGGGGACACCTGGTGACGGGGACCCGGTGACCGGAGCCCCCGAGGGCGGGGAGGACAGCCGTCCGGGCCACAGCGGCATCCGGCGCGTGCTCGCGGAGGCCCGCGGCTACATCGACTCGCCGCCGCCGCTGGGCCGCGTCCGCTCCTCCTTCGCCGCGGGCGACGCGCGGACCCTGCGGGCCGACGGTCCCGGCTGGTCGCTCGTCGCCAGGACCGACGACATCGCCTTCGTGCTGCTCGACGAGGAGCCCGGCGAGGTCCTGCCGGTGGGCCGGGGTCCCGAGCTGCCGGGTCTCCTCGAAGCGCTCGACAAGATGGCCGTACGGCCGAGCTGATCCCCGCGGACGAGCCGTTACCTCCGGCCGGTCAGCGCCCGATCTCCTTGCGGGTGACGCGGCGGAGCCTGCGCCGCTGTGCGGGGTCCAGGGTGAGGTACGCGGCGGCAGGGACTCCCAGGATGATCAGAAGCGCGGCCCACCAGGGCAGCCAGATCAGCAGGATGAGCCCGACCGCCACACCGCCTGCGGCGATCTTGGCGTTGTTCGACATGACTGTCGCCTCCTTCGCGGCCGTGGCCGCTCTCTGCTCTGAGAACGGGCCCGGGTTCGCGGCGGTTCCGGACCCGGCCCGGAGGAATCCCTGAGACATCCCTGAGACGCGGCCCCCAGGCGACCCCGAGTACGCCGGTGCGCCGCAGCGACAGAACACCACCGCGCCTCCATGGTGACCCACATCACGGCTTCCCCGCACCCGCGTGCATCGAACGTGCTGTAACCTCGGCCCCTCCCAAGCAGCTAGTCAAATTTGAGGAGCCAGTCATAGCCGAGCGCCCGACTCCCCCGGCGTCCTCCTCCCTTCCCTCCCCTCCCTCCCTTCGCTGCGATCTTTCCGAACTGAACGAATGCCCCTCCGTTTTCCTGCCCGGAGATCCGGCCCGCACCGGCACTGTCGCCTTCTGGCGGCCCGACGGCACCGCTCCCCCGGCCCCGGCGTCCGTCGCCGAACTGACGGTCGCCGTGCCCGGCATCGACGGGGTGCAGGCGCAGAGTGTGCCGGCCGTGCTGCTGCCGGTGCGTGCGGCCCTACCCGTCCTCACGCGCGCGCGTGCCCTGAACCAGGGCCACCGGACCACCGTGTTCTGGGGCGCGGCGGCCCTGCACGCCCTGCAGTTCGTGGCACGCGGCCTGCTGCTGCCCGGGCTGTCTGCGGAGGACCACGACGCCTGGCGCACGGGCCCGCTGCGCGCCCAGGACATCGAGGCCGTACGCTGCCTGGCCGCCGCGATGCCGCCCGAGGCGCACGCCGTGCCGCTGCCAAACGGGGAGCCGTTGCGGCTGCCCGACCCGGAGCAGCTCCTGCGGGCCTTCCTCGACGCCGTCGCCGACACCCTGCCCCGCTCCCCCGCCGCGCCCCTGGTGACGGGTGGCCGGGCCTACGCAGCGCCCGAGCCGGTGCACCTGCCCGGGCATCGCGCCTGGGCGGCCGACATCGCGGCGGGCCACGACGCGGGCGTGCGGCTGTCGCTGCGAATCGAGGCGGACGGCCTGTCGGACACGGCAGAGGACCTGTCGGACACGGCGACCGGCGAAGACGCGGCAAGCCACTGGGCGGACGCGGTGGACGGGCTTTCGGCCCCAGCGACCGGCCTTTCGGACGCAACGACCGGCGAAGGCGCGGTGAGCGGTTGGCCGGACGCGGTGGCGGCCCCGGCAGTGCACCGCGCAGCGGACGCGACGACCGACGCCGCAGCAACGTACCAACCAGCCGACGCGACAGTCGACGCCGCCGCAACGAACCGCCCAGCCGACGCGACGACCGACGCAGCCCGCGTGACGTTCCGGGCCGTGCTGCAGGTGCACAGCGTGAGCGACCCGGCGCTCGTCGCGGACGCCGCCGACATCTGGGCCGGCGCACGGGACGACGCCTTCGGCGCCCGCGCCCGGATGGACGCCCTGCTCGCCCTGCGCCGTGCGGCGCGGGCCTGGGCCCCGCTCACGCCGCTGCTTTCGGCGACCGTGCCGGACGTGGTCGACCTCGCCGACGACGAGGTCACCGAGCTCCTCGGCACGGGCGCCCGCGCCCTGGCGGCGGCCGGGGTCGACGTGCACTGGCCGAAGGGCCTGATCCGTGGGCTCACCACCCGCGCGGAGGTGGGCCGTGCCGGCGGGGAGCCGGACCGCGACCGGTTCTCCGGCGCCGTGCCGTCGTTCCTGTCCGCCGACGCGTTGCTCTCCTTCACCTGGTCGTTCGCGCTGGGCGACCAGCGGCTCACCCGTGCCGAACTGGACCGGCTGGCCGAGGCCAAGCGCCCCGTGGTGCGCCTGCGCGACCAGTGGGTCCTGGTCGATCCTCAGGAACTGAGCCGCGCCCGCTCCCGGCAGGATCACAAGGTCACGCCGGTGGACGCCCTGGGCGCGGCCCTCACGGGCTGGACGGAGCTGGACGGCCGGCGGGTGGAGGTACGCCCCACCGGGTGGCTGGCGACACTGCGGGAACGCCTCGCGGACCCCGAGGCGCAGCAGCCCGTGGAGCAGCCGGCGGCCCTCACGGCCACCCTGCGCGACTACCAGCGGCGGGGCCTGAACTGGCTCGTGAGCATGACGTCACTGGGGCTGGGCTGCTGTCTGGCCGACGACATGGGACTCGGGAAGACGATCACCCTGATCGCGTTGCACCTGCACCGGCAGACCGTCCCGGAGTCCGCCGGTCCCACCCTGGTGGTCTGTCCGACGTCCCTGATGGGCAACTGGCAGCGGGAGATCGAGCGGTTCGCGCCCGGTACCCCCGTGCGGCGCTTCCACGGCGCACGGCGCACCCTGGACGGCCTGGCCGACGGGGAGTTCGTGCTGACCACCTACGGCACGATGCGGCTGGACGCCGCCCGGCTCGCCGAGGTGCCGTGGGGCATGCTCGTGACGGACGAGGCACAGCACGTGAAGAACCCGTTCTCCTCGACCGCGCGGCAGTTGCGTTCCATCGGGGCACGCGCGCGCGTGGCGCTGACCGGCACCCCTGTGGAGAACAACCTGTCGGAGCTGTGGGCGATCCTCGACTGGGCGACCCCGGGGCTGCTGGGCCGGCTCAGCACCTTCCGCAGGCGGTACGCGGAAGCCGTCGAGGGCGGTCAGGACCCGGTCGCGGCCGACCGGCTGGCCCGGCTCGTACGGCCGTTCCTGCTGCGCCGCCGCAAGTCGGACCCGGGGATCGCGCCCGAGCTGCCCCCGAAGACGGAGACCGATCACGCCGTGTCGCTCACCCAGGAGCAGACGGCGCTGTACGAGGCCGTGGTGCGCGAGGCGCTCGCGGAGATCTCCGGTGCGGACAGCATGGCGCGGCGGGGTCTGATCGTGAAGCTGCTGACGGGGCTCAAGCAGATCTGCAACCACCCGGCGCAGTACCTCAAGGAGGAGCAGCCGGTGATCGGTGGGCGCTCCGGGAAGCTGGAGCTGCTGGACGAGCTGCTCGGCACGATCCTCGCCGAGCGGGCGGGCGTGCTGGTCTTCACGCAGTACGTCCAGATGGCCCGCATCCTCGAAAGACACCTGGCCGCCCGGGGCACACCCTCGATGTTCCTGCACGGCGGGACGCCCGTCGCCCAGCGCGAGGCCATGGTGCGGCGCTTCCAGGACGGCGAGGTGCCCGTCTTCCTGCTGTCGCTGAAGGCAGCGGGCACCGGGCTGAACCTCACCCGGGCCGAGCACGTCGTGCACTACGACCGCTGGTGGAACCCGGCCGTCGAGGCGCAGGCGACCGACCGCGCCTACCGCATCGGGCAGACCCGGCCCGTGCAGGTGCACCGGATCGTCACCGAGGGAACCATCGAGGATCGCATCGCCGCGCTGCTGGTCCGCAAGAAGGAGCTGGCGGACGCCGTGCTGGGCTCCGGCGAGGCGGCGCTCACGGAACTCACGGACGCCGAACTGGCGGACCTGGTCGAACTGCGCGGAGGGCTGCGATGACTCGGATGACCGGGCACGACGGTGACACGGAGCGGACGTTCGCGGCACTGCCGCCCGCGCGCGGACGGGGTTTCGCCCAGACCTGGTGGGGCCAGGTCTGGCTGAAGGCGCTGGAGGACACGGCGCTGGACACCGCGCAGCTGAGGTCGGGCCGCCGGCTCGCCCGGGCGGGAGCGGTCGGCGCCGTGTCGGTGCGCCCGGGCCGGCTGACCGCCGTCGTGCAGGACCGCGACGGCACGGCGCACCGGGCCGACGTCCTGCTGGAGCGGCTCTCCCCGGAACAGTGGGACTGCTTCCTGGACATGACGGTCGAGCGGGCCGGACACATGGCGGCGCTGCTGGACCGGGAGATGCCACCGCACCTGGTCGAGGACGCGGCGGCCGCGGGCGTGGACCTGCTCCCCGGCCTCGGCGACCTGGAGCCGAGGTGCGACTGCGGAGGCTGGGACCACTGCGGGCACACGACGGCGCTCTGCTATCAGGTGGCGCGGCTGCTGGACCAGGATCCGTTCGTCCTGCTGCTGATGCGGGGACGCGGCGAAGCAGGCCTGATGGAGGACCTCCACGCGCGCAGTGGGACGTCGGCAGCGGGTTCCGGCGCGTCCGAAGGCGTGGACGCGGCCGAGGCCTACGCGGCGGGCGACATCCTGCCCCCGCTGCCGGCCCTGCCCGAACTCCCCGACGAGCCGGGCCGTCCGCCCTCCCTGGACACCGGGACACCACCCGCCGAGGGAGTCGACCCGGCAGCGCTGGAGTTCCTTGCAGCACTGACCGCCGTACAGGCCCGTCGCCTGCTCGCGGAAGCGCTCCAGGGCGGCTACGAGGAGGAGTTGCCGGCATCGCAGGACGCGGTACGGCTCGCCGCCGGCGACCCGGAGGGTCAGGTGGCCGACCGCCTCGCGGAGGGTTCCGGACACGGTCGGGAGGGGCTCGCGACGGCCGTCCGCGCCTGGCGTCTCGGAGGTGCGGACGCACTGGCGGTGCTCGACGAGGAGTGGCGCGTGGAGGGCGAGGCGCTCGCACGCGCGCGTGCCGCCCTGGAGGCGGCCTGGGACGCGGACGAGGGGCCACGGCTGCGGGAGCACGGCAACCGGTGGACGGTCGTCGGCGCACCGGTCCAGCTGCGTCTGGGCCGGGACGGCCGCTGGTGGCCGTACCGCGAGGAGGACGGCCGCTGGCTGCCGGCGGGACAAGCCGCCCCGGACCCGGCCACGGCGCTGGCGTCGGCGCACCTCGCGGCCGACGACGCGGTCGTGGCGCACTCAGGGCAGTGACTCGCCGTCACCCAGCGGCGGCAGGAGCGCAAGGAGCGACCTGACGTCGCCGGGCGGCCAGGAGCACGACGAGCAGCGGGAACCGCGGGTGCGGTGCCGGCCCGGGCCGGGCGGCTGAGGCGGTACGGGCGGGCGGGCAGGGCCATGGCGGGCGGGCTCGCCGCGCACGGCTCCGAGCGGGAGGGGCGCACGGGAGCCGACGCGGACCGACGGCGTGCGTCGTACGCCGCGCCGCAGGTCAGGCACGTCGGCCGGTCACCATGACCGGCCGACGTGCCCCACCTGCGGGGAGCCGACCGTGCCGCTGGGCGAGCACGCCACGCGGGTGGCCCCCACCGGGGGGTGACACCCACCGGCCGGCACCACCACACACCCCGCTCACCCGCCCGCACCCCAGACCCACCGACCAGCACCCCCGGCCCACCGGCCCGCACCCCAGACCCACCGACCAGCACCCCCGGCCACAAGGCGTCAGTTGCGCGCTCCCAGCAGATGGTCCATCGCCAGCTGGTCGAGGCGCTCGAAGGCCATGCCACGGGCCGCGGCCGCCTCGACGTCGAACGACTCCAAGGCGGTCTGGTCGGCGAGCAGCGACTGCAGGCCGTCCGCGGCGGTGGGGTGGGCCAGTTCGTCGAGGCGGGAGGCGCGCAGGGCCTCCTGGACCTCCGGGTCGGCGCGGAAGGCGGCGGCGCGCTGCTTGAGGATCAGGTAGTTGCGCATGCAGCCCGCCGCCGAGGCCCACACGCCGTCGAGGTCCTCGGTGCGCGGCGGCTTGAAGTCGAAGTGCCTCGGGCCGGTGTAGCCGGCCGACTCCAGCAGGTCGACCAGCCAGAACGCGGCCCGCAGGTCACCGGCGCCGAAGCGCAGGTCCTGGTCGTACTTGATGCCGGACTGGCCGTTGAGGTCGATGTGGAACAGCTTGCCGGCCCACAGCGCCTGCGCGATGCCGTGCGGGAAGTTCAGCCCGGCCATCTGCTCGTGGCCGACCTCCGGGTTCACGCCGTACAGGTCCGGGCGCTCCAGGCGCTCGATGAACGCCAGGGCGTGGCCGACGGTCGGCAGCAGGATGTCGCCGCGCGGCTCGTTCGGCTTGGGCTCGATCGCGAAGCGCAGGTCGTGGCCCTGGGAGGTGACGTACTCGCCGAGCAGGTCGAAGGCCTCCTTCATCCGGTCCAGGGCGGCGCGGACGTCCTTGGCGGCGCCGGACTCGGCACCCTCGCGGCCTCCCCAGGCCACGTAGACCTCGGCGCCGAGCCCGGCGGCGAGGTCGATGTTGCGGATGGTCTTGCGCAGCGCGTAGCGGCGCACGTCGCGGTCGTTGGCGGTGAACGCGCCGTCCTTGAAGACGGGGTGGGTGAAGAGGTTGGTGGTGGCCATCGGAACCTTCATGCCCGTGGCGTCCAGCGCCTGCCGGAAGCGCTTGATGTGGGCCTCGCGCTCGGTTTCGCTCGAGCCGAACGGGATCAGGTCGTCGTCGTGGAAGGTGACGCCGTGGGCGCCGAGCTCGGCCAGCCGCTGCACCGTCTCGACCGGGTCCAGGGCACGCCGCGTGGCGTCGCCGAAGGGATCCCGTCCCTGCCAGCCGACGGTCCACAGTCCGAAGGTGAACCTGTCGTCGGGGGTGGGCTGGTAGCTCATGCCGCGGCTCCTTGCTCGCTGGGGGTATTTCGTCATGCCGATTTACAAATTAGTATGCGGGCACCTCTCCGGGAAGAGACCAGGTGCCTCCGAACGGAGACACCAGCCGCGCGCAGTAGGGAGAAGCCCGATGTCAGCAGTCGAGGGTCCGCTCGTCGTCGGCGTGGACTCGTCCACCCAGTCGACCAAGGCGCTGGTGGTCGACGCGTCCACCGGCCGGGTGGTCGCGAGCGGCCAGGCGCCGCACACGGTCTCCTCGGGGGCCGGGCGCGAGAGCGATCCGCGCCGGTGGTGGGACGCGCTGTGCGAGGCCCTGCACCAGTGCGGGGACGCGGCGCACGAGGCCGCCGCGGTCTCGGTCGGCGGTCAGCAGCACGGCCTGGTGACGCTGGACGGCCGGGGCGAGCCGGTGCGCCCGGCCCTGCTGTGGAACGACGTGCGCTCGGCCCCGCAGGCGCGCCGTCTGACGGAGGACCTGGGCGGCGCGACCTTCTGGGCCGAGCGCACCGGAAGCGTCCCCACCGCCTCCTTCACCGTCACCAAGTGGGCCTGGCTGGCCGAGCACGAGCCGGACGCCGTTCGCGCCACGAAGGCGGTGCGCCTCCCCCACGACTACCTGACCGAGCGGCTCACCGGGCAGGGCGCCACCGACCGCGGCGACGTCTCCGGCACCGGCTGGTGGGCGTCAGGCACCGAGGCCTACGACGAGGAGATCCTGGCGAACGTCGGGCTCGACCCCGCCCTGCTGCCGCGGGTGGTGCGGCCCGGCGAGGTGGCGGGCACGGTGCGCGACAGCCACGACCTGCCGTTCTCCAAGGGCACCCTGGTGGCGCCGGGCACCGGGGACAACGCCGCCGCGGCGCTGGGGCTCGGGGTGCGTCCGGGCGCGCCGGTGATGAGCCTCGGCACCTCGGGCACGGTGTACGCGGTCTCGCGGAGCCGGCCCGCCGATCCGAGCGGCACGGTGGCCGGTTTCGCCGACGCCCGCGGCGACTGGCTGCCCCTCGCGTGCACCCTGAACTGCACGCTCGCCGTCGACCGGGTCGCGACGCTGCTCGGCCTGGACCGCGAGGCGGTCGAGCAGGGCACGGCGGTCACGCTGCTGCCCTACCTGGACGGCGAGCGCACCCCGAACCTGCCCCACGCCTCCGGCCTGCTGCACGGCCTGCGCCACGACACCACCGCCGGACAGCTCCTCCAGGCCGCCTACGACGGTGCCGTGCACTCCCTGCTCGGCGCGCTGGACCTGGTCCTGGACGAGGACGCCGACCGCTCCGCTCCCCTGCTGCTGATCGGCGGCGGCGCCCGGGGCAGGGCCTGGCAGGAGACCGTGCGGCGGCTGTCGGGGCGCCCGGTGCAGGTGCCCGAGGCCAGGGAGCTGGTCGCGCTGGGCGCAGCCGCGCAGGCGGCCGGGCTGCTGACCGGGGAGGATCCGGCGGCGGTCGCACGCCGCTGGGGCACGGCCGCAGGGGCGGTGCTCGACGCGGTGGAGCGGGACGAGGAGACGCTGGCCAGGATCGCCGGGGTACTCTCCGACGCGGCTCCGCTGCTGGAGCGGCCCGCGAACACCGACTGAGGACTGGCGTCTGGCATGACCGCACCGCTGCACGAGGCCCGTCCCGCCGGGCCGGGACGCGCGCTGCCCGACACCCAGCAGGGCATGCGCCGCCGCAATCTCGCCCGCGTCCTGCACACGGTCCGCACCGAGGGGCCGCTGTCGCGGGCCGCCGTCGCCTCACGGATCGGCCTGACCCGGGCGGCGGTGTCGACGCTCGTCGACGAGCTGATCCGCGCCGGACTGCTGGAGGAGCTGGGGCCGGAGCGGCCCGGCCGGGTGGGCCGCCCGGGCTCCGCGCTCGCGGTGAGCGGGCACGGCCCGGCCGGGATCGGCGCGGAGGTCGGAGTCGACCACCTCGCGGTCTGCGCGGTCGACCTGCGCGGCACGACCCGGGCGCGGGCGGTGCGGCAGGGCGCGAACCGCGGCCGCTCCCCCGGGCCCGTCATGGCCGAGCTGACCGAGCTGATCCGTCAGGTCGTCGCCGAGGCGCAGGGCGAGGGCCTGTGGCCCGCCGGTCTGGCCCTGGCCGTACCGGGGCTGGTGGCGCGCGACGCCCGCACCGTCGTCCGCGCGCCGAACCTCGACTGGCACGACACGGACCTCGGCGCGCTGCTGCCGCCGGACCTTGCGCTGACCGTGGACAACGAGGCCAACTTCGGGGCTCTCGCCGAGCTCTGGCTCGGTGACGGCACCCCGCGCGACTTCCTGCACGTGTCGGCGGAGATCGGCATCGGTGGGGCGGTCGTGGTGGACGGTGGGCTGCTGCGCGGGACGCGGGGCTTCGCGGGCGAGCTGGGGCACGTGCCGGTCAGCGCCGACGGGCCGGAGTGCGCCTGCGGCGGGCGGGGCTGCCTGGAGCAGTACGCCGGTGAGGAGGCCGTGCTGCGTGCGGCAGGCCTGGAGCCGGACGAGGACCGCGTCGGGCTCCTCGCGGGACGCGCCGCGGAGGGCGACGAGGACGTCCGCCGCGCCCTGCGCGAGGCGGGCGCCGCACTCGGCGTCGCCCTGACCGGCGCGGTCAACCTCCTCGACCCGGAAAGCGTGGTGCTGGGCGGGGAACTGTCCGCTCTCGCACCCTGGCTGCTGCCCTCCCTCCAGGACGAGTTGGCGCGGCGTACGGCGGGTCCGGCCTGCCCCGTGACCGTGTCCCGGCTGGGGCCGCAGGGGCCGCTGCTGGGGGCCGCGCACTCGGTGGTGCGCGCGGTGCTGGACGACCCGGCGGCCGTCGCAGAACGGACCTGACGAAGGCGCGCCGCCGACGGACGGAGCACCGCAGGAAACCGTCGCTCACCCGTCCGGGTGAGCGAGTTGTCCACATCTACGGGGCCGTCCACGGAAACCGGGCACCTCCTTCGCACCGACCGGCAGGCGTCGTACGTTGATCAGGCGGTTCCGGGCCGGTCCCCCGGACTTCGTGCCCGACGCCGACGCTCGTCGCAATCCCGGTTCCGGTGTGCGCGCATCCGACATCGCGTGGCACGCGGCGCTCTCTCGGACCCGTCCACAACCACGCCTGAAATGGGATCTCATGAGCACCTTCACACCTCACGTACCGGTTACGAATCGCTCAACCTCTGGTTGCGGACCGGTAAGCAGGCGACGATGGGAGCATGAGTCTGGCCCAGCGCGCCATGGAGCGCCTGCAGGCCTGGCCCGATCTGAATGCGGGCCCGGCCAGTTGCGGTACCGGACGGGCGCTTCGTTCCGTCCGCGACGAGATCGTCCACTTCCACTCCTCACGCGACGTCGACCTCCACCTCACCAGCCGGGCCATCCAGCGCTTCCACTACGACCTCGCCGGTTCGAGCGCCCTCCGCCTGGTCCCCGGATCCGGCTGGGTGACGGTCCACCTCGACTGCGAGGCGGACATAGACCTGCTGCTGAGCCTGGTGAGCATCGCCCTGAAGTCCCACCAGGCACGGCCCGCGGGCCACGCGTCACGGCAGGGCGCGGAGGCGGCCGGGTGCAACTTCCACCGCGTCACGGTGCTTCCGCGCGACGCGGCGGCGGGCGGCTGAGCGTTGACGACCCGGGAACCCGAGGCCGTCGACGCCGAGGCCTGGCGTACGTACGGCGCACACCATCTCCGGCGCGGCACACCGCTGCCCGAAGCAGCGCGCATCGACTGGGCGTTCGAGGGGGGCGGGGCCCGGGATCGAGGCGCTGGGGGAGCCGGCGGGCCGGCGGGTGCTGGACCTCGGCTGCGGTCCGGCGCGCCATGCGGCGTACCTGGTGCGGGCACACGGGGCGGTGATGGACGCCGTCGACGCCTCGCCGGAGCAGCTGGAGCGGGCGCGTGCCCGTCACGGCGACCTCCCCGGGCTGCGGCTGGTCCTGGCCGACGCGGTCGAGCACCTGCACCGGTCCGAGCCGTACGACGTCGTCTACTTTGTCAACGCCGTGCCGTACATCGACCCGCACCGGTTGCTGCCCGCCCTGGCCGGGGCGCTCGCCCCCGGCGGCAGGCTGCTGTTCGCCGTGCTGCACACCAACGCGCGGGGGGAGGGGCCCTCGGAGCGGGTCGCGCCCGGCCCGAGATCCTGCGGCTGGCGGACGGCTGCGACGTCACCGTCCACATGTGGGTGCTCACCACCCCGCTGTGGACGGCCCTGCTCACCGAGTACGGGCTGCGCGTGGAGCAGGTCGACGTGCTCGACGCGCCGCAGGACGGCAACCACGCGTCCTACCGGCTCTTCCGGGTGACCCGGCCCGTCCGGGTCACCTCCCGTCCGCGGGTCGGCAAGCCGTCGGCGGCCCATGCGGCGCTCGGCGCGGGCGCCATCGTTCACGGGCCGCGCGGACTGCTGCTGGGCCGGCACCGGCGCGGCACGTGGGAGCTGCCCGGCGGGACGGTGGAGCCCGGGGAGTCGCTGCAGGAGACGGTCGTGCGCGAACTGGCCGAGGAGACGGGGCTCCGGGCCCGGCCGGAGGACGTCCGGCTGCTCGGGACGCTCCTGGACGATGCGGGCGGTGTCGTCCGGATGACGGTGGCGGCCCGGGTCACCGCCTGGCGGGGTGAGCCGTCGGACCAGCCCGGGGAGAGTGTGGGCCGCTGGCGCTGGTTCGTCCTGGACAGGCTGCCGGAGCAGTTGTTCGTGTGCAGCGCCCAGGCCCTCACCGCGTGGCGGCCCGACCTGTCGATCGACCACGTGCCCGCGCACTTCACGCCGTACGGCACCGGAAAGGGTGACGGCTGAAGCACCCGGAGGGGTGGGTTTTCCAGCCGTTCCCGCGTGGTCGTCGCTGAGCCATCCCGCCGGCTCTCCTCGTCTGCTGCACTGCCTCTGACGGTCCGACGGTTGACGAGGCATCAGGGGGCACGGTGGCGGGTCGCGGCAGACGGCACAGAGCGGGCAGAGCGGTACTGGCGTTCCTCACGGCCTTCGGCGCGCTCGCCGGGGCGTCCCTGGCGGAGGCGGCTCCTGCCACGGCGTCCCACAAGCGCGTGCGGGTCGCGCCGGGCGTCACGTACGAGGAGTTCGACATCCAGGCGGTCCAAGGGGTGGCGCACGCGCATGTCCTGAGGGTCGACCTGGGCAACCCCCGGGTGCGGGTGGAGCTCCTCCACCCGGGGGCGGTGGCCTCGCGCGCGCAGGTCTCCCGGATGGCCGACGCCCAGGGCGCGGTCGCCGGGGTCAACGGCGACTTCTTCAACATCACCGAGACGCAGCATCCGGGGGTGGAGGCGACCGGTGCGAGCGTCGGCCCGGCGATCGCCGCCGGGCAGGCCCTGAAGGCGGCCGTGCCGGACGGCCAGCGCTTCGGTCCGGCGCTGCCGCCGGGCACGACCACCGAGGAGGTGTTCGGCGTCGGCACCGACGGACGGGCACGCCTGGACCGGCTGGCTCTCGACGGTTCCGTCCGCACCGCCGAGGCCGAACTGCCGCTCGGGGGGTTCAACCAGTACGCCCTGCCGGTGGGTTCGGTCGGCGCGTTCACCTCCGCGTGGGGCAGTGCCTCGCGGGTGCGCGCCACCTGCGGCACGGACACGGACCGGGGAGCGCCGTGCAGCACGGACACCTACGAGGTGACGGTCCGCGACGGCAAGGTCGTCTCGGCCGCCGACACGCCCGGCAGCGGCCCCATCGCCGCGGGCACGACCGTGCTGGTCGGCCGGGAGGCGGGCGCCCAGCAGCTGCGGAAGTTCGCCACCGGTGAGGCGGTCGAGGTCGAGCACCGTCTGGTCGCGGCGACGAGCGGCGTCGCCTACCGCCTCGCCCTCGGCGGGTACCCGGTCCTCAGGGGCGGCAGTCCGCTGCCGGGTCTGGACGACACGGCGTCGGCGGTCCGCACGGCCGCGGGGATCGCCGACGAAGGCCGGCGCGTGGTGCTGCTGGCTCTGGACGGCGCCGCCGCCTACCGCGGCGGCCTGACGATCGCCGAAGTGGCCGCCACCATGCGCGAGCTGGGCTCGGTCGACGCCTTCAGCCTGGACGGCGGCGGCTCGTCGACGCTGGTCGCCCGCAAGGCCGGCGCGCGTGCCGTCTCCGTGCGCAACCATCCCAGCGGCGGTGCCGAGCGCGCCGTCCCGAACGGCATCGGTGTGTTCTCGGCACCGTGACCTCAGGGCCGCAGACTGCTGACGATGTCCGCCGTGGCCACGATGCCGCTCTGGATGGTGGGCGCGATGCTCGTGCTGGCCAGGTAGAAGCCGAGCAGCAGGCAGACCAGTGCGTGCGAGACCTTCAGGCCGCCGTTGCGCAGGAAGATCACCGCCAGGATGAAGAGCAGCAGCACCACTGAGATGGAAATGGCCATCGTCGACTCCTCCGCCACGCCGCCTTGTCCGGTTCACGGCGTTCGGCCGCAAGTGTGGCGTAGCGGAGGGTTCGCCCGGGCGGATGACCTGTCCGCCGAACGTGTGGTGTCCCGCGGGAGGGGCGGCCACCCGGCTCGCCGGACGTCGGGGAACGCCTCGAGTCCGGCGAGGTCGTCGGTGTTGAGGTGGTCGACGTCCGCGGCGAGGAGTTCGCCCCAGAGCGCGTCACGGGCGGGCACGGGCAGGTCCGGGGTCGCCCAGAACCGGACGTGCTGTCCCCGCCGGTGCGCGGACCGGACGTTGCCGCGCAGCTTCTCGCGTCCGGCGTCCGGGAAGGGGCCGGTGCCCCGCCAAGCGAAGTGGGGCGTCCAGTTGTCGCTGATCAGGGGGATGAGGGAGGCCGGTGTCCGGCTGCCGAGGTCGGCGAGCCGACCGTCGTAGAAGGCACGGCGGACGGTCTGGGCCTCCATCGGGGCGCGGGCTGCGCGGTCGCCGGAGACCACGACGGTGACGGGGCCGCGGTGGACGCGGCCGTGCGCGTACGTCGTGAACAGGTGCCGGTGGCGCCGCAGAAGGCGGTCGAGCGCGAGGTAGGTGGAGGTGCCTCGGTCTTGAGGTCGACGAGGAGGTGCAGCGATCCGCGGTATCCCCCGTACACGCGCCCTCGGTTGGCGCGGACGCGGTCGGCGAGCGGAGCGAGGTAGAGGGACTCGAGGGTGCGGGACGGGTCGAGGTCCCTGGGGTCGTGGGCGACGAGGAGCCGTCGCCCACGAGGTGGACGTCGGCCTCGACGCTGCCGAAGCGGTGGGCGAGGGCGCAGAGCAGAGGACGCGGATGTTCATAGTCGTGGTGGGCGTGGGCCTGCCACAACGGGACCGGCCGTGCTGTCGTTGGCCGGTCAGGGCGTCGGCAGCGGGCAGGGCGGCCGTGCCGGCCCGGGCGCGCGGGGGCCGCGCCGAGGGTGGTGAGGGCTCTGCGACGGGTGGTGAGGGCCATGCTCTGCCTCCCTGGGAGTGCCGTGCGGGAACCCTGCGAGTATGGGGTTCCGCAAGCTCCAAGGGGCAGACGCCTACGTGGAGTTGACCGGGCGCCGCAGCGTCCGGGGGGAAGCCCGCCCCGGATGGGGCGGGCTTCTGCGTCGCAGTGCGCGGGCCCTTCCGGACGCCGGCTCGGTGGGCGTCAGGGAGCCTGGAGATCCACCAGTGCGGCCAGCGCCGCCCGGTGGGCGCCGGCCGTGCCGTAGGCGATCGAGTCGGCCTTCGCCCTCTTCAGGTAGAGGTGCGCCGGATGTTCCCACGTCATGCCGATGCCGCCGTGCAGTTGCACGGCCTCCTCGGCGGCGTGGACGGCCACCGGCGCGGCGAAGGCCTGGGCGACGGCCACGGCCACCTCGGCGTCCTGGCCGCTGGAGAGGGCGTCGGCGGCGTTGCGGGCGGCGGCGCGGAGGTTGACGACCTCCAGCCACAGCTGGGCGAGGCGGTGCTTGAGCGCCTGGAAGCCGCCGACGGGCCGGTTGAACTGCTTGCGTTCCCTCAGGTAGCGGACGGTCTCCGCCAGCGTCCAGTCGGCGAGACCCAGCTGCTCCGAGGGGAGCAGCCCGGCCCCGGCGCGCAGGCCCCGGCGGACGGCGGGTCCGGCGTCGCCCAGCCGCCGGCCCTCGGCTCCGTCGAGGGTGACGGTGGCGAGCGGCCGGGTCAGGTCCAGGGACGTCTGCCCCGTGACGGTCACGGCGGCGGCGTCGACGGCGTACAGGCCGCCGTCGTCGGCCGGGACCAGCAGCACGTCCGCGACGGCCGCGTCGGCGACGCCGGTCAGTTCGCCGCGCAGCAGGCCGCTGTCGTGCCGGACGGTGGCGTACGGGGCGCCCGGTGCGCTGTGCAGGCCGACGGCGAGGGCGGCGATCGTCGTACCGGACGCCAGATCGCGCAGCAGGCCGTCGGCGCCGCAGGCCAGCAGCGCCTCGGTGGCGACGACCGCGCTCGTCAGGTACGGCACGGGGGCGACGGCGCGGCCGAGTTCCTCCAGGACGACGGCGGCTTCGCGGTGCGAGGCGCCCTGGCCGTCCAGTTCCTCGGGCACCAGCAGGCCGGCCAGACCCATGCCGTCGGTGAGAGCCTTCCACAGGGCCAGGTGGTGCGGGGTGTCCGACTCGGTGCGGGCGATGACGCCGGGGGCGTCGCAGTGGTCGGCGAGCAGGTCGCGGACGGCAGCGCGGAGCGCCTCTTCCTCCTCCGAGTACAGCAGGTCGGGCTGTGCGCTCATCGGGCCAGGTCCTTCCAGGCGACGTCCTTGTCGGTGCGCGGCTCGGCGGGCAGGCCCAGGACGCGCTCGGCGACGATGTTCAGCAGGACCTCGCTGGTCCCGCCCTCGATGCTGTTGCCCTTGGAGCGCAGGTAGCGGTAGCCGGCCTCACGTCCGGTGAAGTCGACCAGCTCCGGGCGCCGCATGGTCCAGTCGTCGTACAACAGGCCCTCCGCGCCGAGGAGTTCCACCTCCAGGCCGCTGATCTCCTGGTTGAGACGGGCGAAGGCGAGCTTCATGCCGGCGCCCTCGGGGCCGGGGTGGCCGGCGACGAGTTGCTGGCGCAGCCGCTCGGCGGCGAGGCGGGAGACCTCGGCGTCCACCCACAGCTTCAGCAGCCGCTGGTGCAGGTCGTGGGTGCGCAGCTCGGGCCGCTCGCGCCAGGTCCGGGAGACCGGGCCGATCATGCCGCCCTCACGGGGCAGCCGCATCCCGCCGATGGCTACGCGCTCGTTGTTCAGCGTGGTCTGCGCGACCTTCCAGCCATCGCCGACCTCGCCGAGGCGCCGCGTGTCGGGGACGCGGACGCCGGTGAGGAACACCTCGTTGAACTCAGCCTCGCCGGTGATCTGCCGCAGCGGCCGCACCTCGACACCCGGGTCGGTCATGTCGCACACGAAGTAGGTGATGCCCCGGTGCTTGGGCACGTCAGGGTCGGTGCGCGCGATGAGGATGGCCCAGCGCGCCACGTGGGCGCTGGACGTCCAGACCTTCTGCCCGTTGACCACCCAGTCGTCGCCCTCGCGTACCGCGCGGGTGCCGAGCGCGGCCAGGTCGGATCCGGCCCCCGGCTCGCTGAACAGCTGGCACCAGACCTCCTCGCCCGTCCACAGCGGCCGGAGGTAGCGGCGCTTCTGCTCCTCGGTGCCGTACTGGAGGATCGTCGGCGCGGCCATGCCGAGGCCGATGCCGATGCGCCGCGGGTCGTTGTCGGGCGCCCCGGCCGCCTCCAGCTCGGCGTCCACGACGGCTTGGAGGGAGCGGGGCGCGCCGAGCCCACCGAGGCCTTCCGGGTAGTGCACCCAGGCCAGCCCGGCGTCGAAGCGGGCCCGGAGGAAGTCCAGGCGGTCGGTGGAGGCCGGCGGGTGGGCGGCGAGCAACGCGCGGGTGCGGCGGCGCAGTTCGTCGACGTCGGTCATGCTGACTCCTCCAGGACGACCGCGACGCGGCCGGTGGTCAGGCCGTCCGCCACCTTCTGCACGGCGGCGGCCGCGCCGACGAGCGGGACGCGCTCGCTCACCAGCGGCTTGATCGCGCCCTGCGCGGCCAGCCCGGTGAGCTGCTCGTGGCAGTGCTGGACGAGCTTGGGGTTCTTGGTGTTGTACAGGCCCCAGTGCAGGCCGAGGATCGAGTAGTTCTTCACCAGGGCGTGGTTCAGGCCGGGGCTGGGGATCGTGCCGCCGGCGAAGCCGACGACGACGATCCGCCCCTCGAAGGCCACGACCTTGGTGGACTGGGTGTAGGCCTCGCCGCCGACCGGGTCGTAGATCACGTCGGCGCCCCGGCCGCCGGTGGCCTCCTTCACTGCTGCGACGACGTCGTCGGCGCGCCGGTCGACGACGACGTCGCAGCCCAGCCCGCGGGCGACGGCAGCCTTGGCGGAGCCGCCGACGACACCGATGACGGTGGCTCCGGCGGCCTTTCCGAGCTGCACGGCAGCGCTGCCGACCCCTCCTGCGGCAGCGTGGACGAGCAGGGTCTCGCCGGCACGCAGACCGGCTCTGCGGTGCAGGCCGAACCAGCCGGTCTGGTAGCCGATGTGCAGGGCGGCGGCCTCCGCGTCGTCGAGGGCGTCCGGCGCGGGGAGCAGGGCGGCTGCGTCCGCGACGGTGTACTCGGCGAAGCCGCCGTGGGGCAGCACCGGGTTGGCGATCACCCGGCGGCCGTCCTCGGTCTCGCCGCAGATCTCCACGCCCGGGGTGAACGGCAGTGGCGGCCTGATCTGGTACTGGCCGCGGCACAGCAGGGCGTCGGGGAAGTTGACGTTCGCGGCGCGCACCTTCAGCAGGACCTGGCCGTCGCCGGGCGTGGGCGGTTGCGCGTCCTCGAGCCGCATCACCTCGCTCGGCTCGCCGTTCTCGTGCACGTGCCATGCCTGCATGCGGTGCCTCCACGGGGGACTGCTTCGTCTGACCGGGGTCGGTTCGCATACTAAGCGGTCGCTTGCCTCCCAGGGAACACCCACCGGCGTAAAGGTCCCGGGCCGTCCCGTATCGCGTGCGTCACGGGCGTTTCGGCCGCGCCCGCACATGCATCCGCTCCCCCTGCGGCCCGAACAGGCTGAGGAACTCCACGGGCCCCTCCCCCGTCGACCCGAACCAGTGCGGCACCCGGGTGTCGAACTCGGCCGCCTCGCCCGCCTTGAGCACCACGTCGTGCTCTCCCAGCACCAGGCGCAGCTTCCCGGAGAGCACGTACAGCCACTCGTACCCCTCGTGCGTCCGCGGCTCCGGCTCCGGCTTCCGCCGGGGTTCCAGCACCTTGTAGGCCTGGAGGCCGCCGGGCTGACGGGTGAGCGGCCAGTGGGTACGGCCTCCCGTCACGACGGGCTTCGACCGCACCCGCGGATCGGCGACGGGCGGGGTCCCGACCAGTTCGTCCAGGGCCACCCGGTGGGCGCGCGCGATGGGCAGGAGCAGTTCCAGACTGGGTTTACGCAGGCCGGACTCCAGCCGGGAGAGCGTGCTGACGGAGATGCCGGTGGTCTCGGAGAGCTCCGCCAGGGTCACCTCCCTGTCCTTGCGTATCTGCCGCAGCCGGGGGCCCACGCCCGCGAGCACTTCGTCCGTCGTCATGTCCGTATTGCAGGTTCGGCAAAGCCGTTTGTCAATCCCGCGGTCCGGGGCGACGCTCGGCAGCGGAGGTGGTCACCATGACCGAGGAGTACGCGGTGGTCGTCGTCGGCGGGGGTGCCGCGGGGCTGTCCGCCGCACTGGTGCTGGGACGGGCCCGGCACCGCACGCTGGTGGTCGACGCGGGCGAGCCGCGCAACGCGCCCGCCGCGCACATGCGGGGCTACCTGTCGCGGGACGGGATGCCGCCCGCCGAGTTCCTGGCGGCGGGCCGGGAGGAGATCGCGCGCTACGGCGTGGAGCTGGCGCGCGAGCGGGTGGTGGAGGTGGGCAAGGGCGAGCACTTCACCGTGGTGCTGTCCGGCGGCCGGACGGTGCGGGCGCGGCGGCTGGTCGTCGCGACGGGCCTTAAGGACGAGCTGCCGACGGTCCCCGGGGTCGCGGAGCGGTTCGGACGGGACGTGCTGCACTGCCCGTTCTGCCACGGCTGGGAGGTGCGCGACCAGCCGTTCGGAGTGCTGGCGACGAGCCCGGCGAGCGTGCACCAGGCTCTGATGGTGCACCATGACTGCATGCTTCTGCACCGGCTGGCCCGAGTGTCCCAGGAGGTCGCCGCCACCTCGGCGCGGTCCCGGAAGACGGCCCTGCTCGCGGAGCTCTTCCGCGACGCCGAGGCGGAGGACGTGCCGATCGTCATCCCGTATCTGGCGGGACGGCTGCCTCAGGGCCGCATCGGCGTCGGCTGGAAGGTGCTCGGCCGTCCGGTCGCCCCGGCCGCCGAGCCGGGGCTGACCGTCCGGGAGGTGGACGCCCGGCTGTCGGAGCTGGCGGAGGTGTCCGGCCCAGGATCCCAGGCCGAGCGCACCCGGCTCGTGGGCGCACTGATGGGCGCGGCCACCGAGGAGGAGCAGCGGTTCCTGCTGGGACTGCTCACCGGCGAGGTCCGGCAGGGCGCGCTGGACGCGGTCGCGGTCGAGGGGCTGGCCCAGGCGACCGGGGCGCCCCCGGCCGGCGTGCGGCGGGCCGTGATGCTGTCGGGCTCCCTCCAGGCTGTCGCCGAGGCCCTGCTCGCGGACGGCCCGCCCGCGCTGGAGAGGTTCCGCCTCACGGTCGGCCGCCCTGTCTGGCCGATGCTGGCGCACAGCGCCTCCTCGCTGGCCGAGGCGGTGCAGAAGCTCGGTGCCTGCGCGGTCGAGGAGAAGCTCGACGGCATCCGCGTCCAGGTGCACCGCGACGGCCGCAGCGTGCGCCTCTACACCCGCACCCTCGACGACATCACCGACCGCCTGCCCGAAGTGACGGCCGCGGCGCTGGAGTTGCGGGGTGAGCGGTTCATCCTGGACGGCGAGGTGATCTCCTTCGACGAGGGCGGGCGTCCCCGCTCGTTCCAGGAGACCGCGGGTCGTGTCGGCTCCCGCACGGACGTCGCGACGGCCGCCCGCGCGATCCCGGTCTCCCCCGTCTTCTTCGACGCGCTGTCCGTCGACGGCCGTGACCTGCTCGACCTGCCGTTCACCGAGCGGCACACCGAGCTGGCCCGCCTGGTCCCCGAGCCGTTGCGGGTGCGGCGCGCGCTGGTGTCGGGGCCGCAGGACGAGACCACGGCGGACGAGTTCCTCGCCGAGACGCTCAAGCGCGGCCATGAGGGCGTCGTCGCCAAGGCACTGGACGCCCCCTACAGCGCGGGCCGGCGCGGAGCGGCCTGGCTGAAGGTCAAGCCCGTCCACACACTCGACCTGGTCGTCCTGGCCGCCGAGTGGGGCCACGGCCGCCGCACCGGCAAGCTGTCCAACCTCCACCTCGCCGCCCGCACCTCCGACGGCGGCCTCGCGATGCTCGGCAAGACCTTCAAGGGCATGACCGACGCGATGCTCGCCTGGCAGACCGAACGGCTGCGGCAGCTCGCCGTCGACGACGACGGCCACGTCGTGACCGTACGCCCGGAACTGGTCGTCGAGATCGCCTACGACGGTCTGCAGCGCTCCACCCGCTACCCGGCAGGCGTCACGCTCCGCTTCGCCCGCGTGCTCCGCTACCGGGAGGACAAGAGCCCCGAGGACGCCGACACGGTGGAGACGCTGCTCGCGGCGCACCCGGAGGTGAGGCCGTGAGGCGCAGCGCCGGCCTGCTGCTGCACCGTCCCGCGGGCGACGGCCGCGAGGTCCTGCTCGGTCACATGGGCGGCCCCTTCTTCGCCCGGCGCGACGCCGGCGCGTGGACCGTCCCCAAGGGCGAGTACGAGAGCGGTGAGTCCGCCTGGGCGGCCGCGCGCCGCGAGTTCGAGGAGGAACTGGGTCTGCCCCCGCCCGACGGCGAGGCCGTCGCCCTGGGCGAGGTCAAGCAGAGCGGCGGCAAGCTCGTCACCGTCTGGGCGATCGAGGCTGACCTCGACCCGACGACGATCGCGCCCGGCACGTTCCGGATGGAGTGGCCGCCGCGCTCGGGCCGGTTCGCTGAGTTCCCCGAGCTGGACCGCGTGGCGTGGTTCGGCCTCGACCGGGCCCGCGAACTGATCGTCAAGGCCCAGGCGGCGTTTCTGGACCGGCTGACGGAGCACTCGCCCTGAGGAGACGCTCCCGCGTTGCGGTCCCCTCCGCCGCGCGGGAAGGTCGAGACACAGCTGCACCGAGGGAGGTCGGCCATGCCCATCGCGACGGTGAACCCGGCGGACGGCGAGACGCTCAAGACGTACGAGGCCATGGGCGAGGAGGAGATCGAGCGCCGCCTGCAGCTCGCCGAGGCCACGTTCCGCACGTACCGGACGACGAGCTTCGACGAGCGCGCCCGGCTGATGCACCGGGCCGCCGGCCTCCTCGACGAGGACCAGCAGGACATCGCCCGGGTGATGACCACCGAGATGGGCAAGCCGATCCGGCAGGCCAGGGCCGAGGCCGCGAAGTGCGCGAAGGCGATGCGCTGGTACGCGGACCACGCCGAGGATCTGCTCGCCGACGAGGAGCCCGCCGGATCCGACGTCAAGGACTCGGGCGCCTCACGCGCGCTCGTGCGCTACCGGCCGCTCGGCCCGGTGCTGGCGGTGATGCCGTGGAACTTCCCGCTGTGGCAGGTGGTCCGGTTCGCCGCGCCCGCGCTGATGGCGGGGAACGTGGGTCTGCTCAAGCACGCCTCGAACGTCCCGCAGACCGCGCTGTACCTGGAGGATCTCTTCCACCGGGCGGGCTTCACCGAGGGCTGCTTCCAGACCCTGCTGGTCGGCTCCGCCGCGATCGACGGCATCCTGCGCGACGAGCGGGTCAAGGCCGCCACCCTCACCGGCAGCGAGCCGGCCGGGCGCGCGGTGGCCTCCACCGCCGGCGAGATGATCAAGAAGACGGTGCTGGAGCTGGGCGGCAGCGACCCGTTCGTCGTCATGCCCTCCGCGGACCTCGACCGGGCCGCGCAGGTCGCGGTGACCGCGCGCGTGCAGAACACCGGGCAGTCCTGCATCGCCGCGAAGCGGTTCATCGTGCACCGGGACGTCTACGACGCCTTCGCCGAGCGCTTCGCCGAGGGCATGAAGGCGCTGAAGGTCGGCGATCCCCTGTCCGACGACACCGAGGTCGGGCCGCTCTCCAGCGAGCAGGGCCTGCGGGATCTGGAGGAGCTGGTCGACGACGCGGTGCGCAGCGGGGCCGAGGTGCTGTGCGGCGGCCGGCGGCCGGACGGACCCGGCTGGTACTACGCGCCGACGATCCTCGCGGGCATCACCCGGGAGATGCGGATCCACCGGGAGGAGGCCTTCGGGCCGGTCGCCACGCTGTACCGGGCGGCGGACCTTGACGAGGCCGTGCTCATCGCGAACGACACCCCGTTCGGCCTGAGTTCGAACGTGTGGACCCTCGACGACGCGGAGGTGGACCGGTTCGTACGGGACCTGGAGGCCGGGGGTGTGTTCTTCAACGGCATGACGGCCTCGCACCCGGCGTTCCCGTTCGGCGGGGTGAAGCGGTCCGGATACGGGCGTGAGCTGTCCGGGCACGGAATCCGCGAGTTCTGCAACATCACCACCGTTTGGCACGGTGCGTGAGGGTGGCGGGGCTACGATCGCGTCCGTGAACCGCGAAGTGACTCTGCCCCTGATCGTCGACGACCGCGGGACCCTGCAGGTGTCCGCGGCCGATGTCAGCAAGTTGTTGCGGACGGTGGGGGGCCGGTGGGTCCGGCTCGTCGAGGACGGGGAGTCGGGGCTGGACGAGGACACGGTCGCGGCGCTGACCATCGAGCTGGCGAAGCTGGCCGACCGCATCGATGTGGCCTGCATCGCGCACAGCAGCGGGACGGCGACCTAGCCGCGGCGGGTGCGCGGGGGCCGGCCGCCCGCGCACCCGCGCACCTTAGGGGGTCTCGCTCAGGGCGGTCCAGAACATCGCCTCGTAGGTCTGCAGGAGGCGGCCGTACGTGTGTGCTCGCCGCTCGTCCAGACGCCCGGCGTCCAGGGCCGCCCCCACCGCCGCCGTCGCCAGCCGGGCCAGGTCGGGTGACGGCTCCGCGAAGAAGTCGAAGAAGCCGCAGGCCTCGTCGGTGTAGCCGTAGTGCTCCCGCAGGGCGTTGGCGATGGTCGCGCAGCAGCCGCCCCACGCCGAGAAGTTGGCCGTGAGGGCCAGGACCACGTCCGGGGGTGCGGCGTTCAGGGCCAGCCAGGCCACGTACGCGGGGTACGCCTGGCAGCCGGGAAGCGGCTCGTGCGTCTCCTCCCGCACGTCGCACGCCCGCGCGAAGGCGACCAGGCGCTCACCCGCCAGCGCCTCGCCCTGCGCGAGGGCCGTGAAGAAGGCCGCGGCCTGCGGGTCGGTCGTCCCGGAGCGCGCCGCCAGGTGCTCGAACGCGCGGCGGTCCGCCGGGATCACCCAGGTCTGTTCCAGGGCGAGGGCGGCGAGGGCGGAGCGGGGGGACGTGCCGTCGGCGATGCGGGGGACCAGAGGGTTGGAGCGGGGGTCCGGGGCGAGCTTCTCGGTGGTCGTCCTCACCAGGTCGCGGGCCGGGTGCGTCATCGCGTCCTCCGTCGTGGGGGTGTGACGACGAGCCTGGCACGGCTCGCCCCCATGCGGAGCGGTCCGACCCGATGTCGGCGTGCCCGCGGGAGGCTGCCCGTGCCCGGCCGCCCGGCTGCCAGGGCTGCTCTGCGAGCGGACGGCACCGGCGAGGACGTCACCCCCTTCCGGCTCGGTGGCGCCGTCGCTGGGGCACGTGCCGCCTGGAGGGGCGCCGGCGGCGGCCGGCTTGCGCGGAGCCGGACGGCACCGCGCAGGCGGGGAGCAGCCGCACGCGCTCGGAGGCGAGCCGGACGTGCTCGCCTCCGAGCGGCAGCCGGCGCCGCTGAGGCGGCGTCAGCGGATGGGCGTGCCCGCGAGGGTGCGGGCGATGACCAGGCGCTGGATCTCGCTGGTGCCCTCGAAGATCGTGTAGATGGCAGCGTCGCGGTGCATCCGCTCGACCGGGTACTCCCGCGTGTAGCCGTTGCCGCCGAGGATCTGGACGGCCTGGGCCGTGACCTTCTTGGCGGTCTCGCTCGCGAACAGCTTGGACATCGAGCCCTCGGCGGCCGTGAACGGCCTGCCGTTGACCGCCATCCAGGAGGCGCGCCAGACGAGGAGCCGGGCCGCGTCGATGGAGGTGCGCATGTCGGCGAGCTGGAACGCCACGCCCTGGTTGTCGATGATCGGCCGCCCGAACTGCTCGCGGGTCTTGGCGTAGTCGAGGGCGACCTCGTACGCGGCACGGGCGGTGCCGACGGCCATGGCGCCGACGGCGGGACGGGAGGCCTCGAAGGTGGCCATCGCCGCGTTCTTCACGCGCTCCCCGCCCTGCCTGGCCTTCTCGCGGGCGCGGGCGAGCCGCTCGTCGAGCTTCTCCTTGCCGCCGAGCAGGCAGGAGCCCGGGACGCGCACGTCGTCGAGGATGACCTCGGCGGTGTGCGAGGCGCGGATGCCGTGCTTCCTGAACTTCTGGCCCTGGGACAGGCCCTCGGTGCCCGGCGGGACGATGAAGGAGGCGTGGCCCTTGGAGCCGAGCCCGGGGTCGACGACCGCGACCACGACGTGGACGTTGGCGATACCGCCGTTGGTCGCCCAGGTCTTGGTGCCGTTGAGCACCCACTCGTCCTTGGCCTCGTCGTAAACGGCCCGGGTGCGCATGGAGGCGACGTCGGATCCGGCATCGGGCTCGGAGGAGCAGAAGGCGGCGACCTTCACGTCGTTCGCGTCGCCGTACATCTGCGGGATCCAGGTGCCGATCTGCTCCTCGGTGCCGTTGGCGAGGACGCCCACGGCGGCGAGGCCGGTGCCGACGATGGACAGGGCGATGCCCGCGTCGCCCCAGAACAGCTCCTCCATGGCCATGGGGATGCCGAGACCGGTGGGGTCGAAGTACTGCTGGGCGTAGAAGTCCAGGGAGTAGATGCCGACCTTGGCGGCCTCCTGGATGACCGGCCAGGGAGTCTCCTCACGCTCGTCCCATTCGGCGGCGACGGGCCGGATCACGTCGGCGGCGAAGCCGTGGAGCCAGTCGCGGACCTCCTTCTGTTCGTCGTTGAGCTCCATGGTGAACTCGGCCATGTCGTCCCCTCCAGTGGCACACCTGCTTGTTACTTGCGGTAACTCCAGTCTGTTACCGGCGGGTAGTCCACGTCAACTCCCACCGGCCGGCCGGCACCCGTTCGATGTGGGGGCCACGCTTCAGTGCTAGTTTGCGCAGGCGTCACCGAAACAGCACGGGTGGGGAGAGCACATGGACACCACGCAGCGGACCGATCAGCAACGGTCCGCCGACCGCCGCCGGCGCGAGCTGCTGGAGGCCGCCGACCGAGTGGTGCTGCGCGAGGGCCCGCAGGCCTCGATGAACGCCATCGCGGCGGAAGCCGGGATCACCAAGCCGATCCTCTACCGGCACTTCGGCGACAAGGGCGGCCTCTACGCGGCCCTCGCCAAGCGGCACACCGACGCGTTGCTGGACTCCCTGCGGGCGGCGCTGGACGCTCCGGCCGAGCGGCGGGAGCGGGTCGAGGCGACACTGGACACCTACCTCACGGCGATCGAGGCGCAGCCCCAGGTGTACCGGTTCCTGATGCATCCCGCGGAGGGCGGCCAGCCGGGCGACCCGGGCTTCGACGTAGGCAAGCACAGCGCCCCGCTGCTGCGGCGGATGGGCGAGGAACTGGGCAAGGTCATCGAGGAGCGGGTCGACCTCGGACCGGGCGGGCAGCAGCTGGCGCGGGTGTGGGGGCACGGGATCGTCGGCATGATGCATGCCGCCGGGGACTGGTGGCTGGGGGAACGGCCCTGCTCCCGTTCGGAGTTGGTGCGGAGTCTGGCGGACTTGCTGTGGGGGCGCCTCGCGGCCGCGGGGGATCGGGTCGGCGGTCCCGGGTTCTGAGCGCCGCGCGTCGGCTGACGGACGGTGGGAGGGCGTTCGCGCCCACGCGACGGAGCCGCGCATCGGCGCGGGCCCGCACCCCTGAGGAGTCACCCCACCCTGTGCCATGAGGCCTTGGCCACCTGCCGCATCAGCCTGCGCCGGCGCCAGCCCACGAGGCGGTCCGCGTAGACGCGGCCCTCCAGGTGGTCGCACTCGTGCTGGAGGCAGCGGGCGAAGAAGCCCGTGCCGTGGACGGTGACGGGCTCCCCCGTCACCGTGAGGCCCTCGACCACCGCGTGGTCGTACCTCTCCGTGCCCGCCTCCAGGCCCGGCAGGGACAGACAGCCCTCCGGGCCCCGGACCACGACCCCGTCCGCCGTGACGAGGCGGGGGTTGACCACATGGCCCAGGTGGCGGACGTCCTCGTCGTCGGGGCAGTCGTAGACGAAGACGCGCAGCGGCTCGCCGATCTGGTTGGCGGCGAGCCCGACGCCCCGCGCGGCGTACATGGTCGCGAACAAGTCCTCCACGAGGCGGGCCAGTTCGGGGCCGAAGTCGGCGACCTCCGCGCAGGGGGTGTGCAGGAGCGGGTCGCCGTGCAGGGTGAGGGGTCTCACGTGGCCTCGGGCACCGGGGATGGGGCTGCGTCGCATGGCGGCAAGAGTAAGGTCCCTGTCGATCCGCGCCTTCCGCACGAGTCCACCACAGTGCCGCGGTTCGGGACCGCTAATGGATCTCGATAGGCTGAGGCCCACACCCCACGTGGCCGTCAGGCTTCAGGCGCGGCGCGTACGCAAGGAGGATCGAGAACTGATGGCAGGCAACTCGGACCCGCTCTCGCCGCGGGCCAAGCTCGCCGTGACCGCGGGCAAGGCGGTCGCAGCGGCATCCCGCGCCGCAGGGCGCGGCAGCGGTTCGGTGATCGGCGGCCGGGTGGCGCTCAAGCTCGACCCCGAGCTCCTGGCCCGGCTCGCGCAGAACCTGGACGTGGTCCTGGTCTCGGCGACGAACGGCAAGACCACCACCACCCGGCTCATCGCCGAGGCCCTGCGCGCGGCGGGGCCGGTCGTCTCCAACGCGCTCGGCGCCAACATGCCGGCCGGTATCACCTCGGCCCTGGCGGGCGGCTCGGACGCGCGGTACGGCGTCATCGAGGTCGACGAGAAGTACCTCGCCGGCGTTGCCCGGGACACCGCCCCGAAGTGCATCGCGCTGCTCAACCTCTCCCGCGACCAGCTCGACCGCGCCGCCGAGACGCGGATGCTCGCCGAGAACTGGCGGGAAGGCCTCGCGGGTTCCAAGGCCGTGGTCGTCGCCAACTGCGACGACCCGCTGGTGGTCTGGGCCGCGTCCTCCTCCCCCAACGTGATCTGGGTCGCCGCCGGGCAGATGTGGAAGGACGACGCCTGGTCCTGCCCGTCCTGCGGTGGTGTGATGCAGCGCCCGGGCGACGACTGGTTCTGCGGCGAGTGCGGCTTCCGCCGGCCGACGCCGAGCTGGGCGCTCTCCGGCGACCACGTCCTCGACCCGCACGGTTCGGCCTGGCCGATCCACCTCCAGCTGCCCGGCCGCGCCAACAAGGCCAACGCCGCGTCCTCGGCCGCCGTCGCCGCCGTCTTCGGGGTGCCGCCGCAGGTCGCGCTGGAGCGGATGTACCAGGTGCAGGCCGTGGCCGGACGGTACGACGTGGTCCAGTTCCAGGGCCGCGACCTCCGGCTGCTGCTCGCCAAGAACCCGGCCGGCTGGCTGGAGACGTTCTCCCTGATCGACCCGCCGCCCACGCCGGTCATCCTCTCCGTGAACGCCCGCTCAGCCGACGGCACCGACACCTCCTGGCTGTGGGACGTCGACTACACCCGCCTGACCGGCCACCCGATCTGTGTCGTCGGCGACCGGCGGCTGGACCTCGCGGTGCGCCTGGAGGTCGCGGACCAGCACTTCCAGGTCTACGACAACCTCGACCAGGCCGTGGCCGCGTGCCCGCCGGGCCGTATCGAGGTCATCGCCAACTACACGGCGTTCCAGGACCTGCGCCGCCGCGTCGGCAACTGAGCACGAGACGTCAGGGGACTTTTGTGAGCGACAACCAACTGCGCATCGTCTGGATCTATCCCGACCTGCTCAGCACCTACGGCGACCAGGGCAACGTCCTCGTCGTGGAGCGCCGCGCCCGGCAGCGCGGCCTGAACGTGGCCCGGCTGGACGTGCGCAGTGACCAGCCGATCCCGACCTCCGGCGACATCTACCTGATCGGCGGCGGCGAGGACCGGCCGCAGCGGCTCGCCGCCGAGCGGCTGCGCCGGGACGGCGGGCTGACCCGGGCCGTGGAGAACGGCGCCATCGTGTTCTCGGTGTGCGCCGGCTACCAGATCCTCGGCCACGAGTTCATCAACGACCTCGGCCAGCGCGAGCCCGGCCTCGGGCTGCTGGACGTGGTGTCGGTGCGCGGGGAGGGCGCGCGGTGCGTCGGTGACGTGCTGGGCGACGTCGACCAGCGGCTCGGCCTGCCCCCGCTGACCGGCTTCGAGAACCACCAGGGCGTCACCCACCTCGGCCCGACCGCCCGCCCGCTCGCCCGGGTGCGCTTCGGCAACGGCAACGGCACGGGCGACGGTACCGAGGGCGCGTACAACGACACCGTCTTCGGCACGTACATGCACGGCCCCGTCCTCGCGCGCAACCCGCTGATCGCGGACCTGCTGCTGAAGCTGGCCCTCGACGTCAACGCGTTGCCGCCGACCGACGACCGCTGGTACGAGGCGTTGCGCAACGAGCGCATCGCCGCTGCTCAGCAGCCTGCCTGAGCCGCGCGTCCCAGCCGCCCCGGGGCACGCGTCAACCCGCTGGTCAACAGCCCGTCTGTCGGCCCATCCGCACAGGTGAGCGGGGTCGTCCAGCAGGCGGACGCGTGCTTCGGCCAGGGCCCTCGATGCCGCTAGGGTGGCGGGGATTCCAGCCGGACAACGCGGTCCGGTCCCGGCCCACATCGAGAAGGTCTTTCGGGCTATGCGCATTGGTGTCCTCACGTCCGGCGGCGACTGCCCCGGCCTGAACGCCGTCATCCGGTCCGTCGTGCACCGTGCCGTCGTCGACCACGGCGACGAGGTCATCGGCTTCCGGGACGGCTGGAAGGGCCTCCTGGAGTGCGACTACCTCAAGCTCGACCTCGACGCGGTGGGCGGCATCCTCGCCCGCGGCGGCACGATCCTCGGCTCCTCACGCGTCCAGCCCTCCCATCTGCGCGACGGCGTGGAGCGGGCCAAGGGCCACCTCCAGGAGCTCGGCCTCGACGCGATCATCCCCATCGGCGGCGAGGGCACGCTCAAGGCGGCCCGGCTGATGTCGGACAGCGGGCTGCCCGTGGTGGGCGTGCCGAAGACCATCGACAACGACATCGCCGTCACGGACGTCACGTTCGGCTTCGACACGGCCGTGGGCGTGGCGACCGAGGCCCTCGACCGGCTGAAGACCACCGCCGAGTCCCACCAGCGGGTCCTGGTCGTCGAGGTCATGGGCCGGCACACCGGCTGGATCGCGCTGCACTCCGGCATGGCGGCCGGTGCGCACGCCATCGTCGTGCCCGAGCGGCCCTTCGACACAGAGGAACTGGCCCGGCGCGTCGGCGCGCGGTTCGAGGCGGGCAAGCGCTTCGCGATCGTCGTCGCGGCGGAGGGCGCCAAACCCCGGCCCGGCTCCATGGAGTTCGACGAGGGCGGCAAGGACATCTACGGGCACGAGCGGTTCGCGGGCATCGCGCGCCAGCTGTCCGTGGAGCTGGAGCGGCGCCTGGGCAAGGAGGCGCGGCCGGTCATCCTCGGGCACGTGCAGCGGGGCGGCACGCCGACCGCCTACGACCGGGTGCTGGCCACGCGGTTCGGGTGGCACGCGGTGGAGGCCGTGCACCGCGGTGAGTTCGGGCGGATGACCGCGCTGCGGGGCACCGGCATCGTGATGGTGCCGCTGTCCGAGGCCGTGGAGACGCTGAAGACGGTGCCGGAGGACCGGTACGAGGAAGCGGAGTGCGTCCTCTGACGTTGCGCTCGTCCGCCGGGGGCGGGTCCTGTGTGGCTGGTCGCGCGGTTCCCCGCGCCCCTGAGGTGTCGTACCGCCCCCGGTCGCAACGGTGACCGGGGGCGGTTCTACTCTTGTGGGCGGACAGATGGCTGCACACCCCCACGAAACAGGAGCCGGCGGATGGATCACAGCGGGCACGGCATGACCATGGATCTGCCGCCGTTCACGCCGGGGCGAGGGCTTCAGTGGTCGACGGACCCGTTCTTCCTCATCGCCTGCCTGGCCGGGCTCGTCCTGTACGGCTGGGGGGTCGCGCGCCTGGTGCGGCGCGGGGACAAGTGGCCCGTGGGGCGGACCGTCGCCTTCGCGCTCGGGGTGCTGAGCATCATGCTCATGATGTGCACCCGGCTGAACGACTACGGCATGGTCATGTTCAGCGTGCACATGGTCCAGCACATGGTGATCAGCATGGTGTCGCCCATCCTGATCCTGCTCGGGGCGCCGGTCACACTGGCGCTGCGGGCGCTGCCGACGGCGGGCCGGGGCCGTAAGGGGCCGCGCGAGGTGCTGCTGATGTTCCTGCACAGCCGGTACCTGCGGATCGTCACCCACCCGGCGTTCACGATCCCGCTGTTCATCGCGAGCCTGTACGCGCTGTACTTCACGCCCCTGTTCGACACGCTGATGGGCTCCCAGGCCGGGCACATCGCGATGATGGTGCACTTCCTCGCCGTCGGGCTGGTGTTCTTCTGGCCGATCATGGGTGTGGACCCGGGGCCGCACCGGCCGGGCTACCTGATGCGGATGCTGGAGCTGTTCGCGGGCATGCCGTTCCACGCGTTCTTCGGGATCGCGCTGATGATGGCGAGCGAGCCGATGGTGGAGACGTTCAAGAACCCGCCCGCCTCGCTGGGCATCGAGGCGCTGTCCGACCAGAACGCGGCGGGCGGCATCGCCTGGGCGTTCAGCGAGATCCCGTCCGTGCTGGTGCTGATCGCGCTGCTGTTCCAGTGGTACGCCTCCGAGCAGCGCCAGGCCCGGCGCACGGACCGGGCCGCCGAGCGCGACGGGGACAAGGAACTCGAGGCGTACAACGCCTATCTGGCCTCGCTGAACGCGCGGGGGCGCTGAAGACGGCTCGTGCGAGGCCCGTGCGCGCCGGGTGCCGGGCGGGCACCATGGAGGGACCGGACCACGAGGAGGGTGTCGCGATGCCCCGTTCCACGCACGGTTCCAATGCGACGAAGACCATGGGAGGGATCACCGTGGGGGGTCTCGTCCTGGTGACGGCCTACACGGTGGCACTGGGGAGCAACGGCTGGCTGTGGTTCGGCTGGGTCGTCCTGGGGCTGATCACGCTCGGGCTGGTGGCCACCGCGCGCAGCACCTGACGGCTCACTCCCGCGTCAGCCGGCCCGCCGAGTGCACGCCGGGCTGGTACTTCGGCAGCCGGACGGTGATCTTCATGCCGGCGCCCGGGGCCGTCTCGATGACGAGGCCGTGGTCGTCGCCGTAGACCTGGCGGAGCCGGTCGTCGACGTTGGACAGGCCGATGCCGCCGGAGGGGCTGGCCTCGCGGGCGAGGATGCGGCGGAGCAGGTCGGGGTCCATGCCGGCCCCGTCGTCCTCGATGACGACGAGGGCCTCTGCGCCCGCGTCCTGCGCGGTGATCTGGATGTGGCACTTGCCCGAGGGGGCGGCCTTGCCCTCCAGGCCGTGCTTGACCGCGTTCTCGACGAGCGGCTGCAGGCACAGGAAGGGCAGGGCGACGGGCAGCACCTCCGGCGCTATCTGCAGGGTGACGGACAGGCGGTCGCCGAAGCGTGCCCGGACCAGGGCCAGGTAGTGGTCGATGGCGTGCAGTTCGTCGGCGAGGGTGGTGAAGTCGCCGTGCCGGCGGAACGAGTAGCGGGTGAAGTCGGCGAACTCCAGGAGCAGCTCGCGGGCGCGCTCGGGGTCGGTGCGCACGAACGAGGCGATGACGGCGAGCGAGTTGAAGATGAAGTGCGGGGAGATCTGGGCCCGCAGCGCCTTGATCTCGGCCTCGATGAGGCGGGTGCGGGACTGGTCGAGATCGGCCAGTTCCAGCTGCACCGACACCCAGCGGGCGACCTCCCCCGCGGCCCGGACCAGCACGGCCGACTCGCGGGGCGCGCAGGCGACCAGGGCGCCGTGCACCCGGTCGTCGACGGTGAGCGGGGCGACGACCGCCCAGCGCACCGAGCAGTCCAGGGTGTCGCAGGTGAGGTGGAAGGCCTCGCCGCGGCCGGTGTCGAGGGGGCCGGCGAGGCGTTCCATGATCTCGGTGCGGTGGTGGGCGCCGTCGCCGTCCCAGACGAGGACCTGTGCGCGGTCGGTGAGGCAGAGGGCGTCCGTGCCGAGCAGGGAGCGCAGCTTACGGGCGGACTTGCGGGCGGTCTCCTCGGTGAGGCCGGCGCGCAGCGGGGGCGCGGCGAGGGACGCGGTGTGCAGGGTCTCGAACGTGGCGTGTTCGACGGGGGTGCCGAGGCCGGCCAGGTTATCGGCCCGGGCGGTGCGCCGCCCGAGCCAGATCCCGAGGGCCAGGACCGGGAGCACGGCGACGCACAGGCCCGCCAGGAAGCCGCTCATGCCGGCACCTCCGTTCGCAGTTCCTCGGGCAGGTGGAAGCGGGCCAGAACGGTCGCCGTGCCGGGCGGGACCCGTCCTGGGGTGGCCAGGGACACCAGGATCATGGTGAGGAAGCCCAGCGGGACGGACCACAGGGCGGGCCAGGCGAGCAGGGCGTGCAGGGCTCCTTCGCCGGGGTAGCCCGCCATGGTCGCGGCGACGGCGAGCAGGGCCGAGCCGCCGCCGACCATCATGCCGGCGGCGGCGCCGGGCGGGGTCAGCCGCCGCCACCAGATGCCGAGGACGAGCAGCGGGCAGAACGAGGACGCCGACACGGCGAAGGCGAGCCCGACCGCGTCCGCGACCGGGAGCCCGCCGACCAGGACGCTCGCCGCAAGGGGCACGGACATGGCGAGGACCGTGCCGAGCCGGAAGTGCCTCACGCCCCGGGACGGCAGGACGTCCTGGGTGAGGACGCCCGCGACGGCCATGGTCAGTCCGGAGGCCGTGGACAGGAACGCGGCGAAGGCACCGCCCGCGACCAGCGCGCCCAGCAGATCGCCGCCCACTCCACCGATCATGCGGTCGGGCAGCAGCAGGACGGCGGCGTCCGGGTCGCCGGTGAGGGTCAGCTCGGGGGCGTAGAGGCGCCCCAGCGCGCCGTAGAGCGGGGGCAGCAGGTAGAAGGCGCCGATCAGGCCGAGGACGGCGACGGTGGTACGGCGGGCGGCGACGCCGTGCGGGCTGGTGTAGAAGCGGACCACGACGTGCGGCAGGCCCATGGTGCCGAGGAACGTGGCGAGGATCAGCCCGTAGGTGGCGTACAGGGGGCGTTCCCCGCGGCTGCCGGTCTGCTCGGACGGGGAGGGCGTGAGGTCTCCGCCGCCGCGTCCGGCCTCGGGGACGGGGGCGCCCGCGGGGAAGGTGAGCCGGGTGCCGCCGTCGATGCGGTGGGTGCCGGCGGGCAGGTCGAGGCGGGCGCCGGTGTGGGAGCGTCCGTCGACGGTGCCGGTGACCGTGACGGTCAGGGGGCGGTCCAGCCTCAGGTCGACGCTGTCGTCGACGCGCACCTCGCGCTGTTCGCGGAAGGCGGCCGGTTCGTCGAAGGCGTGGCGCGGGGCGCCGTCGCCCTGCCAGGAGAGGACCAGGAACAGGGCGGGGACGAGCAGGGCGGTGAGCTTCAGCCAGTACTGGAACGCCTGGACGAAGGTGATGCTGCGCATGCCGCCGGCGGCGACGATGGCGGTGACGACGAGCGCCACGATGACGCCGCCCAGCCAGTCCGGCGCCCCGGTGAGGACGGTCAGGGTCAGTCCGGCGCCCTGGAGCTGGGGCAGCAGGTACAGCCAGCCGACCCCGACGACGAAGGCGCCCGCGAGGCGCCGTACGGCCTGGGAGGCGAGGCGGGCCTCGGCGAAGTCGGGCAGCGTGTAGGCCCCGGAGCGACGCAGCGGGGCGGCGACGAACAGAAGGAGCACCAGGTAGCCGGCGGTGTAGCCGACCGGGTACCAGAGCATGTCCGGGCCGTGGACCAGCACGAGGCCCGCTATGCCGAGGAAGGAGGCGGCGGAGAGGTACTCGCCGCTGATCGCGGCGGCGTTGAGGCGGGGGCCGACGGTGCGGGAGGCGACGTAGAAGTCGGAGGTGGTGCGGGAGATGCGCAGGCCGAAGGCGCCGACGAGTACCGTCGCGACGACCACGAGGGCGACGGCGGGCACGGCGTAGCTGGAGTTCATGGGCGTGGCGTCAGCGGTCTTCCACGAGACGCACGAAGTCCCGCTCGTTGCGCTCGGCGCGGCGGACGTACCAGAGGGCGAGCAGGACCAGGGGAACGTAGAGGCCGAAGCCGAGGACGGCCCATTCGAGGCGGCGGGCGCCCGGCAGCGCGGCGAAGAGCAGCGGGAGCGGGCCGACGAGCAGGCCGAAGACCGCGAAGACGGTGAGGGCGGCGCGCAGCTGGGTGCGCATCAGGGAGCGGACGTAGGTGTGGCCGAGGGTGGTCTGCTCGTCGATCTCGGTGCGGGGCCGGTAGGAGCCGGAGGCCCGCCTCCCGCGGGGCGGGCCGGTGACGACGACGCGGCGCTCGGTGTGGTCCTGGGGCACCGTCACGGCCTCCTCATGAGCAGGTCGCGCAGCTCGCGCGTGTGGCGCCGGCTGACCTGGAGCTCCTCGGAGCCGACGAGGACGCTGGCGGTGCCGGCGTCGAGGCGGAGTTCGCCGATGTGGCGCAGGGCGACGAGGTGGCGGCGGTGGATGCGCACGAAGCCCCGGGAGCGCCAGCGCTCCTCCAGGGTGGACAGCGGGATGCGGACCAGGTGGCTGCCCTTGTCGGTGTGCAGGCGGGCGTAGTCGCCCCGGGCCTCGACGTGGGTGATGTCGTCGACGGCGACGAAGCGGGTCACGCCGCCGAGTTCGACGGGTATGTGGTCCGGGTCGGGTTCGCTCACGGGGATGCGCGGGGCGGCGCCGCGCGGCTCGGCGGCCCGGCGGACGGCCTCGGCGAGGCGCTCCTTGCGGACGGGTTTGAGGACGTAGTCGACGGCCTTGAGGTCGAAGGCCTGCACGGCGAAGTCCTCGTGGGCGGTGACGAACACGATCAGCGGCGGCCGGGCGAAGCCGGTGAGCAGCCGGGCGAGGTCGAGGCCGTCGAGACCGGGCATCTGGATGTCGAGGAAGACGACGTCGATCGCCTCGGGTCCGCGGGGGCCGGATTCCAGGGCGCGGTTGATGCGGCGCAGCGCCTCGGTCGCGTCGCCGGCGCCCTCCGCGCTGCCGATGCGGGGATCGGCCCGCAGCAGGTAGAGCAGTTCCTCGAGCGAGGGAGGTTCGTCGTCGACAGCCAGGGCGCGCAGCATGAACCCGGAGTGTAGGGGCGATCCCCGCGTACGGACATGCGCCGGGGACGGACGTCCGCACCGGATGCGGTGCACGCCGCGCGCCGGGGGCGGGGCCCAGTGCCGGGGGCGGGGCCCAGTGCCGGGCCCAGTGCCGGGGGCGGGGCCCAGTGCCGGGCCCAGTGCCGGGGGCGGGGCGCAGTGCCGGTGGATACAGTGCCCGCATGAACAGCAGGTCCACGGCGTTCGACGAACTCGACCAGCGGATCATCGCCGCGTTGATGGCGAACGCCAGGACGTCGTTCGCGGAGATCGGCACGGCGATCGGGCTGTCCTCGACGGCGGTCAAGCGCCGGGTCGACCGGCTGCGGGAGAGCGGGGTGATCACCGGGTTCACGGCGACGGTCAAGCCGTCGGCGCTGGGCTGGCGCACGGAGGCCTACGTCGAGGTGTACTGCGAGGGCGCGGCCCCGCCCCGGCGGCTGGCGGAGGTGGTGCGCGACTATCCGGAGATCGCCGCGGCGATGACCGTGACGGGCGGCGCGGACGCGTTGCTGCACGTGCGGGCGCGGGACGTGGAGCACTTCGAGGAGGTGCTGGAGCGGATCCGCCAGGAGCCGTTCATCCGGAAGACGATCAGCGTGATGGTGCTGTCGCACCTGCTGCCGGAGAGTCCGGAGGCGGGAGCCAGCCATCCGGCGCCGGAGGAGGGCCGGGGAGGCGCAGCAGGCGTGCGCTGACCGGGCCGAAGACGCAGCGTTCCTGCGTGGGCGCGCAAGCATTGTTCCTTGTCGGGCACCGTCCGGGTTCCTACCGTTGTGTCCATCACCCGTCACACACCGTGAGGAAGCAGAGGGACCCCTTCGTGCCCGACTCCCGTGTGCCGCGTCGGCGGCGCTACCTCGTCTGCGAACCCAGACACTTCGCCGTGCAGTACGCGATCAACCCGTGGATGCGCCCCGACGAACCCGTCGACGTGCTCCGCGCGCTGGACCAGTGGCAGGCGCTGGTCGACACCTACCGTGCCCACGGCCATACCGTGGACAGTGTGAAACCCGTTCCCGGCCTGCCCGACATGGTCTTCGCCGCGAACGCGGCGGTCGTCGTCGGCGGCCGCGTCTTCGGCTCCCTCTTCCGCGCGCCCGAACGCCGTCCCGAGTCCGTGCCGTACGAGGCGTGGTTCAAGACGCAGGGCTACGAGGTGTACCACCCCGAGTCCGTGTGCGAGGGCGAGGGCGACCTGGTCCCGGCGGGCCGCTGGATCCTCGCCGGTACGGGCTTTCGCACCACGCGGGAGGCCCACAGCGAGGTGCAGGAGTACCTCGGCGTACCGGTGGTCAGCCTGACGCTGGTCGACCCGTGGTTCTACCACCTCGACACGGCGCTGTTCGTCCTCGACGAGGAGAACATCGCCTACTACCCCGAGGCGTTCTCGCCGGGCAGCCGCGAGGTGCTGGCCCGGATGTACCCGGACGCGGTGCTCGCCACCCGCGAGGACGCGATGGCGTTCGGGCTGAACTCCGTCTCCGACGGGCGCCATGTGTTCATCTCGCCGGGGGCCACCGGTCTGGCCGGGCAACTGGCCGACCGGGGCTACGTCCCCGTCCCCGTCGACCTGTCCGAGTTCCAGAAGGCCGGTGGCGGCATCAAGTGCTGCACCCAGGAGATCCGGGAGATCCGCTCATGACCGCACCTGTCCGCACCCAGGGCTCGCCGGCGTCCGGCTCGCGGAGGACCCGCGGCTCCGAGGAGCTCATCCGCGCGGAGGAGCCGGTCCTCGCACACAACTACCACCCGCTGCCCGTGGTCGTCACCCGCGCCGAGGGCACCTGGGTGGAGGACGTCGAGGGCCGGCGCTACCTCGACATGCTGGCCGGTTACTCGGCCCTCAACTTCGGCCACCGGCACCCGACGCTGATCGAGGCCGCGCACCGCCAGCTGGACCGCCTGACCCTCACCTCGCGGGCCTTCCACAACGACCGGCTCGCCGGGTTCGCCGAGCGGCTCGCGGCGCTGACCGGGCAGGACATGGTGCTGCCCATGAACACCGGCGCCGAGGCGGTGGAGAGCGGCGTGAAGGTGGCCCGCAAGTGGGCCTACGACGTCAAGGGCGTCCCGGCGGACCGGGCGACCATCGTGGTGGCGGCGGACAACTTCCACGGCCGTACGACGACGATCGTCAGCTTCTCCACCGACGAGACCGCCCGGCGTGGCTTCGGCCCCTTCACCCCGGGCTTCCGGATCGTGCCGTACAACGACCTGGCCGCGCTGGAGGCCGCGGTCGACGAGACGACGGCGGCGGTGCTGATCGAGCCGATCCAGGGCGAGGCGGGTGTGATCATCCCGGACGACGGCTACCTGGCCGGCGTGCGCGAACTGACCCGCCGCGCGGGCTGCCTGTTCATCGCGGACGAGATCCAGTCCGGGCTCGGCCGGACCGGCAGCACCCTGGCGGTCGAGCACGAGTCGGTGGTGCCGGACGTGGTGCTGCTGGGCAAGGCGCTGGGCGGCGGCATCGTGCCGGTGTCGGCGGTGGTCGGGCGCCGGGACGTGCTCGGGGTGCTGCACCCGGGCGAGCACGGCTCGACGTTCGGCGGCAACCCGCTGGCGGCCGCGGTCGGCTCGGCCGTGGTGGAGCTGCTGGAGACGGGCGAGTTCCAGCGCCGGGCGGCCGAGCTGGGCGTGACCCTGCGCGACGGCCTGACGGGGCTGGTCGGCAGGGGCGTCGTCGGCTTCCGCTCGCGGGGCCTGTGGGCGGGCGTCGACATCGACCCCGCGCTCGGCACCGGCCGCGAGATCAGCGAACGGCTGATGCGCGAGGGGATCCTGGTGAAGGACACCCACGGCTCGACGATCCGGCTGGCCCCGCCGCTCACCATCACGGGCGAGGAGCTCGCAGGGGCGCTGCGGACGCTGGAGAAGGTCCTGGTGTAGGAAGCCGGCCGGCGGAGGCCCGACCGCCCGGAACAGGCCTCCGCCGGGGCCCGCCCGACCGCTCGACCGGCCCGCCCGAGCCGCCCGGTCTCGCCGGAAGGGTGCAGATTGGGGCAAGAGGTGGTAGACCACTCTCAGCGACAGAGAGGTCGGCCGTGGGCGCAGACGAGGATGACGGCGTTGCCCGGCAGCGGTTCGACGTGGCCGACGCGGCGCCCCTGTTGCTCGACCCGCAGGGCGTGGTGACGGGCTGGACCGGGGCTGCCCGGAGACTGCTGGGGCACACGCCGGCCGAGGCGGTGGGCAGGAAGCTCGCCGACCTGCTGGTCGCCGAGGACGCCGAGCGCGTTCCCGATCTGGTCGAGCGGTGCCGCGGGGACGGCGGCTGGACGGGGCTGCTGACGATGCTCCGCCGGGACGGGCGGCCGGTGCGGGTCGTGGCCCGGATCTCCGCGTCCGAGGAGGCGCGGGGCGCCTCGCGCCGGCTGGTCCTGCTGTCGGAGCTGGCCGACGCGCCCGGCTGGAACATGAGCCGCGGGGTGCTGGAGCAGATGGTGTCCGACGCCCCGGTGGGTATCGCGATCGTGGACACGGACCTGCGTTTCGTGTGGTCGAACACCGCCCTGGAGCAGTTCGGCGGCGGGCCTGCGGCGCGCCGGCTCGGGCTGCGGTTCGCGGACGTGCAGCCGGGCATGGACGCCGAGGCGGTCGAGGCGCAGATGCGGCACGTGCTGGAGACCGGCGAGACGGTCCTCGGGTACGAGCACGTCGGCCGGATCCGGTCGGCGCCGCTGCGGGAGACGGCGCACATGCTGTCGTTCACCAGGCTGGAGGACGAGCAGGGCAACCCGGCCGGCGTCTACTACACCGTCGTGGACATGACCGAGCGGCACCGGGCCCGGCAGCGGCTGGCGCTCCTCGACCGGGCCGGCGAGTCCATCGGCCGCAGCCTGGACCTGATGCGCACCGCGCAGGAGCTGGCCGACGTGGCCGCGCCGGGACTGGCCGACTTCGTCAGCGTGGACCTGCTGGAGACGGTGCTGGGAGGCGGCGAGCTGCCGCCAGGGCCGCTCCCGGACACGGAGGGATCGGTGGCGCTGCGCCGCGCCGGCCACCGGTCCGCCTACGACGACCTGCTGGAGGTCGCCGTCCCGGTCGGCGAGGTCGCGACCTACCGGGCCGGGTCACCCCCGGTGCGGTGCCTGACCACCGGCCGGTCCTGGCGCTCCGACCGGCTCGACCCGCTCGACCGGGACTGGACCACGGACGTCCCGAACGGCCGGCGGGCCACGTTCCGGGAGCTGGGTCTGCACAGTGTGCTGACCGTGCCGATCCGCTCCCGGGGCACTCACCTGGGCGTCACCACCTTCTACCGGCGCCACCAGCAGGAGCCCTTCGACGAGCAGGACCAGCGCCTGGCCGAGGATCTCGTCGCCCGCGCTGCCGTCTGCCTGGACAACGCGCGCCACTACACCCGTGAGCGCGACGCCGCGCTCGTGCTGCAGCGCAGCCTGCTCCCCCAGCGGCTGCCGGATCAGGACGCCGTCGAGGTGGCCGCCTGCTACCGGCCGGCCGACGAGCTCACCGGGCTCGGCGGCGACTGGTACGACCTCATCCCGCTGTCCGGGGCGCGGGTCGCGCTGGTCGTGGGCGAGGTGCCGGGGCACGGCATCGACGCCGCCGCGGCGATGGGCCAGCTGCGGACCGCCGTGCGCACCCTGGCGGCGCTGGACCTGCCGCCCGAGGAGGTGCTGGCGCACCTCGACGACCTCGTGGCGCGCTCGGCGCGGGACGACCGCGAGCCGGACACGGCGGGCGACGGCAGCGGGCGGTCCGTCGGCGCCGGGTGCCTGTACGCGGTCTACGACCCGGTCGACGGCTGCTGCGCCATGGCCGCCGCGGGGCACCCCGCCCCGGCCGCGGTGCTGCCCGACGGTTCGGTCACGTTCGTCGACCTGCCGCAGGGCCCGCCGCTCGGCGTGGGCGGCCCGCCGTTCGAGGCGGTCGAGCTGTTCCTGCCCGAGGGGACCACCCTCGCCCTGCACACCGACGGGCTGCTGGCCCGCGGTGAGACCTGGGCCGTGGACGCGGGCCGGAAGCGGCTGCGGCGGGTACTGCGGCAGGGGGGACCGCTGGACACGTACTGCCGGACGGTGGTCGACGCGCTGGTGCCGGCCCGCCCGCACGACGACGTGGCCCTGCTGGTGGCACGGACGAAACGTCTCGGCAGCGAGCAGGTCGCGGACTTCGAGCTGCCCTCCGACCCGGCCGTGGTCGCCGACGCCCGCCGCACCGCGACCCGGCAGCTGGCCCGCTGGGGACTTGACGAGCTGGTCTTCACCACGGAACTGGTGGTGAGCGAGCTCGTCACCAACGCCATCCGCTACGCCGGCGGCTCGATCCGGCTCCGGCTGATCCGCGACCGCGCGCTGGTGTGCGAGGTGTTCGACGGCGGCGCCACCACCCCCCATCTGCGCCACCCGCGCACGACCGACGAGGGCGGGCGCGGGCTGTTGCTGGTCTCGCAGCTCACACAGCGGTGGGGTACGCGGTTCATCCCCGACGGCAAGATCATCTGGGCCGAGCAGTCCCTGACGGACCTCCCGGAGTGAGCCCGGGCGGGATTGGCTCGTACCGTGGGAAACAGGTGTGATTGCGGCAGTGGTGAGGCGGCGGCCATGGCGGATACGGCGATCGACTACGCGACGGTGTTCCAGGCCCTGCCCGGCATGGTGGCACTCCTCACCCCCGGGTTCGTCTTCGCGGACGTCAACGAGGAGTACGCCCACGTATCCGGCCGCACACGTGGGCATCTGATCGGCCGGCACCTGTTCGACGTCTTCCCCGACAACCCCCACGACCCGACCGCCACGGGCATGCGCACCCTGGAGGCCTCGCTGTACCGCGTCCTGGTCACCGGGGAGCGCGATGCCATGGCGCCGCAGCGCTACGACGTGGAGACACCCGAGCGGCCCGGGATCCGGGAGGAGCGCTACTGGAGTCCGGTGAACGTGCCGCTGCGCGGCCCCGACGGGGGGGTCCGGCTGATCCTGCACCGCGTCGAGGAGGTCACCGAGCTCATCCGGGCCCGGGGCGGCTCCAGCGGCCGGCACGACACCCGCGCCCGGGTGCTGGAGGCCGAGCTGTACACCCGCGCCCGGGAACTGCAGGATCTGAACGAGCGGCTGCGCCGCGCGCACTCCCGGGAGCGGAGGTGGCGCTGGCCCTGCAGGAGGCGATGCTGCCGGCCCGCCGCCAGGTCCGCCAGGACCACCGCATCGCCGTGCGGTACCGGCCGGCCCTGGGCGCGCTGAATGTCTGCGGCGACTGGTACGACCTCGTCGAACTGGTCGACGGCCACCGGATCGGCGTGTCCGTGGGGGACGTGGTCGGGCACGGACTGGAGGCGGCCGGGGTGATGGGGCGGCTGCGCAGCGCGCTGAGCGCGGGCTCCCGGGTCGCCGCCGGGCCGGCCCAGACCCTGGACGTGCTGGGGCGTTACGCCCATGTGGTCGACGGTGCCGAGTCGGCGACCGCGGTGACGACGTTCATCGACTTCAAACCGGCAGGTCATCGCCTACAGCAGCGCCGGGCACCCCCCGCCGGTGCTGGTCCACGCCGACGGCCGTACCGACGTCCTCGACCAGGCCACCGACACGCCGCTCGACGCGCGCACGGATCGATCCCATTCCGCGGCCCCAGGCGGAGATCTCGTACGCACCGGGCGCCACGCTCGTGCTCCACACCGACGGCCCGGTCGAACGGCGCCGCGAGGACATCGACACGGGCCTCGGCCGGCTGGCCGATTCGCGGCGCCGGCGCCGCGGGCAGGACCCCGAGGTCCTGGCCGACACGGTCCTGCGGGAACTGCTGCCGTCCGGCGGCGCCACCGACGACACCGCACTGGTGATCGTGCGGCTGTGACCTAGAAGCGAGTCCTGCCGTGATCGAGCAGCCGGAGCCGGTCCACGTTCTGCCGGTCCTCGGCGTCCGTGCTGGGCCGGGCCGCGAACCAGGCGTCGAGGATCTCCTTCAGCAGCGGCTCGGAGGTGAGCCGCAGGCTGAGTGCGAGCACGTTGGCGTCGTTCCAGCGGCGGGCCCCGTCGGCCGTGCAGGCGTCCGTGCACAGGGCGGCCCGCACCCCCGGCACCTTGTTCGCGGCGATCGAGGCGCCCGTGCCGGTCCAGCAGCACACCACCGCCTGGTCGGCCGTACCCTCGGCGACCTCGCGGGCCGCGGCCTCGGAGCACACCGCCCACTGCGGGTCGTCCCCGGGCAGCAGCGCGCCGTGCGGGCTCACCTCATGGCCCCGGTCGCGCAGCGCGGCCACGAGGGAGCGGGCGACGGGCTCGTCCATGTCCGAGGAAACTGAGATGCGCATGCCTGGCAGGTTACTCGGCCGGACGGGGGACGCCACCGGCCCACAGCGGCCTGCCCCCGGCAAGAGCCACGGGCGCGCCAGGCACCCGCCGTGATCACGCCAGGCGCGCCGTCGGACCTGCCGGTCACCCGGGCGGCGCAGCACGCTGGTCACGCGGTTCTCCCCGGCCGCGCGAGCACCGCGGGACACGCACGCCTGACCGGCCGTCAGCCAGGGGAGGAAGGATCAGCGCGCTCCGTCCCACCAGGTGCCCGGCGGCAGCGCCTGCACCTACACTGGCACCCCACGACATGCCGGTTGACCTGCTGGAACGCGGCGGTTGAGGCCACCGCGAGAGTCGAGGAGCGCCCGCTTTGTTCTACTACCTTCTGAAATACGTACTGCTGGGTCCGCTGCTGAGACTGGTCTTCCGGCCGCGCATCGAAGGCCTGGAGCAGGTTCCCGCGGAGGGCGCGGCCATCGTCGCCGGCAACCACCTGTCCTTCTCGGACCACTTCCTGATGCCCGCGATCCTCAAGCGGCGCATCACCTTCCTCGCCAAGGCCGAGTACTTCACGGGACCGGGCGTCAAAGGCCGTCTGACGGCCTTCTTCTTCCGCAGCGCGGGGCAGATCCCGGTCGACCGCTCGGGCAAGGACGCCGGCCGGGCCGCGATCCGCGAGGGCCTCGGTGTGCTGGGCAAGGGCGAGTTGCTCGGGATCTACCCCGAGGGCACCCGCTCGCACGACGGCAGGCTGTACAAGGGCAAGGTCGGCGTCGCGGTGATGGCGCTCAAGGCCGGTGTCCCGGTCGTCCCCTGCGCGATGATCGGCACCTTCGAGGCGCAGCCGCCCGGCAAGGTCATCCCGAACATCCGACGGGTCTCGATCCGCTTCGGCGAGCCCCTCGACTTCTCCCGCTACGCCGGCATGGAGAACGAGAAGGCCGTGCTGCGGGCCGTCACCGACGAGATCATGTACGCGATCCTGGCCCTGTCCGGGCAGGAGTACGTCGACCGGTACGCGGCCGACGTGAAGGCCGAGGAGGCCGAGCGGGCCGCCGCCGCCAAGGAGCGCACAACCCGGCGCACCCCGCTGCGTTGACCTCCTCCGCCGTCGGCGGAAGCCGTTCCCGCGGCCGGACCGGGCGCTCTGCGGTCGCCTCATGGGACGTGCGGTGGTGATCGGGACGGACGGGCAGATGGCCGGCCGGCGGTACGGGCGCCGGCCCGGGACGGCTGGGAGGTGACGGCGGCCTCTCGCGGGGGCGTCCGGGACGCATCTGGACGGCCGGCGCCGCCGGGTGCTCGCATGCGAGGGCGAGAGCGTGTTCCACACGGCGGCCGCCCGGAACATCGCCGAACTGGTCCGGCTGGGGCGGCCTTGCCGGGGGTGGGGGTGCTCAACGCCTGTGACCAGCGGCCGCCGACGGCGGCGCGGATCGGGGCGGCGCTCGACGCGGTCATGGGCGCGCGGACGGAGACCGTCCTGCTGGACGGGGCGGCGCCGTCGCCCTCGGTGGGCCTGTCCCCTGGTCGGTGGAGCTGCCGGTGCTGTGCGACATGTCCGCCGCGGAACGTGAGGTGGGCTACCGGCCGGTCGTGTCCCACGCCGAGAACCTGCCCGAGACGGCCGAGTGGCTCACCCTCCGGCCGGGCGGGACCGGCGGGAGGCGTTCCCCCGGCTCGCGGGGGTCTACCCGGACCTCTTCGACTACGCGGCGCAGGACGCCTGGCTGGCGGCCCGGGGAGCATGAGGGAGGGCGGGCCGGTGTGACCTCCGGCCCGCCCCGTCCGTTCGGACGAACGGCTGCTGCTACGGCTTCGGTGTGGCGTGCGGCGCGCAGGTCACGTCCGCGGAGTCCAGCTCGCCCGTCAGCAGATAGGCGTCCACCCGGCTGTTGATGCACGGGTTGGTCAGGCCGGTGACGCCGTGGGAGCCCGCGTCCTTCTCGGTGATCAGGCGGGAGCCCTTGAACCGCTTGTGCAGCTCGACGGCACCTCCGTACGGGGTGGCCGCGTCACGCTCGGACTGGACGATGAGCACCCCGGGCAGGCCCTTGCCGGTCCCGACCTCCAGCGGCGTCTGCTGCTTGACCGGCCAGGTGGCGCAGGGCAGGTTCATCCACGCGTTGGCCCACGTCAGGAACGGGTGGTCCTGGTGGAGGCGCGTGTTGTCCCGGTCCCAGGTCCGCCAGTTCGTCGGCCACGTGGCGTCGGTGCACTCGACGGCGGTGTAGACGGCGTTGCCGTTCTCCGAGGCGGCGTTGCCCGCGGTGTCCGACAGGTCGGGTGCGGCCGCGTCGATGATCGCCTGGGGGTCACCGGCGAAGTACTCGCTCATCGCGGTGGCGACCCGCGCCCACGCGGAGTCGTAGTACGGGGCACCCTGGAAGAAGCCGGTCAGTTCGGACGGGCCGACGACCCCGCCGAGCGGCTCCTTCTTCGCGGTGGCGCGCAGCTGGAGCCACTTGTCCTGGACGGCGGCGCGGGTGGTGCCGAGGTGGTACGTCGCGTCGTTCGCGGCGACCCAGTCCTGCCAGTCCTTCCAGCGGGCCTCGAAGGCGACGTCCTGGTCCAGGTTGGCCTGGTACCAGATCTTGTCCCGGGAGGGGTTGACGACGCTGTCGACGACCATACGGCGCACGTGGCCCGGGAAGAGGGTGCCGTAGACGGCGCCGAGGTAGGTGCCGTAGGAGACGCCCAGGTAGTTGAGCTTCCTCTCACCGAGGGCGGCGCGGATGACGTCGAGGTCCCGCGCGGTGTTGGGGGTGGTCATGTGCGGCAGCATCCAGCCGCTGCGCTCCTGACAGCCCTCGGCGTACTCGCGGGCCAGCTTGCGCTGGGCGCGCTTGTCGGCCTCGGAGTCCGGTACGGGGTCCATCTTGGGCGCCTTGACGAACTCCTGCGGGTCGGCGCAGGAGATGGGCGCCGACTTGCCGACGCCGCGCGGGTCGAAGCCCACGAAGTCATAGGCCTTCGCGGCGTTGGCCCAGACGGGGCTCTTGCCGGTGACCCGGGCCGGGAAGCGCAGCCCGGAGCCGCCGGGGCCGCCGGGGTTGTAGATGAGCGCGCCCTGCCGCTCGTCCTTCGTGCCGGTGTTGCCGATGCGGTCGACGGCGAGCTTGATCTGCTTGCCGTACGGCTTGGCGTAGTCGAGCGGCACGGTGACGTACCCGCACTGGATCGGCTTGGCCAGGTTCCAGTCGGCGGGGCAGTCCTGCCAGTCGATGCCGGCCTCGGCGGCCCGGGCGGCGGCGATCGCGGCGCCCCGCGCCTCGCGGTCCTTGCCCTGCCCGTAGCCGCTGCTCGCGCTCGCGTTCGCCGTGGGCGCCGCGACGGCGCCGCCTATCAGCGTGGCCGTCACGAGTGCGCCGGCCGAACCGAGCGCCGCCATGCGCCTCTTCGGTCTCGTACCCCTCAAGGGGGACCTCCCCGTACATCGTTGCGATCAGTACGGAGGATCCTCGCCGTTGGGAGGCCTCGGAGGACAGGGTCCATCACCCTTCTTTGCCAATCCGATAAACGGAGAAGGGATGTTGCTGTCCGGACGCCTATGCCAGGGACCGCAGGCCCTCGTCGAGCAGCCGCCGCAGCCGCAGGGCGTCCGGCGCGACGGCGGTGACGAGCGCGGCCGGCCCGGCGAGCGGCACGACCGAGGCGCCCTCCCCCAGCAGCCGGGCCGTCACGGGCTTCGAGGCGAAACCGGGGTGGGCCACGACCAGTTGCCCGACCGTCCGGTGCCCTGCGAGCACGGCGGGCCCGTCCCAGCCGCCGGGGGCGCCGGGCCCGCACGCCAGTTCCTGGTCGAGCACGGTCCGGCCGGCGATCCGTACGGTCAGACGGCTCTTCAGCCGGCCGGGTTCCTCACCCGCCCTGCCGAGCACCTGTTCCTCGCGCAGCACGAGCCGCGCGGTGGGCGCGAGGTCCACGCGGGTGGTGACGCACAGGTCGCTGTTCCGGGCGGAGATCAACGGCTCGGGCGTCCAGTGCAGTGCGGCGTCGTCGGCGACGCCGAGCCGGACGTCGTAGCGGGCCCCGCCCTTGGCCTGTCCCGGCAGGGCGAGGGTCGCGGCGGCCGATCCGACGGACAGCCGTGCCCCCTCCTCGACCCGGCCCTCCACGGTGAAGTGGTCGCCGCCCAGCGGTCCGCTCATGGCACCGACCAGCATCACCCTGGCTTCGGACCCGGCGGCCCGGGTGCGCCGCAGCGCCAGGGGCCCCTCGCTCTCCAGTACCGGCAGGCAGGTGCCGCCCCGCCCGTCGGCCCGGGCGAGGATCCGCGCGACGGCCCGGACGCCGGTGCCGCTCACCCGCCCGCCGTCCAGGCCTGGAGCTGCGCCCGCACCCAGGCGGCGACGTCCGCGACTCCGGCCTCGCTCCGCAGCGACTGCAGGACCACTGGGAGTCCGGCCCGGCGGGCCTTGGCGTCGGCGGCCATCCGGGCCAGATCGGAGCCGACGTACGGAGCGAGGTCGGTCTTGTTCACGACGAGCAGGTCGGCGGTGGTCACGCCCGGGCCGCCCTTGCGCGGGATGTCGTCGCCCCCGGCCACGTCGATCACGAAGACCTGCGCGTCCACCAGCCCTTTGGAGAAGGTCGCGGTGAGGTTGTCCCCGCCGGACTCCACGAGCACCAGGTCCAGAGGGCCGACGGTGTCCTCCAGGTCCTCGATCGCCTCCAGGTTGGCGGAGATGTCGTCCCGGATCGCGGTGTGCGGGCAGGCCCCCGTCTCCACGGCCGTGATGCGCTCGGGCGGCAGCACGGCCTGACGCAGCAGGAACTCCGCGTCCTCGCGGGTGTAGATGTCGTTGGTGACGACGGCGAGCGACAGTTCGGCCCGCAGCGCCCGGCAGAGCGCGGCGACGGTGGCGGTCTTGCCGGATCCGACGGGTCCGCCGAGTCCGATGCGCAGGGCGCGGCGACCGCCGTCGGGGCGGTGCGCGTCGGCACCGGCGGCGGCCGGTCCGTCGTGGCTGTGGTCGAGGTGCACGGGGCGGCTCCTGTGGTCGTGTCCGGCTGCTCGTTCCCGGCCGGTTCAGGTGGTCGTGAGGTGAAGGTGGAGTGGTGGGGCCGGCTACGAGGCGAACAGCCGCATGCCCCACCCGGCGTGTGCCTCCGCCCCGATCTCCAGCAGCGGAGCCGATCCCGCGGGCAGCGCGTCGAGCCCTTCGCCGACGGCCCGCCGAGCCGCCTCCACGCCCCGGTCCACGACCCGGTCGACCTCGGGCGCCAGCCGGGCCAGCACCCGCGTCGCGTCGAAGGGGTCGAGACTCAGCAGCCGCACCGTCGCCGTGGCCGGCCCGCTCACGCTCTCGTACGCCGCGCAGTACGCCGCGTCGACCGGCCCCAGCCCCGCGGCCCGGGCCGCCACGCCGAGCACCACCGGCTGATGGGCACCCTTGGGGAACTCCGCTGCCAGCAGGTCCAGTTCGGCCGAGGGCCAGGTCGCTCGGGCGGCCCGCATCAGCTGCCGGCCCAGCTTGCGCGCGGTGACCCGCAGCGCCGGTGACGGCGTGCGGGCGTCGGCCGCGCCGTCCAGCGCGACCGGGTCGACTCCGAGCGCCGCGCCGGCCGCGAAGGCCGCCGCGACCAGCCCCGCGGTGTGCAACCGGCCGCGGCAGAAGGCGCCCAGGCTCTCCGCCCCGCCGATCCGCCCGGACCTGACCGCCTCCTCGGCACCGCCGGAGTGCGCGTGCCCTCCGGCGGGGAATCGCCCGTCGGCCAGGACGAGAAGCGCCGCACGCGACATCGCACCACCCTCAGAACAGGAAGTACCGCTGGGCCATGGGCAGTTCGGCCGCGGGCGTCGCCTCGACGAGTTCCCCGTCGATGCGCACGGCGAAGCTGTCGGGGTCGACCTCGACCCGTGGCCGGGCGTCGTTCTCGCGCATGTCGGCCTTGGTCACGCCGCGCGTCGACTCGATGGCGACGAACCGCTTGCCCAGCCGGAGCCGTTCGGGAAGCCCGTCCTCGACGGCCAGGGGCGCCACGAAGTTGACGGAGTTGGAGGCGGGCGCCCGCCCGATCGCGCCGTACATGGGCCGCGGCAGGATCGGCTGCGGCGTGGGGATAGAGGCGTTCGCGTCGCCCATCTGCGCGTACGCGATCTGCCCTCCCTTGAGGACGAGGTGGGGCTTGACGCCGAAGAACGCGGGCTCCCACAGCACGAGGTCGGCGAGCTTGCCGCTCTCCACCGACCCGATCTCGCGGGCCAGCCCCTGGGCGAGCGCGGGGTTGATCGTGTACTTGGCGACGTAGCGGCGCACCCGGCGGTTGTCGGCCCGCCCGTCCCCGGGCAGCGGTCCCCGGCGCCGCTTCATCACGTGCGCGGTCTGCCAGGTGCGCAGCACGACCTCGCCCACGCGCCCCATGGCCTGGGAGTCGGACGAGATGATGGAGATGGCGCCCAGGTCGTGCAGCACGTCCTCCGCCCCGATGGTGGAGGGCCGGATCCGGGACTCCGCGAAGGCCAGGTCCTCCGGCACGGCCGGGTTGAGGTGGTGGCAGACCATCAGCATGTCGAGGTGTTCCTCGGCGGTGTTGACGGTGAAGGGCCGGGTCGGGTTCGTGGAACTGGGCAACACGTGCGACTCGGAGACCACCGTCATGATGTCCGGCGCGTGCCCGCCGCCGGCGCCCTCCGTGTGGTACGCGTGGATGCCCCGCCCGGCGATCGCGGCCAGTGTGTCCCCCACGAAACCGGCCTCGTTGAGCGTGTCGGTGTGGATGGCTACCTGGATGCCGGTCCGCTCGGCGACGGTCAGCGCGGCGTCGATGACGGCGGGGGTGGAACCCCAGTCCTCGTGCAGCTTCAGCCCGAGCGCCCCGCCCCGGATCTGCGAGAGCATCGCCTCGTGGGAGACGGTGTTGCCCTTGCCGAGCAGGCCGATGTTGAGCGGGTACGCCTCCATGGCCTCCAGCATCCGGGCCAGGTGCCAGGGGCCGGGCGTCACGGTCGTCGCCTTGGAGCCCTCGGCCGGGCCGGTGCCGCCGCCCACCAGGGTCGTGACGCCGGACGCCAGGGCCTCGTCCGCGATCTGCGGGCAGATGAAGTGGACGTGCGCGTCGATCGCGCCCGCCGTGAGGATCCGCCCGTTGCCGGCGACGATCTCGGTCTCGGGACCGATGACCAGGTCCGGGTGGACGCCGTCCATGGTGTCGGGGTTGCCCGCCTTGCCGATGCCGGTGATCCGCCCGTCGCGGATGCCGACGTCGGCCTTGACGACGCCCCAGTGGTCGATGATCACCGCGCCGGTGATCACGGTGTCGGGGGTGCCCTCCGCCCGCGTGGCACGGGCCTGGCCCATGGACTCGCGGATGACCTTCCCGCCGCCGAACACGGCCTCGTCGCCGGCGAGTCCGGGGCCGCCGGAGCGGTCCTCCTCGATCTCGGCCAGCAGGTCGGTGTCGGCGAGCCGGATGCGGTCGCCGGTCGTCGGGCCGAACAGGTCGGCGTAGGCGGCACGCGAGATCTCAGGCATCGAGGGCGCCTCCGGTCTCCCCGCGCAGCCCGGGCACCACGCGGGCGCCGGCGAGCGGAACGAGCTCGACCTCGACCGGGATCCCGGGCTCGAAGCGCACGGCGGTGCCGGCGGCGACGTTCAGCCGCCGGCCGCGCGCCGCGGCGCGGTCGAACTCCAGGCCGGGGTTGGCCTCGGCGAAGTGGTAGTGGGAACCGACCTGGACGGGCCGGTCGGCGGCGTTGAGGACGGTGATCCGGGTGCTCGCGCGGCCCTCGTTGCAGGCGATCGGGCCGTCGGCGAAGAGGATCTCTCCGGGAATCATCCAGGCGCCCCTCAGACGATCGGCTCGTGGACGGTGACGAGCTTGGTGCCGTCCGGGAAGGTGGCCTCGACCTGGACGTCGTGGATCATCTCCGGTACGCCCTCCATGACGTCGTCCCGGGTGAGCAGGGTCCGGCCGGATGCCATGAGCTCGGCGACGGTGCGCCCGTCGCGCGCGCCCTCCAGGATGTGCGAGGTGATGAGGGCGACCGCCTCAGGGTGGTTGAGCCTGAGCCCGCGGGCCCGGCGCTTGTGAGCGACGTCGGCCGCCAAGTGGATCAGCAGTCGCTCTTGTTCGTGCGGGGTCAGCTGCACCGTCCCACCTCACAGTCCTCGCTCCGGACCGTGCGGGCCCGGTTGCCGCGGCCACGGGGCGAAGCGCCGGGTGGCGTGGAGGGAGGCTAGTGGGGGCGCGTTACAGGGACGTTAACCCCGGAGTGACCCCCGACCGCCGCCCTGACTGCGGAACGAAGGCACCCGGACGACCGTGCACCCGCGATGCAGCGGACCCGGGTGCACGGCTCGCGTCCTGTAGGGGCGGCGGGAACGGGTGCGGGCCTCGATCACGCCCGCGTGCCCGCACCGGCGCCGCCTCCTCAGGCCGGATCGACTCCCCGGTGCTGCGCGGCGATGCCGAAGCGCTGCTGCTCACGCGGAGCGGACACGACCTCGTGGACCGTCGAGACCGCACGGGCCACCTGCTCCTGCGAGGCCTCCGCCGGCTGCCGGTCCTCCTCCAGTCGCCGCAGGTCATCGGCGGAGACAAGGGCGACGAGGGGCTTGCCGTGCCGGGTGACGACGACGCGCTCGCCGGCGTACACCACGCGGTTGATCAGGTCGGCGAGCTCAGCCCTGGCTTGCGTCACCGGAATCTCGTAGGCCATGCCTCCATCATAACGTCACGTACGTCCTGTACATTTTTTACACAGAGCACCGTCGCCGGAGACGGCTCCGCCCGTGAGGAGGGGTTCCCCATGACCCGACCGTCCGCCCGTTACGTGCTGCCTGAGTTCACCGAACGCACCGGGTCCGGGCAACGGACGACGGACCCGTACTCCAAGCTTCTGGAGGAGCGGATCGTCTTCCTCGGGACGCCGGTCGACGAGACCTCGGCGAACGACGTGATGGCCCAGTTCATGCACCTGGAGCACCAGGCGCCGGACCGGGACATCTCGCTGTACATCAACTCTCCCGGCGGCGCGTTCCACGCGATGTCGGCGATCCACGACACCATGCGGTACGTCGCCTGCGACGTGGAGACGATCTGCCTCGGCCAGGCCGGCGCGGCCGCCTCGGTGCTGCTCGCGGCGGGCACACCCGGCAAGCGCTCCGTGCTGCCCGACGCGCGCCTGGTGATCCATCAGCCGGCGCTGCCCGAGCCGGTCCGCGGACAGGCCACCGATCTGGCGATCCAGGCCGACGAGTTGATGCGCATCCGGGCCCGTATGGAGGAACTGCTCGCCCGGTACACGGGCCGCAGCCGCGAGCAGGTCCGCGCGGACATCGAGCGGGACAAGGTCCTCACGGCCCAGGAGGCACTGGAGTACGGCCTGGCCGACAGGATCGTGCCGAACCGCAAGGCCACCATGGCCGTGCCGACCGGGGAGTGAGCCGCCGGTGCTGCCTCCCGAACTGCCCCCGCTGCCCGCCCTGACCGGCGCCGAGTCGGAGCTGATCGACCGTTACCTCGACGTCGTCGACCTGCTCGGTCGCATCAACCCCTCCCTGCCCGGCGACACCTACCGCGGACTGCGCGCCGCCCAGGCACTGGTCGGCAAGGCGACGGCACTGCGCGACGCGCTGGCCCTGATGCACCAGCGGGGCGAGACGGAACTGCACGCCGCCACGCTGGCGCGGGCGCTGCGCGTCCTGGACGGCGAGCGGCGCACGGCGCGGGTCACCCTGCCTACGGACTCCGTGAGTTGACACGGAGGCGACGGTCCGGACGCCCGGCCCGAGGACGGAGCGTCCGGAGCCGAGTCGAAACGGCCCGAAAGACGTACCCCTGTCCGGAGTAGACGGGGGTGCTTTTTTTGGCCCCTCACAGTTGCGCGACGCGCGTGCCCGAAGGGCGGAATGGGGCATTCCACCGCTGGTCCGGCGGCCGGCGGAGCGGTGCACCGTGGCTCGAACACAGACGCGGCCACCCGAACGGGCGAGTGGTGAGTAACAACACAAATAACCGGTTCCGTTGGGATATCAGGACAAGCATGAAGCAAGATCCCTGTCTGACGACAAGCCCCCGCCACAGCGGCGGGGCGGTCCGGGCGGACGCCGAGTCCTGCCGCCGCACGGACGACCGGTCGACGGAAGTGCATCGGCAGGAGTGGAGGACCCAAGCACGACGGGTCGCCGGGACGGTCACGCCATGACCGGATCCGAGCAGCCCTTGGGGTGAAGCCGCGTCAGCGGCCGGGCAACTTCGCCAGCCCGAATCCGACAGGTCATCCTTCACAGGCGGCTGACGAAGGGGTGCGCATGACTGCGCTGAATCGTGTTCCGTCGCTCATGGTCCGGGCCGGTACCGCCTCGGCCCTCACGATCGCCGCCGTGGGCGGCTCGATCGTGGCACCCGGCTTCTCGGCCGAGGCCTCGGCGGCCACCCATGGGACGAAGGCACTCAAGGTCGCGGCGTCCAAGAAGGGCTCGCCCTACCGGTACGGGGCCACCGGACCGTACCGGTTCGACTGCTCGGGGCTCACGCTCTACTCGTTCAGGAAGGCGGGCAAGAAGCTGCCGCGCACGGCCGCCCAGCAGTACAACAAGACGCGCCACATCTCCCCCAGGAACCGCAAGGCCGGGGACCTGGTGTTCTTCCACTCGGGCCGGAACGTGTACCACGTCGGCATCTACGCGGGTAAGAACAGGCTCTGGCACGCCCCGAAGACCGGGGACGTGGTGCGCCTGCAGAAGATCTGGACCAAGAGCGTCTGGTACGGACGCGTGAAATGAACCGCCCTGAGTGCGGCGGCGTCCTGACACGCCACCGCACTCCGGAGCGTGACACGGGTCCGCGCCGGCCGCTCCTGGTGCGGCGGGCGGGGCGGCGGGACGGGACGGGTGCGTCCGGCCTCCGGCACCCCTCCGGGGAACCGCCCGAGGACGGTGTCGGCCCGGCCCCCCTCCGGCACGCCTTCGAGGCAGCCGTCGGAGGAACCGGAAGGACCGGCACCACGCCGAGAAGCGCCCGCACAGCGCCGTCGGCGCCGCTGACGGCGGACGTGCCGGAGAGGAGCGTCAGGCCCGGGGGAGGACGGCCGCGCGCGGAAGGCCGGGACGCCGTACGCCGCCCCGGGCGACGCCGGATCACGGCTCCTGCCGGGCCGCTGTGCTGACCGGCCGGGCCGGGATCGTCCACGGGAGCTCGATCGAGATGGTCTTGCCGCCCTCTCGGGTGGGGCGGATACGGAGCTTGCCGCCGCACTCCGCGGTCAGCCAGCGGATGATGACGAGTCCGCGGCCGTTGTCCTGCTGGACGGCCGCCGGAAGCCGCCGGGGGAAGCGCGGATGACTGTCCGTGACGCCGATGCGCAGTTGTTCGTCGCGGTCGAGCAGGACGTCCACGGTGAAGGTGGGCGACTGGCCGAAGGTGTGCTGGACGGCGTTGGTCGCGAGTTCGGAGATGATGAGCCGGACGGTGTCGGACACTTCCGTGTCCGCCGGCAGCCCCCACTCCGCGAGCATGCCCACGACAAAGGCACGTGCCGCGGAGACCGAGGCGGGATCACTCGGCAGAGTGACGGATGCTTCCAGATGGTCTGCCATGGCGACGTCGCCCCTTTCCCACGGAACCGCAGTCCGACACGGAGCGGATGGTTCGAGTACGGTCCCGGACTGGTGCTTCGCCGCCAGAGTGCCACCAGGACCCTCCCGAAGGGCGGCGATCCACCAAGATATGCATATATCTGTCGCTCAAAGCGGTGAACTCTGCCACGCGAGACCGTATTTGAGTGGCTCGGAAGGAGTAAGGAGGAGCCCATGCAGCACGGTCCCGCGGTGCGCCGCCGGAAACTGGGCGCCGAACTGCGCGCGTTGCGCACCTCGGCGGGGCTCACCAGCGGTGAGGCGGCCCGGCTGGTGGGCTGGCACCAGTCCAAGGTCAGCCGGATCGAGACGGGCACGAGCGGGGTGAAACCGGCCGATGTGCGCTCACTGCTCGATGTCTACCGTGTGGCCGACTCCCAGCTTCGCGAGTTGCTCATGGTGTTGTCGGGGTCCGACGACAGCCGCGGCCGGCACCACTGGTGGCACGCCTACCGAGGGGTGCTGCCGCCGACCTACCGGGACTTCATCAGCCTGGAGTCGCAGGCCGGCGCCATGCGCACGCTGGAGACCACCGTCGTGCCGGGCCTGCTGCAGACGCCCGAGTACGCGCGTGCGGTGACGAAGGCCGCCCTGGGCAGCCTTCCGGAGGACCGGCTGGACACGCTCGTCGAGGTGCGGCTGGCCCGGCAGGACGTGCTGCGCGCGGACCCGCCGCTGGAGCTGAGCGCCGTGCTGGACGAGGCGGTGCTGCGGCGGGAGGTGGGAGGGCCTGGGGTGATGGCCCGGCAGCTCGAACGACTGGTCGAGGCGGCGCGCTTGCCGCAGGTGAGGCTCCAGGTGCTGCCGTTCGCCGCCGGGGCGCACATCGGCGTCACAGGCCCTTTTGTTATTTTCTCGTTCTCGAGCACTTCTGATTTGGATGTGGTTGTTCTCGACCACCTGACGAGTAGCCTCTACCTCGAACGGAAAGAAGACCTCCAGGCCTACACGGAGGCCTTCAACACCCTTCAGATCCACGCCCTTTCCCCCGAGGACTCGTTGGATTTCATCGCCGGGACAGCCGCCGGCGCATAAGGAGGCACCATGCGTGCACTGCCTCGTCACGTCCCCTCGAGCACCGAACTGCACGGTGTGCGGTGGTTGCGCAGCAGCTACAGCACCGGCGCGAACAACTGCGTCGAGACCGCGCGTCCGCAGACCCCGCCGTGGGCCGGACTCCTCGCCGTGCGCGACTCCAAGACCCCGGACGGGCCCGCCCTGCTGCTCTCCCCGCGGAGCTGGGCCGAGTTCACGTCCGCGGTCGACCGTATGTGAGACGCCGTCCGATCAGCCCGCCCTCGTGCGACGCACGGCCGTGTCACGCCGACTCATGGCCGCGTCTCGCCGATCAGCCGTACAGCGCGTTCGATCTGCTCACCGGTCAGGTCCGCCCGGGCGGTCAGTCTGAGCCGTGAGATGCCGTCCGGCACCGAAGGGGGCCGGAAGCAGCCCACGGCCAGGCCCGCGGCGCGGCACTCGGCCGCCCAGCGCACGGCGTCCTCGGGAGAGGGCGCCCGCACCGAGACCACCGCGGCGTCCGGACGCACCGCTTCCAGACCCGCGGTGGTCAGGCGTGCGTGCAGCTCGTCCGCCACCGCGCGGGCCCGCGCGGCCCGCTCCGGCTCGCGGCGCAGCAGCCGCAGGGCCGCCAGGGCCGCCCCCGCCGCGGCGGGGGCGAGTCCGGTGTCGAAGATGAAGGTCCGTGCCGCGTTGACCAGGTGGTCGACGACCCGGGCGGGGCCGAGGACGGCGCCGCCCTGGCTCCCGAGCGACTTGGACAGGGTGACCGTGGCGACGACGTCACCGGCGCCCGCGAGCCCCGTCGCGTACGGCGCGCCGCGACCGCCGTCGCCGAGGACGCCCAGGCCATGGGCGTCGTCGACGACCAGTCCCGCGCCGTGCTCCCGGCAGGCCTCGGCGAGTGCGGTCAGCGGGGCCGCGTCGCCGTCGACCGAGAAGACCGTGTCGGACACGGTGATCGCCGCGCCCTCGTGCGCCGACAGCGCCTTGCGCACGGCCTCCGGCTCGGCGTGCGCCACGACCTGGGTCGTGCCACGGGCCAGCCGGCAACCGTCGATCAGGGAGGCGTGGTTGCCCGCGTCGGAGACGATCAGCGAGCCGTGCGGGGCCAGCGCGGTGACCGCCGCGAGATTGGCGGCGTAGCCGGAGGAGAAGACCAGGGCCGCCTCGAAGCCGCAGAAATCGGCCAGTTCCCCCTCCAGCTCGGTGTGCAGCTCGGTGGTGCCGGTGACGAGCCGGGAGCCGGTCGAGCCGCCGCCCCAGTCCAGCGCGGCGCGTGCCGCGCCCTCGGTGACCTCCGGGTGGCGGGCCAGCCCCAGGTAGTCGTTGCTCGCCAGGTCGAGGAGGGGCGAATCGGCCGGACGGGGGCGAAGGGTCCGTACGAGTCCGGCGCGGCGGCGCAGTTGCGCCTGCTCGTCGATCCAGCCGAACGCCATGGGTGGTCCTCCGCGGATTTTGTAGGCAGTGCACAGACACTAGCGGGACCACCAGCAGGCCAGGGTGTGGCGATACCCACACCTCGGAGCGACTCTGTTGTGCGGACTCTCCTTGGCCCGAGGCACTCGAGTAGGACAGGATCGACTCTCATGGACCTGCTGAACACGCTGGTGGAGAAGGGGCTTCGGCGCGAGCCGCCGACCCGGGACGAGGCACTGGCCGTCCTCGCGACGTCCGACGACGACCTGCTCGATGTGGTGGCCGCGGCCGGCAAGGTGCGCCGGCACTGGTTCGGCCGACGGGTGAAACTCAACTATCTGGTCAACCTGAAGTCCGGTCTGTGCCCCGAGGACTGCTCGTACTGTTCGCAGCGGCTCGGCTCCGAGGCCGGGATCCTGAAGTACACGTGGCTCAAACCCGATCAGGCGTCCGACGCCGCGGCGGCCGGGGTGGCCGGGGGCGCCAAGCGGGTCTGCCTGGTGGCCAGCGGGCGGGGCCCGACCGACCGGGACGTGGACCGGGTCTCCGAGACCATCAAGGCGATCAAGGCGAACAACGAGGGCGTCGAGGTGTGCGCCTGCCTGGGCCTGCTCTCCGCCGGTCAGGCGGAGCGGCTGCGCGAGGCCGGCGCCGACGCCTACAACCACAACCTCAACACGTCCGAGGCGACGTACGGGGAGATCACCACCACCCACACCTACGCCGACCGCGTCGACACGGTCACCAAGGCGCACGCGGCGGGCCTGTCCGCCTGCTCCGGTCTGATCGCCGGCATGGGCGAGTCGGACGAGGACCTCGTGGACGTCGTCTTCTCGCTGCGCGAGCTGGACCCGGACTCGGTACCGGTCAACTTCCTCATCCCGTTCGAGGGCACCCCGCTCGGCAAGGAGTGGAACCTCACCCCGCAGCGGTGCCTGAGGATCCTCGCCATGACGCGGTTCGTCTGCCCGGACGTCGAGGTGCGCATCGCGGGCGGGCGCGAGGTGCACCTGCGCACGATGCAGCCGCTCGCCCTGCACCTGGCCAACTCGATCTTCCTCGGCGACTACCTCACCAGTGAGGGCCAGGCCGGCAAGGCCGACCTGGAGATGATCGCGGACGCCGGGTTCGAGGTGGAGGGCACCGATCAGGTGACGCTGCCGGAGCACCGGGCCGGGGGCTGCCACGACGGGGGCGGAGTGTGCGGTTCCCAGGGCGGCGGGGCGTGCGGTTCCGGCGCGGAGCCGGAGACCGCCGCGCAGGTCGCCGAGCCGCGGACCGATCTGGTCGCCGTGCGCCGCCGGGGCGCCGGGACGGACCTCGCGCCCAATGCCTGAACCGACGGTCCCCGAGCTGCTGGAGCTCGACCGGCGGCACGTGTGGCATCCGTACGGGCCGATGCCCGGACGGCAGGAACCGCTCGTCGTGGAGGCGGCGAGCGGGGTGCGGCTGCGGCTCGCCGACGGCTCGGGAGAGCTGGTCGACGGGATGTCGTCCTGGTGGTCGGCGATCCACGGCTACAACCACCCGGTGCTGAACGAGGCCGCGCGCGAGCAGCTCGCGCGGATGAGCCATGTGATGTTCGGCGGGCTCACCCACGAGCCCGCCGTACGGCTGGCGAAGCTCCTTGTCGACATGTCGCCCGACGGGCTGGAGCACGTCTTCCTCGCCGACTCCGGGTCGGTGTCGGTCGAGGTCGCGGTCAAGATGTGCCTGCAGTACTGGCGTTCGCTGGGCCGTCCCGGCAAGCGGCGGCTGCTGACCTGGCGTGGCGGCTACCACGGCGACACCTGGCAGCCCATGTCGGTGTGCGACCCCGAGGGCGGGATGCACGAGCTGTGGGCCGGGGCGCTCCCCCGCCAGGTGTTCGCGGACGCGCCCCCCGCGGAGTACGACGAGGCGTACGCAGAGCACCTGCGGTCGACGGTCGAGCGGCACGCCCACGAGCTGGCCGCGGTGATCGTCGAGCCGGTGGTGCAGGGCGCGGGCGGGATGCGGTTCCACTCCCCCGCCTACCTGCGGGTGCTGCGCGAGGCGTGCGACGCGCACGGCGTGCTGCTGGTGTTCGACGAGATCGCCACCGGTTTCGGCCGTACGGGCGCGTTGTTCGCGGCGGAGCACGCGGCCGTCACGCCGGACGTGATGTGCGTGGGCAAGGCGCTGACCGGCGGCTACCTGACCATGGCGGCGACGCTGTGCACCGCGCGGGTGGCCGACGGCATTTCACGCGGCGAGGTGCCGGTGCTCGCGCACGGCCCCACGTTCATGGGCAATCCGCTGGCCGCCGCGGTGGCCTGTGCCTCGATCGGGCTGCTGCTGGGGCAGGACTGGCTCGCGGAGGTCAAGCGGGTCGAGGCCGGGCTGCGCGAGGGGCTGTCGGCCGCCTCGGCGTTGCCGGGTGTGCGGGACGTGCGGGTGCTCGGCGCCATCGGCGTCGTACAGCTCGACCACGCCGTGGACATGAAGGCGGCCACCGAGGCCGCCGTGCGCGAGGGCGTGTGGCTGCGTCCGTTCCGCGACCTGATCTACACGATGCCGCCGTACGTCACGGGCGACGCGGACCTGGCGCGGATCGCGCGGGCGGTGTGCGCGGCGGCACGGGAGGGATGACATGCCGGTACTCATGATCACGGGCACGGGCACAGAGGTCGGCAAGACGGTCGTGACCGCCGCCGTGGCCGCGGCGGCGCTGGCGGCGGGCCGGTCGGTGGCCGTGCTCAAGGCCGCGCAGACGGGCGTGCGGCCCGGCGAGCCGGGGGACGCCGCCGAGGTCGCGCGCCTCGCCGGTCCGGTGACGACGGCCGAACTCGCCCGCTACCCGGAGCCGTTGGCACCGGCCACGGCCGCCCGCCGGGCCGGTCGCGCCCCGGTGCGTCCCCCCGAGATCGCGGATGCCGCCGCCAAGCTCGCCGCCGAGCACGATCTCGTCCTGGTCGAGGGCGCGGGAGGACTGCTCGTACGGTTCGACGCGGCCGGCGGCACCCTGGCGGACGCGGCCAAGCTGCTGTCGGCACCCGTGCTGGTCGTGGTGCACGCGGGGCTCGGCACGCTGAACCCGACGGAGCTGACGGCACGTGAGCTGCGCACCCGCGGACTGGACCTGGCGGGACTCGTGATCGGCAGCTGGCCCGAAGAGCCGGACCTCGCCGCCCGGTGCAACGTCGTGGACCTGCCGGACGTGGCCGAAGCACCGCTGCTGGGGTCGGTTCCGGCCGGGTCGGGGACCGTCTCCCCCACCGAGTTCCGCACGTCGGCCCCTCACTGGCTGGCACCACGCCTGGAGGGAACCTGGGACGCCGAGGCGTTCCGCACCCGGGAGGCGCCCGAGCCCTCAAGGGGATGAGGGGGCGGTGGATGCTCGGTGCTCCCGAGTGCGAGGCGGATGGGCTTGAAATCGGGGGCGGGTGAGAACACGTAGGGGAGTTTGTACGTGATCATCTCCGAAGGGAACACCGTGCACTCGACTCACCCAGGTCCCTCCCGCCGCACCGCTCTCGTGCTGGGCGGGGGAACGGCACTCGGACTCGCCGCCGCGCCGGCGCGCGCCTCGACGGGCGACGGCAAGGGCGTGGTCGCGCGGCTGCGGCGGCTGGAGCAGGAGCACACCGCCCGGCTGGGCGTGTACGCCCGCGACCTCCGCACCGGGCGGACGGTCTCGTACCGGGCCGCTGAGCGCTTCCCCATGGCCTCGACGTTCAAGACGCTCGCCGCCGCGGCCGTCCTGCGCGACCTCGACCGCGACGGCGAGGTCCTGGCCAAGCGCGTCCACTACGGTGCCGACTACGTCGAGAAGTCCGGGTACTCGCCGGTCACCGTGGAGCACGTCGCGACCGGTATGACCGTCGGGGAACTGTGCGACGCCACGATCCGCTTCAGCGACAACACCGCGGGCAACCTGCTCCTGAAGGAGCTGGGCGGACCGACCGCCGTCACGCGGTTCGCCCGCTCGCTCGGCGACCGGTTCACCCGGCTCGACCGGTGGGAGCCCGAGCTCAACAGCGCCGAGCCGTGGCGGGTGACCGACACGACCACCCCTCGCGCCATCGGCCTCACCTACGCCCGTCTGGTGGTCGGCGACGCGCTGGAGCCCCGGGACCGGGCACGGCTCACGGACTGGCTGCTCCGCAACACCACGAGTGGCGAGAAGTTCCGCAAGGCCCTGCCCGCCGACTGGCTCATCGCCGACAAGACCGGCGGCGGCCGGTACGGCGGCAACAACGACGTGGGCATCGCCTGGCCGCCGGACGGCGGGCCCCTGGTGCTGTCGGTGCTGACGACACAGCCCGAGGAAGACGCCCCGGCGGACAACCCGCTGGTGGCCAGGACGGCGGCGCTGCTCGCGGCGGAACTGGGCTAGGCGCCGGGGTCGTCACCGGCAGGCGGGGAGCGTGGCGTGCCGGGGCGCGCTCGGCGTCGCCGGTCCGCCGGCCCCGGCTCCGCCGTGCCCGACGGCTCCGGACGCCCAGGGAGCCTGGTGGAGACGTGGCGTTCCCGCCGCGGCCCGTCCGCGTGGGCCCGGAAGGGCTCGCGTCGAGGCCCCCCGGCGGCGCCGGGCGGTGAGGTCGCGGTGTACGTGGTCCCTCCGCCGCCCGTCCACGTGGGCCCGGAAGGGCTCGCGTCGAGGGCCCGGAACGAGGGCGCGGTCCTGCTGCTGCGGGGGTGCCTCCGGCCCTCGCGGGGGACAATCGGGGTAGGGCCAGCCTCGTCAGGGAGGTCGTCATGCCGCTCCGCTCCGGCAGGGTGCCGCGGGACGCCGTGCATCATCCGCTGTTCGCCCGCTGCTACGCCCGGGTCAGCGTGGCCGCCGAGACCAGGATCGGCATGGCCCGGGTGCGCGACAGGCTGCTCCACGGCGTGTCCGGGCGGGTGATCGAGATCGGCGCCGGCAACGGGCTGAACTTCGCCCACTACCCGGACACCGTCGCGGAGGTCGTGGCCTTCGAACCGGAGCGGCGGTTGCGGCAGCTGGCCGAGGAGGCCGCCCGGCGGGCCGACGTGCCGGTGGACGTGGTGCCGGGCGCGGCCGAGGCGCTGCCGGTCGAGAGCGAGGGTTTCGACGCGGCGGTCGTGTCGCTGGTGCTGTGCAGCGTGCGGGACGTGCCCCGGGCCCTGTCCGAGTTGCGGCGGGTGCTGCGGCCGGGTGGTGAGGTGCGGTTCTTCGAACACGGCCTGGGTGAGGGGCGGGCCATGGTCCTCACGCAGCACGCGCTGGACCGGACGGTGTGGCCGTTGCTGAGCGGCGGCTGCCATCTTTCCCGGGAGCCGGTGCGCTCGCTGCGGGACGCCGGGTTCGAACTGGGGCCCTACAAGCGGATGATGATGCCGGAGGAGGGCCCGGTGCTGCCCAGTTCGTACTGCGTGCTGGGCACGGCGTGGAGCCCGCGCGGCAGCGCGTAGCACTTCACCCGTTCCACTGCCGCGTTTCCCGCCCCGAAGCCGGTGCGGAGGTGCCGGCACCGGCAGGGGCGCGACTCCGACCCACGGAGGATACCGAGTGTGCGCCGGGCCACATTACGCTCGGGCAGTGCCAGGCGGCCCTGACGTCCACCCTGAGGAGACGGCCTTGTCCACACCTGCTGCGGAGCACGCACCCGGCCTCGCACCGGCCGACGGTGTCGCGGCCCGCGCCCGAGGGCTGACGAAGGCGTACGGATCGGGCGAGACGGCCGTGCTCGCGCTCGACGCGGTGGACGTGGACATCGTCCGCGGCCGGTTCACCGCCGTGATGGGACCGTCCGGGTCCGGCAAGTCCACGCTGATGCACTGCCTGGCGGGGCTCGACACCGTCTCGTCCGGGCAGGTGTGGCTCGGCGGCACCGAGATCACGGGCCTGAGGGAACGTGAGCTGACGCGGCTGCGCCGGGACCGGATCGGTTTCATGTTCCAGTCGTTCAACCTCATCCCCACGCTGAACGCACTGGAGAACATCACCCTGCCCATGGACATCGCGGGCAGGAAGCCGGACGAGGAGTGGCTGCGGCAGGTGATCGACACCCTGGGCCTGCGCGACCGGCTGCGGCACCGGCCCGCGCAGCTGTCGGGCGGCCAGCAGCAGCGCGTGGCCTGTGCGCGGGCCCTGGCCTCGCGGCCCGAGCTGATCTTCGCCGACGAGCCGACGGGCAACCTCGACTCGCGCGCCGGGCTGGAGGTGCTGGGCTTCCTGCGCGAGGCGGTGGACCAGCTGGGGCAGACCGTCGTCATGGTCACCCACGACCCGGGCGCCGCCGCCCACTCGGACCTGGTGCTCTTCCTGGGGGACGGCCGGATCGTCGACGAGATGCCGCGGCCCACGGCGGAGGCGGTCCTGGAACGCATGAAACGCTTCGACGTCGTGCGCACCCGCTCCGGGGACGCCACCGTGTTCGCAGAGGAGAACTGACCCCGTGCTCAAGGCGACCCTGCGCAGCTTCCTGGCACACAAGGGGCGGCTGCTGCTCTCCGCGCTCGCCGTCCTGCTGTCCGTCGCGTTCGTCGCGGGGAGCCTGATCTTCTCCGACACCGTGAGCCGCACCTTCGACCGGCTGTTCGCCTCCACCGCGGCCGACGTCACGGTCAGTCCCAAGGAGGGCCTCGACGAGGCGGTGCCCTCCGGCCGGACGGCCACCCTTCCGGCGGCGCTCGCCGAACGGGTCCGGCGGGTCGAGGGCGTCGCGGCGGCCCGGGCCGAGGTGAACATGAGCGGCCTCACCGTCGTCGACGAGGACAACGAGCCGGTGGGACCGACCAACGGAGCCCCCACGCTCGGCAGCGCCTGGAACCCGAACGGGCGCGGCCCCGTGGAGCTGTCCTCGGGGCGCGCCCCGCGCGGTCCCGCCGAGGCGCTGATCGACTCCGAGACCGCCGAGCGCGGGAAGGTGCGCCTCGGTGACCGGCTCACCGTGATCGCGCCGCCCGGCTCGTTCCAGGTCCGGGTCGTCGGCATCGTCACGTTCACCACCACCAACCCCGGCGCGGCCCTCGTCTACTTCGACACATCCACCGCGCGCACGAGGCTGCTGGGCGACCCGGAGGCCGCCACGAGCATCTCCGTGGACGCGGCGCCCGGGGTCGGCGACGACCGGCTCCGGCAGCGGGTGGCCGACGCGCTCGGCACGCACGCCTACGACTTCCGGACCGCGGACGAACAGGCCGAGTCCGACGTCGAGAGGCTCGGCGGGTTCCTCGACGTCATCAAGTACGTGATGCTGGGCTTCGCCGGGGTCGCCGTGCTGGTCGGGGTGTTCCTGATCGTCAACACCTTCTCCATGCTCATCGCCCAGCGCACCCGCGAACTGGGCCTGCTGCGCGCCCTGGGCGCCGACCGGCGCCAGATCCGCCGCTCGGTGCTGGCAGAGGCGCTGCTGCTCGGCCTGGTCGGGTCCACGCTGGGCCTCGTCGCCGGGATCGGGCTCGCGGCCGGGCTGATCGCGCTGATGGGCCTGCTCGGCACGAACATCGCCATCGACGAGATGGTCGTCGGCTGGGTGACGCCGGTGGCGGCGTACGTCGTCGGTCTCGGGGTCACCTTCGTCGCCGCGTACCTCCCGGCGCGACGGGCGGCGGGGGTCTCGCCGATGGCCGCGCTATCGGACGCCGAGGTCGGCGGGGTGGGCCGGCCGCTGCGCAACCGGGCGGTGGCGGGCGCGGTCGTCGGGGTGGCCGGGGCGGCGGCCCTCGCGGGGTGCGCGGCGTCCGGGCGGACGTCGGCGGCGGCGTCCCTGCTGGGACTCGGGGTGGTGCTGTCCCTGATCGCGACCGTGATCGCCGGACCGCTGCTGGTGCGACCGGTGATCCGGGTTCTGGGCGCCGCCTTCCCCGCCCTGTTCGGGTCGATCGGCCGGATGAGCCAGCGCAACGCCCTGCGCAACCCCCGCCGGACCGGCGCCACCGCGGCCGCCCTGATGGTCGGCATCGCCCTGGTCGGCGGGATGTCGGTGGCGAGCGCGTCGATGACCGAGTCCTTCGACCAGCAGATCGACAGGACGCTCGGTGCCGACTTCGTCGTCCAGAACACCAACTTCCTGCCCTTCCCGCGGGAGGTCACCGAAGCGGTGCGCGGCACCGAGGGCGTGGGCCTGGTCGTGCGCGGTCGGCTCACCCCGGTCGCGGTGCGCCTGCCGGACGGCGACCGCGTCGAGACGACCGCGACGGGCTACGATCCGCGGCTCGACGAGGTCGCCGACATCACCTACGCCCAGGGCGACTCGGAGGCGGCGCTCGCACCCGGACGGCTGGCCATGGACCGGGACTTCGCCCGCGAGCACGGCGTACGGGTCGGCAGCACCGTCCCGGTGGAGTTCCAGGGTGGGCGCGAGGGCCGGCTGACGGTGGGCGCCCTCACCGACCAGGACGCCGCCGAGGGCTTCGGGACGCAGGGCGGGCTGTACTTCGGGCTCGGCACCCTGGAGCGGTACGCGCCGGGCGGGCTGGACTCCGCGCTGTACGTCAACGCCGCCCCGGGCACGGGCGACGACGAGCTGCGCGCGGGCCTGGAGAAGACCCTGGACCGGTATCCGCAGGTGCAGGTGCGGGACCTGGCCGACTACAAGCAGCTGGTGCGCGACCAGATCGCCGTGCTGCTGTACCTCGTGTACGCGCTGCTGGGGCTGGCGATCATCATCGCGGTGCTCGGCGTCGTGAACACCCTCGCCCTGTCGGTCGTCGAGCGGACCCGGGAGATCGGCCTGTTGCGGGCGATCGGGCTGGCCCGGCGTCAGCTGCGCCGGATGATCCGGCTGGAGTCGGTGGTGATCGCCGTGTTCGGCGCGGTCCTGGGACTCGTCCTGGGACTGATCTGGGGCGTGTGCACCCAGCAGGTGCTGGCGCTGCAGGGGATGACCGCCCTGGCGATCCCGTGGCGCACGATCGTGGCCGTGGTGATCGGCTCGGCGGTGGTGGGGGTCGTGGCGGCGCTGCTGCCCGCGCTGCGGGCCTCGCGGATGAACGTCCTGGCGGCCATCGCGCACGAGTGAGGGGACGGCGGTTCGCCGTGAGCCGAGGCCGTACGAGCAAAATTCACGGCGGGGTGAGGAGGGTTCACGGCGGGGTGAGGAGGGTTCACGACGTCCGCATCCTGAAACGGTGTGCCGCACCGGACCCTGCGTGGTCTGATCACCGCATGAACGAGCCGCGCATCCGGGCCGCGACGCCCGAGGACCTCGCCACCGTGCTGGCCTTCTGGAAGGTGGCGGCCGAGGGGGCGAGCATCAGCGACGACCCCGGTGGTGTGGAGCGGCTCGTGGCACGGGATCCCGAGGCGCTGATCCTGGCGGAGCGGGACGGTGAACTGCTCGGGACGGTCATCGCCGGGTTCGACGGCTGGCGCTGCCATCTGTACCGGCTGGCGGTGCATCCCGACCACCGCCGCCAAGGCATCGCGTCGGCGCTGCTCGCCGCCGCCGAGGAACGGTTCGTGCGGCTGGGCGGGAGGCGGGCCGACGCGATGGTCCTCACGCGCAACGAGGGGGCGCACGGGGCGTGGGGTGCCGCCGGGTACGGGCCCGAGGAGCAGTGGCGGCGCTGGGTGAAGCCGCTGGCCGGACGGGAGCCGGGGAGCCGGTGAGGCGCCGTCTCGCGCCGGCGGGTGCGGACCGGCTCTTCCCGGGTACACGCCTCGCGGCACCCGACGCGGGCCGGGCCGTCGCCCGCGAGGACGCCGACGCCTTCCGCTTCTCCCCCGTCACCGCCGGAGCGGCCGATCGGAGGACTTTGCCCATCCTTTAACCTGGGGTGGCCACACGGTTCTGTATGAAAGGTTGTGAGCGTCCGCCCATGGGCGAGCCTCCCAGTGCGCCGCGCCGCGCGTTCCGCCCCGTCCTGGAGAACCATGGAACGGGGGTGACCCGATGACAGAAGTGCTCCTCCTCCTGGTGGCGATCCTCCTGTCCCTCGCCTGCGGCGCCTTCGTCGCGGCCGAGTTCTCCCTCACCACGGTCGAGCGCGCCGAGCTGGAGCGGGCGGTGGAGCGCGGTGAGCGGGGCGCCCAGGGCGCGCTGAAAGCCGTACGGAACCTGACCTTCCAGCTCTCCGGGGCGCAGCTCGGCATCACCGTCACCAACCTGGTCGTCGGCATGCTCGCCGAGCCGTCGATCGCCGCGCTGATCGCCGGGCCGATGGAGGGCCTCGGCATCTCCCGCTCGGCGTCGCGCAGCGTGGCGCTGGTCCTCGGCACGGCACTGTCGACGGTGTTCCTGATGGTCGTCGGCGAGCTGGTCCCGAAGAACTGGGCGATCTCCTCCCCGCTGGCCGTCGCCAAGACCGTGGGCAACGCCCAGCGCTGGTTCAGCGCCGCCTTCCGGCCCTTCATCACGCACCTCAACAACACGGCGAACCGGATCGTGCGGCGGATCGGGGTCGAGCCCGCCGAGGAACTGGCCTCGGCGCGCGGGCCGCAGGAGCTGGCCGCGCTCGCCCGGCACTCCGCCAAGGAGGGCGCCCTGGAGGCGGACACCGCCGAGCTGTTCGTGCGCACGCTGAACCTCGCCGACCTGACGGCGGAGAACGTGATGACGCCCCGCGTGCAGGTGGTCGCCCTGGAGGTGAAGGCCACCCTGGAGGACGTGGCGAACGCGACCCGCGCGACCGGCCTGTCCCGGTTCCCGGTCTACCGCGGGACGCTCGACTCGGTCGTCGGGACCGCGCACGTGAAGGACGTGCTGGCGGTGCCGGCCGAGCGGCGGACCCGGATCTTCGTCTCCGAGCTGATGCGCGAACCGCTGCTGGTCCCCGAGACCCTGACCGTCGACCGGTTGCTCGACCGGCTCTCCGGCAAGCGCACGATGGCCGTCGTGATCGACGAGTACGGCGGGACGGCCGGCGTGGCCACCCTGGAGGACATCGTCGAGGAGGTCGTCGGCGAGGTGCGCGACGAGCACGACCCGCACGAACTGCCCGACCTCGCGCCGGCCGGCACGGACGAGGCCGGGCACGCCCTGTACTCGGCCGACGGCTCCGCCCGGGTGGACCACCTGGAGCGCCTCGGACTGCGCGCGCCGGAAGGGCCGTACGAGACGCTCGCCGGGCTGGTGGCGACGGAGCTCGGCCGGATACCCGCCACCGGTGACACCCTCGAGGTCGCCGGGTGGCACCTGGAGGTCCTGGACGCGACCGGCCGCCGGGCGGCCCGCGTCCGGCTGAGCGCGCCCCTCGACGACGAGACGCCCGGCGAGAAGGGGGTGGAGCTGTGACCGCCGTCCAGCTGCTGATCGGTCTGGCGACGCTCGTCGTCAACGCCTTCTTCGTCGGCGCCGAGTTCGCGCTGATCTCGGTGCGCCGCAGCCAGATCGAGCCCTACGCCGACCGGGGCGACCGGCGCGCCAGGAGCGTGCTGTGGGGGCTGGAGCACGTGTCGGCGCTGATGGCCGCCGCGCAGCTCGGCATCACGCTGTGCACGCTGGTGCTCGGTGTGGTCGCCGAGCCCGCGATCGCGCACCTGCTGGAGCCGGTGTTCCACGCGGTGGGCGTGCCCCGGAGCGCGGGACACGCGGTGTCCTTCGTGATCGCGCTGTCCCTGGCGACCTACCTGCACATGCTGCTCGGCGAGATGGTGCCGAAGAACATCTCGCTCGCCGAGCCGGTGCGCAGCGCGCTGGCGCTCGGGCCGCCGCTGGTGGCGCTGTCCCGGGCGCTGCGCCCGGTGATCTTCACGGTGAACGCCTTCGCCAACGCGCTGCTGAAGCTGCTGCGCGTGGAGGCCCGGGAGGAGGTCGCGGCCTCCTACTCGGACGCCGAGATCGCGCAGATCGTGAAGGACTCCAGCGAGGCCGGCCTGATCGACGACCGGGCCCAGGAGCGGCTGCACGACGCGCTGGAGCTGGGCCGCCGCCCGGTGCGCGACGTGGTGCTGCCCCTGGAGCGCGTGGTGTACGCGAGCGTCGGGGTCACGCCGGAGGAGCTGGAGCGGCTGTCGGCCGAGTCCGGGTTCTCCCGCTTCCCGGTCGTGGACGAGGGGCGGCGGATCGTCGGCTACCTGCACGTGAAGGACGCGCTGGACGCCGCCGGGCGGGACGTGCCGTTCCGGCTGCGCGACATGCGGCCCATCGCGCGCGTGCGGGAGCGGACACCGCTGGACGACGTCCTCACGGCCATGCGGGGCAGCCGCACGCACCTCGCGGCCGTCCTCGGCGCGGACGGGCGCCTGGCCGGTCTGGTGACGATGGAGGACGTTCTGAGGGAGCTGTTCGGGCAGCGGGCGTGAGGGCGCCCGGCCGATGAGGAGCCGGATCCTGTGCGAGGCGCCGGCTGGGCGGACGCGGGACGCCCGGCGTCCGAGGGGTGCGGCCGTCCGGCCCCGTGCCGTGCCGCACCCCGGCGGTTCACGGGCAACGCCCGGGGTCGGGGAGCACGGCCCGGCAGTCGACCGACCGCCGGGCGTACGCGGGACACCCGCCTCCAGGGGTGCGGCCGTCCAGTCCTGCGCCGTGCCGCACCCCCGGCGGCTCACGGGCACGTCCGGGCCCGGGGAGCCGGCGCCAGGGCCGGGAAGCAGAGCCAGGGCCGGGAACCAGAGCCGGGGAACCGGAGCCAGGGCCGGGAACCAGAGCCAGGGCCGGGAACCAGGGCCGGGGAACCAGAGCCAGGGCCGGGAACCAGAGCCAGGGCCCGGAACCAGGGCCGGGGAACCGGAGCCAGGGCCGGGAACCAGGGCCAGGGAACCAGGGCCAGGCAGTCGACCGACCGCCGGGTATGTGCACGGGATATTGTTCTCGACGCCATGCAGACGAACCCCACCCACACCAGCCTGGTCGCCCTCGGCGACTCCTTCACCGAGGGCATGTCGGACGTACTGCCCGACGGCACCTACCGGGGCTGGGCCGACCTGCTCGCCGCACGGTTGGCGGCCCGTTCGCCCGGCTTCCGGTACGCCAACCTCGCGGTACGCGGCAAGCTGATCCGGCAGATCGTCGAGGAGCAGGTCGACGTGGCGGCGGCCATGCGGGCCGACGTGGTCACCCTGGTCGGCGGACTCAACGACACCCTGCGGCCCAAGTGCGACATGGGCCGGGTGCGCGGGCTCCTGGAGGAGGCCGTGGAGAAGCTGGCCCCCTCCTGCAAGCAGCTCGTGCTGATGCGCAGCCCGGGCCGGCAGGGACCCGTGCTGGAGCGGTTCCGGCCGCGCATGGAGGAGCTGTTCGCCTGCGTCGACGAGCTGGCCGCACGGCACGACGCGATCGTCGTCGACCTGTACGGCGCGCCCTCGCTGGCCGACCCGCGGATGTGGGACGTCGACCGGCTGCACCTGACGGCCGAGGGCCACCGCCGGGTCGCGGAGGCCGTGTGGCAGGCGCTCGGGCACGACCCCGAGGACGCCGAGTGGCGCACGCCGCTCGCGGCGACGCTGCCGCCGGGCTGGGTGATGCGGCGCGTGGCGGACGCGCGCTTCGCCCGGCAGCACCTGCTCCCCTGGATCGGACGCCGTCTGACGGGCCGCTCCTCGGGCGACGGCCTGCCACCGAAGCGGCCTGACCTGCTGCCGTACGAACTGTAGGCGGGCCCCGCCGCGCCGCGCGGGGGCGCCGGGGGAACACGCCCGGAGCCTCTCGTAGGTTCCGACGAACCCACCCGTTGCGCTGGCCTGCACGAATCGCCAGTAGAATCCCTCCACGTGACTTCAGCGCCCGCCAAGCCCCGCATCCCGAACGTCCTCGCCGGACGCTACGCCTCCGCCCAGCTCGCCACGCTCTGGTCGCCCGAGCAGAAGGTCAGGCTGGAGCGGCAGCTCTGGCTCGCCGTGCTGCGGGCCCAGAAGGACCTCGGGATCGAGGTGCCCGAGGCCGCTCTCGCCGACTACGAGCGCGTCCTCGACACCGTCGACCTGGCCTCCATCGCCGAGCGCGAGAAGGTCACGCGGCACGACGTGAAGGCGCGGATCGAGGAGTTCAACGACCTCGCCGGGCACGAGCACGTGCACAAGGGCATGACCTCCCGCGACCTCACCGAGAACGTGGAGCAGTTGCAGATCCGGCTCTCGCTGGAGCTGATGCGCGACCGCACGGTGGCGGTGCTGGCCCGGCTCGGCAAGCTGGCCGGTGAGTACGGCGAGCTGGTCATGGCCGGCCGCTCGCACAACGTCGCCGCGCAGGCCACCACCCTCGGCAAGCGCTTCGCCACGGCCGCCGACGAACTGCTCGTCGCCCACGGCCGGGTCGAGGAGCTGCTCGGCCGCTACCCGCTGCGCGGCATCAAGGGCCCGGTCGGCACCGCCCAGGACATGCTGGACCTGCTGGGCGGGGACGCCGCCAAGCTCGCGGACCTGGAGCAGCGGATCGCCGCGCACCTGGGCTTCTCGCAGGCGTTCACCTCGGTCGGCCAGGTCTACCCGCGCTCGCTGGACTACGAGGTCGTGACGGCGCTGGTGCAGCTGGCCGCGGCGCCCTCCTCGTTGGCGAAGACGATCCGGCTGATGGCCGGGCACGAGCTGGTCACCGAGGGCTTCAAGCCCGGCCAGGTCGGCTCCTCGGCCATGCCGCACAAGATGAACACCCGCTCCTGCGAGCGCGTCAACGGCCTGATGGTCATCCTGCGCGGCTACGCGTCGATGACCGGTGAGCTGGCGGGCGACCAGTGGAACGAGGGCGACGTGTCCTGCTCGGTGGTGCGCCGGGTGGCGCTGCCGGACGCGTTCTTCGCGCTGGACGGCCTGCTGGAGACGTTCCTGACGGTGCTCGACGAGTTCGGGGCGTTCCCCGCGGTCGTCGCCCGTGAGCTGGACCGGTACCTGCCGTTCCTCGCCACGACCAAGGTCCTCATGGGCGCCGTGCGCGCGGGCGTCGGCCGCGAGCTCGCGCACGAGGCCATCAAGGAGAACGCCGTCGACTCCGCGCTCGCCATGCGCGAGCAGGGCGCCGAGCGCAACGAACTGCTCGACAAGCTGGCCGCGGACGAGCGCATCCCGCTGGACCGCACCCAGCTGGACGCGCTGATGGCGGACAAGCTGTCCTTCACCGGTGCCGCGGGCGACCAGGTGGCCGCCGTGGTCGCCCGGATCGAGGAGATCGTCAAGCAGCACCCCCAGGCCGCGGGGTACACGCCCGGGGCGATCCTCTGACGCCCGGCTCCCGATGCCGCGCTTCACGCCCGAGGAACTGGAGGCCGCCCGCGGCCGCGTCGTGTCCGACGTGGTCGCGGAGGGCCTCCGGGTCCTGTTCTGCGGGATAAACCCCGGCCTGATGACCGCCGCGACGGGCCATCACTTCGCCCGCCCCGGCAACCGCTTCTGGCCGGTGCTGCACCGGTCCGGGTTCACGCCGCGGCTGCTGAAGCCGTCCGAGCAGCGGGAGTTGCTGTCGTACGGGCTCGGCATCACCAACGTCGTGGCCCGGCCGACCGCCCGGGCCGACGAGCTGAGCGCCGAGGAGTACCGCGAGGGCGGGCGCCGGCTCGCGGTGAAGGTGGGACAGCTGCGGCCGCGCTGGCTGGCGGTGGTGGGGGTGACCGCGCACCGGGCCGCGTTCGACGACCGCAAGGCCCAGGTCGGGCCGCAGGTCCGGACGATCGGGGACACGCGGGTGTGGGTCCTGCCCAACCCGAGCGGCCTGAACGCGCACTGGACGGCCGAGACGATGGCGGAGGAGTTCGCCCGGCTGCGGGAAGCGGCCGGGGACTGACCGGCTCACGGCGGGGCGGCCTCCGTCACGAGGGCGAGCAGCTGAAGCGCCGACGCATCCCGGTCGGTGACCGCCACGGCGACCCAGCGGCCGGTGCCCTCCACCTCCCACATGTACGCGAGACTCGCGCGCTCGCTCAACTCGGCCCAGAGCCGGGGTATTTCCTCGTCCCCGCTACGCAGGAGAACGGTCTGCAGGCCGTACGGCGGGGTGTCTCCCCACCGCGAGGCCAGCAGCTCGCAGACGGCGTCCCGGTCCTTCTCCAACTGGTCCACCACCACCGCCCACCGCGCGGGATCGTCGTCCGTCGCGGCGTCGAGCACCGCGACGTGCCGGCCGGGCCCGGAGACCCCGACGTCCGACGGGCCGTGCTCCGCCGGGAAGGGGCGGTAGCACAGCTCGTCGATCAGGGCGATGTGCTGTGCGATGCTCATGCACTCCAGTAAACCCGCGACCACTGACACTTGGCGGTGCATCAGGCCGGTCCCCAGCCCCCGGTGCCCCGCCCCGGTCCCCCGCCCTCGGCCCCTGCCCCCCGCACCCCGGTCGGACTTCCCGGCGCCGCGGATGCCACTCTCCGACCGGCAGCGGGAAGTCGGCTCTCGTGCCCGTCGCGCGCAGGGCCGGGCAGCGCGCGGAAGGTGAGCCGGCCGACAGCTCGCCGTCGCCCGACTCCCCCGCGAGAGGCCTGGGACGTCGATGCCGGTCAGGGCGCCGGCGTGGCCGGTCGGCCGGGGCCCGGGCGCCTCCGGCGGTGGCGAGGTCTTCCCCGTGCGGGGGAGGTTCGCTGTCCGTCGCGGCTGGCACGATGACGCCATGGTCCGCGTGCTGCGCCCGTTCGGCCGGGCGGTGACGTACACACGATGGCTGCATCTCGCGACGGCCGTCGTGTGGCCGTCCCTGTGGCTGTTCGTCGAGGAGTCGTGGTGGACGCAGGCCGCGGCGGCCGGCCTGCTCGGGCTCGCCGGCCTGGTGCCCGCGACGCGGCTCGTCGAAGGGCTGCAGGCCCGGCTGCTGCTGACCGGCCACCGGCACGACAGCGCGAACGCCGAGATCGTCGCCGCGCCTTCGGCCACCTGGGCCGACCGGGGACGGACCGTGCTGTGGCTGGAGGTACGGCTCGTCCTCGGCTACGTCGTGGCCATGCTCTCGGTGCGGCTCCCCCTCCTGTCCGCCGGCCTCGCGTGAAACCCCTGGTGCGCGCGGGGCTGCGGGCCGTGCTGGAGGCGCAGCCCGACATCGAGGTCGTCGGGGAGGCGGCGGACGGGGCGGCGGTCGTCCCCCTGGTGCGTCGGCTGCGGCCGGACGTGGTCGCCATGGACGTGCGCATGCCGCTGCTCGACGGCATCGAGGCCACGCGCGTGCTGCTGCGGACGGTCGACGAGCCGCCGCGGATCCTGGTGGTGACGACGTTCGAGCACGACGAGTACGTGTACGAGGCGCTGCGGGCGGGAGCCGACGGGTTCCTGCTCAAGCGGGCCCGGCCGGCCGAGATCGTGCACGCGGTGCGGCTGATCGCCGAGGGCGAGTCGCTGCTGTTCCCGGCCTCGGTGCGGCAGCTCGCCGCGGAGTACGGCGACGGCGGGAACGGCAACCGCGCGGCCCGGGCCCTGGTGGAGCGGGCCCGGCTGACGGAGCGTGAGGCGGAGGTGCTGCGGCTGATGGCACGGGGGTTGTCGAACGCGGAGATCGCCGCCCGGCTGGTCGTGGGGACGGAGACCGTGACGTCCCATGTCAGCGCCGTGCGGGCGAAACTGGGGGCACGGGACCGCACCCAGGCGGTGATCACCGCCTACGAGTCGGGGTTCGTCGCCCCGGGCTGACGCCCCGGGCCGGCGCCCGACCTCGCCGCGGTGTGCCGCGCCGAAGTACGATCCGGCCAACACGCGCACGACCTGGGAGGACGGACGGTGGGGCGGCTGACCGGCGGGGACCCCTCGCTGCTGCGCAGGATCAACTCCGCGGTGGTGCTGCACGCGTTGCGTGCCGCGGACTGCGCGACGCTGACCGAGATCACCCTGGTGACGGGGCTGTCGAGGCCGACGGTCGAGGGTGTCGTGGAAGGGCTCATCGAGGCCGGGCTCGTCGTCGAGAAGGCGGCCGAGGAGGGGGCCGCCCGGCGGCAGGGGCGGCCGGCGCGGCGGTTCCGGTTCCGGGCGGAGGCCGGGCACCTGCTGGGGGTGGAGATCGGGGCGCGCCGGGTGGCCGCGCTGCTGGCCGACCTGGACGGCCGGGTGATCGGTTCCCAGGCCAGGGACGTGGCGGAGACGGCGGGGGCCGACGAGCGGCTGGAGCGGCTGCGCGGGGCCGTCGCCGAACTGCTGCGGCGGGCCGGTGTCGCGCGCGGGTCGCTGCGGGCCGTGGGCGTGGCGACGCCCGGGATCGTCGAAGCGGACGGCACGGTGCGGCTCGGGACCGCGCTGCCGGAGTGGACGGGGCTGCGGCTGGGCGAGCGGCTGAGCCGGTCCTTCAACTGCCCGGTGCTGGTCGAGAACGACGCCAACGCCGCTGCCGTCGCCGAGCACTGGAAGGGCGCGGCCACCGAGTCGGACGACGTCGTGTTCGTCCTGGCGGGGCTCAGCCCGGGCGCCGGTGCGCTGATCGGGGGTCGGCTGCACCGGGGCTACGGCGGGGCGGCCGGCGAGATCGGGGCGCTGCACCTGCTGGGCCGGGAGGTGACGCCCGAGAAGCTTCTGTCCACCACGGACGAGCCCCTCCACCCCCTCGACGAGCTGGCGGTCGCCGAGGTCTTCGCCCAGGCCCGCGGGGGCGACCGGCGGGCCCGCGCCGCCGTGGACCGCTTCCTGCAGCGCCTGGTCCACGACGTGGCGGCCCTCGCCCTCGCCCTGGACCCGGAACTGGTCGTGGTGGGCGGCTGGGCGGCGGGACTGGACGGTGTCCTGGAGCCGCTGCGCAGGGAACTGGCCCGCTACTGCCTGCGCCCGCCGCAGGTGACGCTCTCCCGCCTCGGGGGCGCGGCCGTGGCCACGGGCGCCCTGCGCCTCGCCCTGGACCACGTGGAGGAGGAGCTGTTCAGCGTGGAGGGCACGACGAGGGTCCGCCGGTAGGAATCCCCGCCGGGGGTGCGTGCACGTCGCCCTCCCCGCACCGCGCGCACGCAGCGCCCGCGCCGGACCGGCCTCCGCCGAGTGTCGCACGCCGGGCGGGTCCGCCGTGGGGTCGGCCGGCCGCAGCCGGGACGCGGCACGCCGGGCGGGTCCGCCGTAGGGTCGGCCGGCCGCAGCCGGGACGCCGCACGCCGGGCGGCCCCGGCCCGATCAGGGACGCCTGCCGCTCCGACCGGTACTCACTCCCCCGCCCGCCGCGCCCCCGGGCTCAGGACGCCTGGCGGATCTCCAGGCCTCCCCTGTCACCGAAGGTCAACCGGCACGTGTCCGCCCGGTACGTCGCGACCGACAGTGCGGCCGTGCGCGCCGCCGCGACGAAACGGGTCGTGACGACGAGGACGGGTGCTCCGGGGAGCCGGTCGAGTTCCTTGGCGTCGTCGGCACCGGCGGAGCCGAGCTCGACGGCGTTCTCCTGCCGCTCCAGTTCGGCCCGCTGCAGCTCGCGCAGCACGGCACGCGCGCGTGCCGCGCCGGACGACGCGTCGATGCCGGTCAGGTCCGGCACGGAGAACTCCGGGACGTAGAGCAGCTCGGCGGCCACCGGCCGCCCGCTCGAGACGCGGGAGCGGCGCACGACGTGCACGCACTCCTCCCGCCCGGTCTCCAGGACGTCGGCGACGGCCGCGGGCGGCACCGCCGACGCGCAGTCCACCGGCTGCCAGGCGTCCTCGGGGCCGCCGGGCCAGGTGTGCGGGCCGGTGCCGAGGGAGACGCCCACGCGGGGCGGCGCGACGGTCGTGCCGACCCCGCGGCGGCGCTGCAGCCTGCCTTCCAGTTCGAGCTGTTCCAGGGCCTGGCGGAGTGTGGCGCGGGCGACGCCGAAGCGGGCCGCGAGATCGCGCTCGTTCGGCAGGATCTCCCCCACCGAGAACTCCGAATCGAGCGCTTCACTGAGCACCGTTCTGAGATGCCAGTACTTCGGTTCCGGTACCGATTCCAGCTGCGTGGTCCCCACCCTGTCCTCCGCAATAGCCGTGGTCGGCGGCGTTTTAACGCCCTTGTTTATTAAAGGTTGTTGCACTTCTCTGCGACCCTAGGGCGGCCCGCACACTTGGTCAAGACCAATGGCCGGGAACGTTCACGGGACGCTCGGTGGCGGGTTCGCCGCGTTCGGTGAACCGGCTCGCCGGCGGTTTGCCCGGCGGCGGTTCACACGACCGTCAGCTTCCGCAGCTTGCCGGGGTTCCGGGCGACGCAGGCGGTCCGGACGCGCCCGTCGGTGACATCGAGCTGGAAGACGGCCTCCGGTTCGCCGCCGGAGAGCACCGGCGCGGCCGGGCCGCCGTTCAGCTCCGGGTATCGCACGGAGAGGTCCTGCAGGCCCTTGCGCGTGGCGCCGACGAAACGGCCCACCTCGTCGGGGCTCTCCAGCACCCGCAGCGGCGCCCGGGCCTTGCATCCGCGGTCGCCGACGAGCCGGACGTCCCGGGCGAGCAGGGCCATCAGCCCTTCGAGGTCGCCGCCGGCCGCGGAGGAAGACGGGCGCCCCACCCGGGACTACCCGTCGGTAGCAATTGCTGACAAGCTGTCTACAGCGTCCGTCAGCGAGTACAGCCGAGGAGCACCGCATGACCGCCACCGTCTCCTTCGAGGTCCCCTCCGCCCAGGGCGAGCGGGGCGTCACCCTGGCCTGCACCCGCCGGGGCAGCGGGGCACCGCTGCTCCTGCTGCACGGCATCGGCCATCACCGGCAGGCCTGGGACCCGGTGCTGCCCGCGCTGGCCGCCGAGCGTGACGTGATCGCCGTGGACCTGCCCGGCTGCGGCGAGTCCCCGGCGCTCCCGGACGGCATGGCGCACGACCTGCCCACGATGAGCGCCTTGCTGGGGGCGCTGTGCACCGCCCTCGAGGTCGAACGGCCGCACGTGGCGGGCAACTCGCTGGGCGGCCTGCTGGCCCTGGACCTGGCCCGCGCGCGGCTGGTCCGCTCCGTCACGGCCCTGTCCCCGGCCGGGTTCTGGAACGAGGCCGAGCGCCGCTACGCCTTCACCGTGCTGACCGCGATGCGGCAGACGGCCCGGCGGATGCCGCCGCCCCTGGTCGAGCGGCTCGCCCGCCCCGCGATCGGCCGCGCCCTGCTGACCAGCACCATCTACGCGCGCCCGGGCCGCCGTTCGCCCGAGGCAGTGATCGCCGAGACCCGCGCGCTGGCCGACGCCCAGGGGTTCTCCGAGACCCTCCGCTCGGGCAGGACCGTGCGGTTCACCGACGACATCGTGGGCACACCGGTCACCGTCGCCTGGGGCAGCCGCGACCGGCTCCTCGTCCCCCGTCAGGGCGTGCGCGCCAAGAAGGTCATCCCGCGGGCCCGGCTGGTGCGGCTGCCCGGCTGCGGCCACGTGCCGATGAACGACGACCCGGCGCTGGTGGCCCGGGTGGTGCTCGACGGCAGCCGCTGAACCCCACCGCCGCGGCCGGCGGACTTCCCGGGGCCTCTATGGTCTCCTCCCATGAGGCCAACGCACGACGATCCGGGCGACGGCCCGCACTCGGCCGCCTGGGAACTGCTCCTCCCCGCGGCCTCGGCGCCCGCCCGCACCCGCGGCCGCGCCCTCCAGGCTGCGCTGCGCGAGGCGGTCCGGACGGGCCGGCTGGCGCCGGGCACCCGGCTGCCGTCGAGCCGGGACCTCGCGGCGGACCTGGGGGTGTCGCGGGGGCTGGTCACCGAGGCGTACGAGCAGCTGACCGCCGAGGGTTATCTGCGCAGCGGCCGGGGCGCCGGGACCTGGGTGGGCGCCGCCGCGCGGGCGGCCCGGCCCCGTGCCGACGACCTGGCTCCGCGCACGCCGGGCGCCCGCGTGGACTTCGTGCCCGGGACACCGGACCTGGCGCTGTTCCCGCGCTCGGCGTGGGCCGCCGCGCAGCGCGCGGTGCTGGCCGATCTCCCGCACCAGGACCTGGGGTATCCCGACCCGCGCGGGCTGCCCCGGCTGCGGGTCGCGCTCGCCGAACTGCTCGCCCGGCGCCGGGGGGTGGTGGCCGACCCGGAGCGGATCGTGGTGGTCTCCGGGGTGGCCCAGGCGACGGCCCTGCTCGGCTGCGCGCTGCACGCGCGCGGGCTGCGCTCGATCGCGGTGGAGAACCCGGGCAGCCCCCAGCACGAGGCCCTGTACGCCGCGGCCGGGGTCACCCCCGTGCCGGTGCCCGTGGACGGCGAGGGCATCGCGCCCGGGGCGCTGCGGGCGTCGGGCGTACGGGCGGTGGTGACGACACCGGCGCACCAGTTCCCCACCGGCATCGCCTACACGGCACGGCGCCGCGCCGAACTGCTGGACTGGGCCCGGGAGGTGGACGGCCTCGTCCTGGAGGACGACTACGACGGTGACTTCCGCTACGACCGCGCCCCCGTCGGCGCGCTCCAGGGCCTCGACCCGGACCATGTGGCCTACACGGGCTCGGTCAGCAAGTCCCTCGCCCCGGGCCTGCGGCTGGGGTGGCTGCTGGTGCCCGAGTCCTGGGCCGCGGACGTCGTCGAACGCAAACGCACCATGGACCTCGGCCACCCGTCCCTCGACCAGGCGGTGTTCGCCCGCTTCCTGGAGCGCGGCGACTACGACCGTCAGCTGCGCCGCTGCCAGCGCGCCTACCGCGAGCGGCGGGACGCGCTGGTCGCCGCCCTCGACGAGCACTTCCCCGGCTCGTCGGTGTCAGGGATCGCCGCGGGCCTGCACGTCATCGCCGCCCTGCCGCGGCGCCACGGACCCGAGGAGCGGTTCCTCGGACGCGTCACGGCGGCCGGGGTGGCGGTGCGCCCGCTGTCGGCCTACACCCACCGCCCGGACGAGGACCCGGGGGCCCAGGAGGTGCGGCTCGTGCTGGGGTACGCCCATGTGCCGCCCGCCCGGATCGCCGAGGGCGTACGGCTGATGGCCCGGGCCGCCGGCGGATGATCCGGCCGGATCGCGCGCTGCCGTCACCCCGCGGTCGGGTGTTCACTCGGTGTTCGTGTGGACGCTGCGGTGCGCCAGTAGGTGTGGCTCTGCACACTGGCCGGATCCCGTCCCTGGAGGCGCATCCATGTCCCACCGTTCCCTTCCCGGTCGCCGCAGCGTCCTGCGCGGCTCCCTCGCCGCGTCGGCGGCCCTGTCCCTGCCCGGCACGCTCGGCGCGGCGCCGGCCTTCGCACGGTCCGGGCGGCCGAAGGCGGGATGGGGTGTCCAGACGGGAGACGTGACCTGCGACTCCGGGCTGGTGTGGGTGCGTTCCGACCGTCCGGCCCGGATGGTCGTCGAGACGTCGGCCACCGAGTCGTTCCGCCACCCCCGCAGATGGCACGGCCCGCTGCTGGGCCCGGGCACGGACTTCACCGGCACGACCCGGCTGCGCGGACTGCCCCCGGGCGAGCAGATCCACTACCGCGTGCTGCTGTCCGACCCGGACGACCCGCGCCGCACGGGCGAGCCGGTCACCGGCACCTTCCGCACGGCGTCCGTGAAGCGCCGCGACGGGGTGCGGTTCGTCTGGTCCGGCGACCTGGCCGGCCAGGGCTGGGGCATCAACCCGGACTTCGGCGGCTACCGCATCTACGACGCGATGGCCGCGCTCGACCCGGACTTCTTCCTGTGCAGCGGCGACAACGTCTACGCAGACGGCCCGATCACCGAGACCGTGGCCCTGCCGGACGGCGGCACCTGGCGGAACATCACCACCGAGGAGAAGGCGAAGGTCGCCGAGACCCTCGCGGAGTTCCGCGGCAACTTCCGCTACAACCTGCTCGACGAGAACCTGCGCGCCTTCAACGCCCGCGTCCCCTCCCTCGTCCAGTGGGACGACCACGAGGTGACGAACAACTGGTACCCGGGCGAGATCCTCACCGACGGCCGCTACACCGAGAGGCGCGTCGACGTCCTCGCCGCCCGCGCCCGCCGGGCGTTCGCCGAGTACTTCCCGATCTCCACGCTGCGCCGCCCCGACGGCCGCGTCTACCGGGTTCAGCGGCACGGGCCGCTGCTGGACGTGTTCGTCCTGGACATGCGCACCTACCGCAACGCCAACTCCCCGGGCGACCAGCCCGCCGACGCGCAGGGCATCCTGGGCCGGGAGCAACTGGATTGGCTCAAGCGTGAGTTGTCGCGCTCGCGGGCGGTGTGGAAGGTGATCGCCTCCGACATGCCGATCGGCCTGGTCGTGCCGGACGGCCGGAACGTCGAGGCCGTCGCCCAGGGCGACCCCGGCGAACCGCTGGGCCGGGAGTTGCAGATCGCCGAGCTGCTGCGGCACATCAAGCACCGGCGCATCACCGGCACGCTGTGGCTGACCGCCGACGTGCACCACACCTCGGCGCAGCACTACGAGCCGTCGCGGGCCGCCTTCGGCGATTTCGAGCCGTTCTGGGAGTTCGTCTCGGGCCCGCTCAACGCCGGCGCCTTCCCGGCGAGCACGCTCGACGGCACCTTCGGCCCGGACCGGGTGTTCGTGAAGGCCCCGGCCGTCGCGAACGTCTCGCCGGCCGGCGGCTACCAGTTCTTCGGTGAGGTCGACATCGACGGCGGCAGCGGCGAGCTGACGGTGCGTCTGCGGGAGCAGGACGGCAGCGTGTTGTTCACGAAGGTGCTCCAGCCGGGCCGGGTGGGCCAGTAGGCCCGGCGTCCACGACAGCCACGGAGCGCAACGTTTGAAGCGTACATAAAGGGGGAAACAAGCCCCCTTTACCCGCCGGACACAGAGAATTCGCGGTCACGCAACACCGTTCCGTCACAGTGGGTGCATGACGCGAACGATGAGGCACGTGACGGACGGGAACGACGACCACGGCACCGCCGGCCCGTGGCAACGGGTGGCGGGAGCCTTCCACGCCTGGCGGAGTCGACGCCACGAACACGCGCCCCCGCCCGGCGATACCGGGTCCCCGGCACCGGAGCCGGTGCCGGGGGCGCACACGCTCTGGCAGATGCGGACGACCGTGCGGGACGAGCCGGGCTCACTGGCGGCGCTGTGCGCGGCCCTGGCCGGACAGCGGGTCGACATCCTCAGCCTCCAGACGCATCCGCTGGCCGAGGGCGCGGTGGACGAGTTCCTGCTGCGGGCCCCGGGCGAGGTGCAGGCGTGCGGCATCACCGCGGCGGTCGGGTCGGCCGGGGGCGCCGACACCTGGATCGAGCGCGCCGACGCGCACGACCTGGTGGACGCCCCGACCCGGGTGCTGGAGCTCGCCGCCCGCACCGCCCTGGACTCCGCCGAACTGCCCCTGGCGCTGCGCCGGTTGCTGGGCCGGTGCACGATCCGGTCGCGGCCCGGACCGGCGGGCGGCCAGGTCTTCGACGGCCTTCCCGTGGAGGGCGCCCTCGACGGCACGGTGCTGCGGCTGCGCGCCCCGGAGGGCGGGACGATCACCGTCGAGCGACCCCATCTGCCCTTCACGCCGACCGAGTTCGCCCGGGCCCGGGCGCTGGTGGAACTGGATGCCCGGCTCGGGCCGCGCCTGCCGCACGCCCGGGACGTGTTGACGCTCGCCGAGGGCGGCGACATCACCGTGCGGCGGGCCGACACGCGTGACCTTCCGGCGGCCAGGGCGATGCACGAGCGGTGCTCGGACCGCACGTTGCGGCTCCGCTACCACGGACCGGTCGGCGACGCCGACCGGTACCTCCACCACCTGCTGAGCCCGCGCTTCGGCCGCACCCTGGCCGTGCAGACCGCTTCCGGGCGGATCGTCGCGCTCGGTCACCTGCTGTGGGACGGGGACGAGACGGAGGTCGCGCTGCTCGTCGAGGACGCCTGGCAGCGGCGGGGTGTCGGTGCCGAACTGCTCGGGCGGCTGGCCGGGATGGCCGTCGAGGCCGGATGCGCGAGCGTGTACGCCGTGACGCAGGCGTCCAACACCGGCATGGTGGCGGCGATGCGGGGGCTGGGCCTCCCCCTCGACTACCAGGTCGAGGAGGGGACCCTGGTGATCACCGCCCGGCTCGACGAGCCCGCCGCCGGCCGGGTGCCGAGCCTGGGGAACGCCTCGGCCCCCTGAGGGCGCCGGTCAGTCGGCGATCGCGGGCTCACCGAGACGCCGCACGCGGTGGCCCGCGCCCTGGGGCCCCAGCGCCCGGTCGAGGTCGGCCCACAGGTCCTCGACGTCCTCCAGGCCCACGGACATCCGCAGGAGCCGGTCGCCCACGCCCGCTCCCCTGCGGTCCTCGGCGTCCACGATGCGGTGGCTGATCGACGCCGGGTGCTGGATGAGGGTGTCCACGCTGCCGAGGCTCACCGCCGGGGTGATCAGGCGCACCCCGGCGATGACCTCGTGCGGGTCGCCCTGGACCTCGAAGGAGACCATGGCGCCGCCGATGCGCGGGTAGTGGACGCGGGCGATCCGCGGGTCGGCGGCGAGACGTCCGGCCAGTTCGGCGGCCGTGGCGGAGGCGGCCTTGACCCGTACGGGCAGGGTGGACAGGCCGCGCAGCAGCAGGTAGCCGGCCAGCGGGTGCAGGACGCCGCCCGTGGCGAAGCGCACCAGGCGCAGACGGCCCGCGAACTCCTCGTCGCAGGCCACCACGCCCGCCAGGACGTCGCCGTGGCCGCCGAGGTACTTGGTGGCGCTGTGCAGGATCAGCCGGGCGCCCTGCTCGGCGGGACGCTGGAGGACCGGCGTGGCGAACGTGTTGTCGACGAGCAGCGGGACGGAGCCGCAGGAGTGGACCACGGCCCGCAGGTCGACCTCGGCGAGCGTGGGGTTGGCCGGGGACTCGACCATGACGAGGCCGGTGTCCGGGCGCAGTGCGTCGGCGACGCCGGCCGGGTCGGTCCAGGTCACCTCCGAGCCCAGCAGTCCTGCGGTGAGCAGGTGGTCGCTGCAGCCGTAGAGGGGGCGGACGGCGACGACGTGGCGCAGGCCCGTCGAGGCCCTGGCCAGGAGGACCGCGCTCAGCGCGGCCATGCCGCTGGCGAAGGCGACCGCCGCCTCGGTGCCCTCCAGGCGGGCCAGGGCGGTCTCGAAGCGGGCGACGGTCGGGTTGCCCAGCCGTCCGTACACGGGCGGGCCGTCCGGCTCCGCGCCGGTGGCGGCGAACGCGTCGATGCGGGCGGCCTCGTCGCGGCTGTCGTACGAGGGGTAGGTGGTGGACAGGTCGATCGGCGGGGCGTGCAGCCCCAGCCGGGCGAGATCGTCCCGCCCGGCGTGCACGGCCTCGGTGGCCAGTGCTCGCGCGGTGGTGCGTACGTCGTCGTGGGCGCCCGGGCGCGCTGTGTCCATGTCCATGGCAGGACAGAGTGAACATCGGCCGGGGTGCCGTGGGTGCCCGCCGTGCTACGTTCGGCCGATGGCTGAAAGTGTCGTACTGGATCCGGTCGATCTGCATCTGCTGCGGTTGCTGCAGAACGACGCACGGGCGACGTACCGGGATCTCGCCGCCCAGGTCGGGGTGGCTCCGTCGACCTGTCTCGACCGGGTGGCCCGGCTGCGCCGCTCGGGCGTGATCCTCGGGCACCGGCTGGAGCTGGACCCGGCGAGGCTGGGGCGAGGGCTTCAGGCGCTGCTGTCGGTGCAGGTCAGGCCGCACCGGCGGGAGCTGGTGGGGCCGTTCGTGGAGCGGATCCGGGCGATGCCGGAGTCGCGGACGGTGTTCCACCTGACCGGGCCGGACGACTACCTGGTCCATGTCGCGGTCGCCGACATGGCCGACCTCCAGCGGCTGGTGCTGGACGAGTTCACCTCGCGCCGGGAGGTGGCGCGGGTGGAGACCCGGCTTATCTTCCAGCAGTGGGAGTGCGGGCCGCTGCTGCCGCCTTCGCCCTCGGCTCAATCCGCGTGACGTGCGCGGTCCGCCGTACGAGGATGGCCGCATGTCTGACACCAGGAGCCCGCTGCCCCGTGAGGTCGCCGACACCCATGTCGACGAGCTCGTCGCCCTCGACCCGATCACCGGTACCTTCCTCGGCGTGCGGGAGAGTTCGAGCAGGCTGCCCGACACGTCGCCCGAGGGCCAGGAGGCGCTCGCGGAGCTGGCGCGGCGGACGCTGGCCCGGCTGGACGAGGCCGAGCGGCAGCCCGGCGCGGACCGCGCCGTCGAACGGCGCTGCGCCCGGCTGCTGCGCGAGCGTCTCACCGCCGATCTGGCCGTGCACGAGGCCGACGAGAGCCTGCGCTCCGTCAGCAACCTGAGCTCCGTCGCGCACGCGGTGCGGCAGGTGTTCACCGTGACACCCGCGCAGACCGAGGAGGACTGGGCGGCGATCGCCGAGCGGCTGCGGCAGGTCCCGGCCGCGCTCGAGGGCTACCGCGCGAGTCTGGCGCTCGGCCTCGAACGGAAGCTGTACGCGGGGCCCCGCGCCACGGCGACGTTCACGGAGCAGTTGGGCGAGTGGGCGGACGCCGACGGCGAGGGACGCGGCTGGTTCGAGGTCTTCGCGGCGTCGGGCCCCGAGTCCCTGCGGCCGGAGCTGGACGCCGCGGCCCGTGCGGCCGGCGAGGCCGTGGTGCGGCTGCGCGACTGGATGGGGGACGTGTACGCGCCGGCGGTCGAAGGCGCCCCGGACGTGGTGGGCCGGGAGCGGTACGCCCGCTGGGTGCGGTACTTCAACGGCACGGACCTCGACCTGGACGAGGCGTACGCCTACGGCTGGTCCGAGTACCACCGCCTGCTCGGCGAGATGCGGACCGCGGCCGAGAAGATCCTGCCGGGCGCGGCCACTCCGTGGGCGGCGCTGGCGCACCTCGACGAGCACGGGACGCACATCGAGGGCGTCGACGAGGTCCGCGACTGGCTGCAGGGCCTGATGGACGAGGCGATCGACGCCCTCGACGGCACCCACTTCGACCTGGCCGAGCGGGTGCGCCGGGTGGAGTCGCGCATCGCCCCTCCGGGCAGCGCCGCGGCGCCCTACTACACGCCGCCGTCGGACGACTTCTCCCGCCCGGGCTGCACCTGGCTGCCCACCATGGGCACGGACCGCTTCCCGGTCTACGACCTGGTGTCGACCTGGTACCACGAGGGCGTGCCCGGCCACCACCTCCAGCTGGCCCAGTGGAAGCACGTGGCGCGGGACCTCTCCCGCTACCAGGCGAGCGTCGGCATGGTGAGCGCCAACGCCGAGGGCTGGGCGCTGTACGCGGAGCGGCTGATGGACGAGCTGGGCTTCCTGACGGACGCCGAGCGCCGGCTCGGCTATCTGGACGCGCAGATGATGCGGGCCGTGCGCGTCATCATCGACATCGGCATGCACCTGGAGCTGACGATCCCGGACGACTCGCCCTTCCACCCGGGCGAGCGCTGGACGCCGGAGCTGGCGCAGGAGTTCTTCGGCGCGCACAGCAGCCGCCCCGCGGACTTCGTGGAGAGCGAGCTGACCCGCTACCTGTCCATGCCGGGGCAGGCCATCGGCTACAAGCTCGGCGAGCGGGCCTGGCTGCTGGGCCGGGAGAACGCCCGCAAGCGGCACGGGGACGCCTTCGACCCGAAGGCATGGCACATGGCGGCGCTGTCGCAGGGGTCCCTGGGCCTGGACGACCTGGTGGACGAGCTGTCGCGGCTGTAGCCGTCGCGCCGGCTCCCGGGGCCCTGGTCGCCGGGCGGGTGCGGATCCGTCCCGGCCGGTCGCGCGGTTCCCCGCACCCCTGGAGGGGCGTGCTTCAGCGCGGCGACAGGCGGTGGAGCCGGACGAGGTCCAGCCAGGTCTCCGGGCCCGGCCGGACCCGCGCCGCGCTGACGGCGTAGGTGCCGGGTTCCAGGTCGACCCGGACCTGGTCGGATCCGGCGAGGCCCGTCCCGGGCCAGGCCGCGTCGAAGAGACGGACGGGCCCGGGCACCGACCAGGTCAGCTCCGGCCCCCACTCGGCCGAGGCGGCCGCCGGGGCGACGCTCGCCAGCACGTCCTCCTCGGAGTCGGCCGCGCACCAGCGGACGAGCAGGCCGTGCCCGGGCAGGTACGCCGTCGCGGCCGGGTCGTCGCCCAGGACGAGGGCGGTGGCGTCGCCGACGGGCAGGAGCCCGGCCTGTCCGTCCACCTCGCAGGCCCGGTCGTAGTCCGAGGCCGTCTCCTCGCCGTCGGCGCCCGCCCAGAACGGCAGGACGGTCTCGGGTACCGCTATCAGCGGCCCGCCGCCCGACTCCACCCATTCCACGACGCCCGGATCCGCGTATCGCACCATGGCGCAAGAACCTACAGGGTCAACTCGCCGCGGCGGACGAGGGGTTCAGCAGCCGCAGGCGCCGGCGCCCACCGGGGCCGTCAGCGGGTCCGCAGCGCGGCGCCCGCGCCCCTGCCGGGTCTAGGCCCTCGCGCACCCCGTACTCGAAGCCGCCGAGCATCTCCTTGACCCGGTAGCCGAGTTCGGCGAGGGCGAGGGCCGCGCGGGCCGCACCGTCGCAGCCGGGTCCCCAGCAGTACGTCACGACCGGCACCGCCCGGTCCAGTAGCCGCCCGGCCTGCCCGGCCACGAGCGCGGTCGGCAGGTGGAGCGCACCGGGGACGTGCCCCTGCTCCCAGGCCTCGGCGGAGCGGGAGTCGACCAGGACGAAGCCGGGGTCGCCGCCGGCGGCGAGGGCGGCGGCCACGTCGGACACGTCGGTGTGGAAGGCGAGCCCGGCACGGAAGTGGGCGGCGGCCTCGGCCGGAGCGGCGGGGGCGAGGGCAGAACGGGATTCACGGTGGTGGTCATGCACCAGAAACTGTGTCCGTCCGGCCGGTCCCTGAAGGAGCGATCACCGGCTCACGGCTTGATCAGCCGGGGATCTCCCAGCTATCCCTCGCTGATGACCGCGTATTCCCCGGACGCCACCGACCGGCGCATCCTCGACGTCCTCCGGCGGGAGGGACGGGCCAGTTTCGCCGAGCTGGCCCGGGCCGTGTCCATGTCCGCGAGCGCGGTCACCGAGCGGGTGCGGCGCATGGAGGAGGCGGGGGTCAGCCGGGGGTACGCGGCGGTAGTGGACCCCGAGCGGTTGGGGCTGCCGATCCTGGCGTTCGTGCGCCTGAGGTATCCGACCGGCAACTACAAGCCCTTCCACGACCTCGTCGCGGTGACGCCAGAGATCCTGGAGGCGCACCACGTCACGGGCGACGACTGCTTCGTCATCAAGGTGACGGCCCGTTCGATGCGGCACCTGGAGGAGGTGTCCGGGAGGATCGGGGCCCTGGGCTCGGTCACCAGGAGCGTCGTGTACTCCTCGCCCTCCCCCGCAGGCCGATGGGCCGCTGAGCCGGTCCGGCCTCAGCGGACGCCGCGCTGCCGCAGCGCCGACCCGGACCTGCCCTTGACGACCTCCAGCTGGGCGTGGACGCGCCGCCGCAGGTCGGCCACGTGGCTGACGATACCGACGCTGCGGTCGCGTTCCCGCAGGGAGTCGAGGACGTCGAGGACCTCGTCGAGGGTCTGGTCGTCGAGGCTGCCGAAGCCCTCGTCGATGAACAGGGTGTCCAGCCGCACACCGCCCGCCTCGTCCGTGACCACGTCGGCGAGGCCGAGGGCGAGGGCGAGCGAGGCGAAGAACGTCTCCCCGCCCGAGAGCGTCGCGGTGTCGCGTTCGCGGCCGGTCCAGGCGTCGACGACATGCAGTCCGAGGCCGCTGCGGCCGCGTCCGGTGCGGTCGTCGGAGTGGACCAGGGTGTAGCGGCCGGACGACATCCGCCGCAGCCGTACGGTCGCGGCGGCGGCGACCTGTTCCAGCCGGGCCGCCAGCACGTACGACTCCAGGCGCATCCGGCGTTCGTTGTCCGCCGAGGTGCCCGAGGTGAGGCCGGCCATGCGGGCGACCCGGCCGTACTCCTCACGCAGCGGGCCCAGCCGGCGCACGGAGGCGGCGGCCCGGGCGGACAGCCGGTCGAGTTCCGCGCACCGCCGCACGGCGGCGTCGTGCGCGGAGGCCGCGTCACGCAGACGGCGGGTGGCGTCGTCGGCCGTCTGCTGGGCCGTCGTGACGTCGGCGGGCCGCCGCGCGGCCGCAGCGGAGGCGTCGGCCTCGGCGAGCACCGCGCGGACGGCGGCCTCCTCGTGCTGCCAGGCGTCCAGCCGCCGTTGCAGCTCGCGGTGGGCTGGGGAGTCGAGGAGGGCGTCCGCCGCGGCCTGCGGGGTGTCGAAGCCGGCGCGGAAGGCGGCGTCGGCGAGCCGGGCGTCGGCGTCCTTGAGGCGCCGGGCGGTGTCCTCGGCGGCCCGGGCGGCGTCGGCGGCGTCCGTGAGCAGGGCGGCCCGCCGCTCCAGCTGCGCGGCCCGCGCGGCGACGCTGTCCAGCTCGCCCCGTGCCCGCTCCAGCTCCTCCTGCAGAGCGGCCCGTTCGCGGTCCAGGCGTTCGCGGTGGCCGACCCGCGATGCGGCCCGGACGGCGGCCTCCTGCCGGGCGGCGACACGCCGTTCGTGCTCGTGCCCGGCCTGCCGCAGCCGCTCCTGCGCGGCGTGCAGCCCGGCGGCGGCGGCGCGGGCGTGCGCGTACCTCTCCTCAAGTTCCGCCGCCTCGCGCTCCAGCAGGGCGGTGGGGGCGTCACCGGCCTCGGCGGTGGCGGCGGCCAGCGCCTCCCGTACGACACCGAGGCGCCGCTCGTGCTCGGCGCGCCGCTCGTCGGCGCGCTGGACGGCGGCCAGGGCCCGCTCCTCCGCCTCGCGGTCGACGTGCCCGGCGACCTTGCGGGCGGGGGCGGGGTGTTCGGTCGCTCCGCAGACGGCGCAGGGCTCGCCGGCGGTGAGGTGCGCGGCCAGCTCGGCGGCGATGCCGGTCAGGCGCTGCTCCTTGAGGTCGAGCCAACGCTGTCGGGCCCGCAGCGTCTCCTCCCGCGCGGCGCGGACCTGCTCGACGGCCTCGTCGGTGTCCTCGTCGAGCCCGTCACGCAGCCGCGCGGCCCGCAGGCGCTGCCCTGCGGGCTCGCGCCGGACCGCGAGCTGCTCGGCGAGGGAGGCGGCCTGCTGCGCGGAGTCCACCCGGGCCTGGAGGCCGGCGCGGGTCTCCTCCCAGTCGTCGAGCCAGGACTCCGCCTCCTGGAGGAGGTCGGCGTCGGCACGCTCCTGCCGGTCGAGTCCGGCGCGTTCGTCGAGGAGTTCGGCCAGGCGGCGCTCGGCGCGGCGGGCCGCGTCCAGCCCGCCCAGCTCCTCGGCGGCGCGGCGGGCTGCGGTGGCGAGTCCGGCGGCGCCCGCGTCGGCGAAGCCCTCGGGCAGCAGGGCGCGGGCGCGGCTCTCGGCGGCGGTGGCACGGCGGTGTTCGGCGTCGGCGGACTCGCGCAGCTCCAGGGCGGGTGCGACGGCTTCGGCCTTGCGGGAGCGCTCCATGAGCGCCTGCGCCTCCCGGTACGCCTCGGCTCCCTGTTCCAGACGCGCCGCCCGTTCCCGCGCCTCCGCGTACCGCCGCTGGAGCCGGGCGAGTTCGCGCACCTCGTCCAGGGCGCGGCCCGCCGCGGCCTGCGCGGACTCGGCGGCGGCGAGGCGGCGCTCGGCGACCGTGAGCTGTTCCCGGGCGGTGCTGCGGGCCACGGCGGCGGCGGCGAGTACGGCCTCGGCGAGCCCGGGTTCGCCCGGTGCCAGGCCGGGCAGCTCCATGGCGTCGCCCGCGGCCTGCTGCATGCGGTGGGCGTCGGCGAGCAGCTCGGCGTCGCCGTCGCGGACCCGGGCCTCGGTGGCGCGGCGGCGCTCGGCGAGGCGCTTCTCGACGTCGGCGAAGCGGCGGGTGTCGAACAGGCGGCCCAGCAGCTTGCCGCGGGCCTCGGCGTCGGCGCGCAGGAACCGGGCGAAGTCGCCCTGCGGCAGCAGGACGACCTGGCAGAACTGCTCCCGGCTCATGCCGAGCAGCTGGGTGATCTCCTCGCCGATCTCCTGGTGGGAGCGGCTGAGGTCCTTCCAGGTACCGGCCCCGGTGTCGTACGCGCGCAGCCAGGTCCGGGCCTTGTCGAGGGTCGTGCCGGTGCCGCGTTTCTTGGGGCGTTCCCAGGGCGGCTGGCGGGTGACCTCCAGGCGGCGTCCCGCGACGGTCAGTTCGAGGGAGACCTCGGTGCGGACCTCGGGGGCGGCGTGGTCGCTGCGCAGGGCCGTGCCCTGGCCACCGCCCTGCCGGGCGCCGGGGACCGAGCCGTAGAGGGCGTAGCACACGGCGTCGAGGACGGAGGTCTTGCCCGCGCCGGTGGGTCCGTGCAGGAGGAACAGCCCGGCCGCCGACAGGTCGTCGAAGTCGACGCTCTGGGTGCCGCCGAAGGGCCCGAAGGCGGTGATCGCGAGCCGGTGGAGCCTCACCGGGCCACCTCCCGCAGGGTCTCGTCGGCCCGCACGGCGTCGAACGCGTCGCGCAGCACGCCCTGTTCGTGTGCGTCGGGTCCGGTGCCGCGCACATGGGCGACGAAGTCCTCGGCGATCTGCTGGTCGCTGCGTCCGGCGAGGCGCCGGGCGTAGGAGAGCTCGGTCTCCTCGTGGTCCCGGTCGGGGTCGAGGACCAGGCTGAGCGTGTGCGGGAAGCGCTCGGCGATCCGGGCCATCGGATCGGCCGGGCGGACCGGGTCGGTGAGGGTCGCCTCGACCCACGCCTCCTCGTGCCCGGCCAGTCCGGGGTCGGCGAGCAGTTCCTCCAGCGTGCCCCGGATCCGGGCCAGGGGGCGCGGCACCGGGCAGTCGACGCGTTCGGCGGCCACTGTGCCGTCGGCGGCCAGGTCGACGAGCCACATGCTCTTGCGGTGGGCGGCCTCGGAGAAGGAGTAGGGCAACGGGGAGCCGGAGTAGCGGACGCGGTCGGCGAGGGTCTGGCAGCCGTGCAGGTGCCCGAGCGCCACGTAGTCGACGCCGTCGAAGACGCCGGCCGGCACGGCGGCGACACCGCCGACGGTGATGTCGCGTTCGCTGTCGCTGGGTTCGCCGCCGGTGACGAACGCGTGCGCGAGGACGACGGAGCGGGTGCCGGCGGGGCGGGTCGCGAGGTCCGCGCGGACCCGGTCCATGGCAGCGCCGAGCACGACCTCGTGACCGGCCTTCTCCACCCCGAACTCGTCTTTCACCAGGGCCGGTTCGAGGTAGGGCAGCCCGTAGAAGGCGACGTCGCCGTGGGCGTCGGCCAGCACGACCGGGGTGCCGGCCGCCGACGGCTCGGTGCGCAGGTGGATGCCGGCCCGGCCGATCAGCCCGGCGCCGACGCCGAGCCGGCGGGCCGAGTCGTGGTTCCCGGAGATCATCACCGTCGGCACGGCGAGGTCCGCGAGGCGGTGCAGGGCGTCATCGAACAGCTCGACCGCGGCGAGCGGCGGCACGGCACGGTCGTACACGTCTCCCGACACGACCACGGCGTCCACGTCCCGCTCCCGTACGGTCGTGACGAGATGGCCGATGAACTCGGCCTGGGCCCCGAGCATGTTCACCCGGTGAAAGGCCCGGCCCAGATGCCAGTCGGACGTGTGCAGCAGCCTCAAGACCCCGCCCCGACCCGCATGTCTCCCCCTACTGCCACTCCACGGCCCGCTGTCAGCACCCACCACGCTAACCCGTACGGGCACCCGGTCCCTCACGAACCTCGGCATCCACGCCCATCGGACGCCATATCAACGCACATGTCCGCTTGTGCGCGGTGGGCCAGATCACAGCGCGCGTGGACGAGCCGGCGTCAGGCGTCGCCCCAGGCCTCCCCGCCCAGGGCGAAACCGGCCGTTCCGGCGGTCGCGTCGGCCAGCCAGGAGCGGAAGGCGTCCACGTCGGCGTCCGGCAGCGCGATCTCGAGGGTGACCGCCTCGCCGTAGCGCACGTCCCACACCTCGCGCCCGCCGGTCCGCAGGTCGTTCTGCAGCCTTCCGGCCCGCTGGTGGTCGACGGTGACGGTCGCGAGCCGGAACCTGCGGCGGGCGCGCGTGCCGAGGGTGTCCAGGGCCTCGCCGACAGCTCCTCCGTAGGCCCGGATGAGCCCGCCCGCGCCGAGCTTGACCCCGCCGAAGTAGCGGGTGACGACGGCGACGACGTACCGCGTGTCCCGGCGCAGCAGCATCTGCAGCATGGGGACGCCCGCGGTGCCGCCGGGTTCGCCGTCGTCGCTCGCCTTCTGGACGGAGGCGTCGGCGCCGATGACGTAGGCCCAGCAGGTGTGGTTCGCGTCGGCGTGCCGCCTGCGGACCGAGGCGATGAACTCCTGGGCCTCCTGCTCGGTGGCCGCCGGGGCGAGGGCGCACAGGAAGCGGGAGCGGTTGACCTCGGTCTCGTGCACGCCCGCTTGGGCGACCGTGCGGTATTCGTCCTGCATCCGGCCAGCCTATGCGTGGCGGCGGTGCTCCTTCTCGACACCCCGGGGCACGGTCACGGACGTGAGCAGCGCGGTGCCCGGGCCGAGGGCCTGCCAGCTCGTGCCGTGCCAGGACAGGACGGCGACGGCCGAGGTGGGGAACTTCGTGCGGACCCGCTCCACCGTGTCGTCCAGGCCCTCGCCCGCCAGCGCGAGGACCAGGTCCTCCAGGCCGGGGTTGTGCCCGATGAGCAACAGCGTCTCCACCTCGGGCGGCGTCTCGCGCACGACGCCGAGCAGTCCCGAGGGACCTGCGGCGTAGAGGCGCCGGTCGTGGCGGACCGGCGGGGGCGTGCCCCACTGGGCGGCGGCCAGGTCCCAGGTCCGGCGGGCGCGCAGGGCGGTGGAGCACAGGGCGAGGTCCGGGAGACAGTCGGCCTCGGCCAGGGCTCGCCCGGCGGCGGGAGCGTCGCGCCGGCCGCGCGGCGCGAGCGGGCGTTCGTGGTCGGCGACGTCCACGGGCCAGGCGGCTTTGGCGTGCCGCAGCACGACCAGGCGGCGCGGCGGGCCCGTTGCGGTGCGGTGCGTCATGGCGGGGATCCCAGGTCGGCGGCGAGGTCGAGGCCGAGGAGCCGGTCGGCGTAGACGTAGGTCTCGAAGCGGGCGCCGTCCGGCACCGCCGGTTCGTTCTCCACATGGTGCAGGACGTCCAGCACCCGCGGCACGTCCAGGTCGTCCTCCCAGGCCCCGCGCAGCCGCCCGCGCACGTCGTCCGGAACCGGTCGCGAGGGGCTGCGGGCCCAGTGTGCGACGGCCGCGCGCCAGCGGGCGAGGGTGGCGCGGGCCTCGTCGAGACCGGCCGCCTCCAGCGTGGCCGCTTCCCTGTGGTGGCGGGAGAGCAGGGCGAGACGCAGGACGGCGGGGTCGGTGCCGGCCGGCACCTCCGCGAGCAGACCGTCCACCGCACGCGACTCCTCCGGGCGGAGGCGCGGGGCGGCCCACTCGCCCGGGCGGGCATCCGCCCCCGCGGCCGGCTCCGCCGGACGGGCCGCTGCCGGCTCCTCTGGACGGGCGCCCTTCGCGCGCGGCCCCGACGGCCGAGCACTCGCCTCCGCCGGCCCTTCTGCCCGGGCGTTTGATGCCTCCCGCTCCGCCGACGGGGCGTCCGGAGCACCCGGCTCGGCCGATGGGGTGAGCCCCGCGCCGGCGTTCACCGGAGCACCGGGCGTCCCGGCCCGCCCCTGGTGCACGGCCGCGACAGCGATCCGCACCCCGCCGCCCGTCGGCGTCCCCTCCGGCGCCACGTGGACGACCTGTCTCTCGCCCAGGCCCGCGCCGGCGGCGGAGGCGTCCTCGAAGGGGCGGATGCCGAGTGCCGTGGCGCCCGCCCGTAGTTCCGCCCGGCGGCCTCCGGTCAGCAGGGCCCACACCGGCGTGCCGCCGAGTTCCATGGCCCGGACGAGGACGTCCGCGACGAGCAGCACGCGCAGGTCGGTCAGGTCGGAGCCGGGCGCGTGCACCTCGACACGCGTCAGGGCCCGGCGGGCGGGGGCGGCCTCGGCCTGCTCGCCGGTACGGGCGTCGATGATGCGGAGCACGAGGCGAGCGTAGGCGGGCGGACGCGCACGCGCAGGCGGGCCGGGCCGTTCCCGGACTCCCCGGGGGAGGCTCCGTCCTCCCGGGCGCGGCATCAGGGCCCCGCCGACACGTCCACCCAGACCACACCGTCGGAGCCCGCCCTCGACCTCGCCGAGGACGACCTGTTCGGCCCGCTGGCCGTCACCGCCCTCCGCGAACAGAGGCTGGGCCGGTGGACCGACGCCGGTCCTCGGTCCGACGGCGCCGGGAACCACCCGTGGGGCCGCCCTTCGGGTCCTTCGTGCCGGATGCCCGCTCGGCCCTTCGGCCGGCTGTCACGGAGGGTGGCGGGAATCCCCTCTCATCCCGCGGGGTTGTCCGGACGACGGCTGCCGCGACGGCGGTTGGATGACGACTCTCCAGGAGGTCCCGGTGTACGGCGACGAGGCAACGGTCCGCAGGATCCTCACCGAGCTCGGCGACACATGGGCGGTGGTGGGCCTGTCGTCGAACCGGCAGCGCGCCGCGTACGGTGTCGCGGCCGTGCTGCAGCGTTTCGGCAAGCGCGTCGTGCCCGTGCACCCGAAGGCGGAGACGGTGCACGGCGAGCGGGGGTACGCGAGCCTGGCGGACGTTCCCTTCGACGTGGACGTCGTGGACGTGTTCGTCAACAGCGACCTCGCCGGGGCGGTCGCGGACGAGGCGGTCGCCAAGGGCGCGAAGGGCGTCTGGTTCCAGCTGGGCGTCGTCGACGAGGCGGCGTACGAGCGCACCCGCGCGGCTGGCCTGGAGATGGTGATGGACCGCTGCCCGGCCATCGAGATCCCGCGGCTCCCCCGCCACGGCGACCGGTAGCGGGCACTGCTCCCGCGCTCTCCCGCCGCCTTCATGATGAGCGCATGACCCACGCCCACGCGTCCGGCAACTCCCCTGCTCCGCAGCGTTTTCCGGTTGTCGTGGTGGGCGCCGGGCCCGCCGGTCTGACGGTCGGCAACATCCTGCGGGCCGCCTCGGTGGACTGCCTGGTGCTGGAGGCCGAGACCCGCGAGTTCGTCGAACGGCGGCCCCGGGCCGGGGTCGTGGAGGAGTGGGCCGTGCTCAGTCGTGCGGGGGACGGTCGCTGAGCCGGTGGTCCGCCACGTTCAGCGCCTCGTCCAGGAGCCGGCGCAGATGGCCGTCGCGCAGTGAGTACACCACCCGGCGCCCCTCCTTGCGGGTGTCCACCAGGCCCGCGAGACGCAGGCGCGCCAGGTGCTGGCTGACGGCGGGCCGCGCCGCCCCGCACACCTCCGTCAGCGTCGTGACGTCGGCCTCGTTCGCGGTCAGCGCGTGCAGCAGGGCGAGCCGTGTCCGGTCCCCCAGCAGGGCGAGCAGCTCCGCGGCGAGCGCGAACTGCTCCTCGCCGGGACTGCGCGGGTGCACATCGTGCGCAGATGACAGGTGCATGCGTGCGCTCATACGCACATAATGGTGCCAGGGCGCGGGTACGTCCACTCCCGCGCGCAGGAAGGGGACTCACGTGAGCCAGGAGCACGAGCACACCCACCGCCACCGCCATTCTCACCGGCACCCGCACGGGGGCGGGCACGGTACTCCCCGCGGGCCGCGCCACCGGCTGGCCCATCTGTTCACCCCGCACTCCCACGACACGGCCGACCGGGTCGACTCGGCCCTGGAGTCCTCGACCCGCGGGATGCGCGCACTGTGGGTCTCGCTCGCGGTGCTGGGGGTGACGGCGCTGGCGCAGGCGCTCGTGGTGGCCGTCTCCGGCTCGGTGGCGCTGCTCGGGGACACGGTCCACAACACCGCGGACGCGCTGACCGCGGTGCCGCTGGGCATCGCCTTCGTCCTGGGGCGCCGGGCGGCGACACGGCGCTACACCTACGGCTACGGGCGGGCCGAGGACCTGGCGGGTCTGGTGATCGTGCTGACGATCGCCGCCTCCGCCGCCTTCGCGGGGTGGACGGCGTTCGAGCGCCTCCTCGATCCGCGCCCGGTCGAGCACGTGCCCGCGGTCGCCGTGGCCGCGCTCGTCGGTTTCGCGGGCAACGAGTGGGTGGCCCGCTACCGCATCCGCGTCGGCCGCGCGATCGGCTCGGCGGCCCTGGTCGCCGACGGGCTGCACGCCCGCACCGACGGGTACACGTCCCTGGCCGTGCTGCTGGGTGCCGGAGGCTCGGCCCTGGGCCTGCACGCGGCCGACCCGGTCGTGGGCCTGGCCATCACGGCCGCGATCCTGCTGGTCCTGCGCGACGCCGCGCGGGAGGTGTTCCGGCGGGTGCTGGACGCCGTCGACCCGGGCCTGGTGGACCGGGCCGAGCAGGCACTCACCGGGGTTCCCGGGGTCCGCGGGGTGGGAGAGCTGCGGCTGCGCTGGATCGGGCACCGGCTGCGCGCCGAGGTGGCGGTGGTGGTGGACGGCGACGTGACCGTGCGCGAGGCCCACCGCATCGCCGTCGACGCGGAGCACGCCCTGCTGCACGCGGTGCCGCGGCTGACCGCGGCCCTGGTCCACGCGGACCCGGAGCCGCTGCCCGGCGAGACCGATCCGCACCTGGCGCTGGCGCACCACGCGACGGCGTGAGGACCCGTCCACGGCCGCAGGCAGGCGACGCCGAGTCCCTCCAGCGCCACCGCGCCCGGCAGCTCCGTCAAGGCCCTGCCGGGCACCAGCAGCTTGCCGCGCCGGCGTCCGCTGCCGACGAGGACGTACGGCGGGCCGACCACGGCGGCGTCCACCAGCACGGGCCGGCCCTCCGGCAGGCCGAGCGGGGTGATGCCGCCCTGCTCCATGCCGGTCTCGCCGTCGCGGTGTCCGTCGGGGCGAACGAGGCCTTGCGGGCGCGGAGCCGGCGGCGCGCGGCGTTGTTGACGTCGACCCGGGCGAAGGACGCCACGACGCACGCCGCGAGTGTGGTCCCGCCGCCACGCTTTTGCGCGACCACCACGCAGTTGGCGGACCGCTCCAGCGGGTCCTGCCCGTAGTGCTCCACGAAGGTGGCGGTGTCGGCCCACCGCGGGTCGGTGTCCACGTGGACGAGCTGCTCGGCGGGGACGGCGCCCTTCCAGTGGCGTACGGCGTCGGCGACCGGGGCGGTGAGTTCGTCGAGGCAGTCGGGGGCCGGGCGGGCGTCGTCGAAGTGTCCGGTGGGTGCGCGCATGGCCGCACGCTGACAAGGGCGAACCGTTTCCGGCCCGGGTGTCTCAGGACACGGGCGGCACCGACACGGCCATGACCATCTCCATCGGCACGTCACCGGTGTTGCCGTAGGTGTGCGGGACGCTCGCCTCGAAGTGGACGCTGGCGCCCGCGGGCACGCGGTGCTCCACACCGTGGACGGTGAGCGTCAGCTCCCCCGCGGTGACGTGGAGGAGTTCGGTCGTGCCGGCCGGGTGCGGGTCCGACGGGCTGCTCTCGCCGGGCATCAGCCGCCAGTCCCACATCTCCAGCGGGCCGGGCGCCTCGGTGCCCGCGAGCAGCCGGTTGTAGCTTCCGGCGTCGGTGTGCCAGAGCCGTACGGCCTGCTCGGCGGGGACGACGCGGACGTTCGGGCCCTGCTCGTGTTCGAGCAGCGTGGTGATGCTGACGCCGAGCGCGTCGCCGATCTTGACGACGGTGCCGAGGCTGGGGTTGGTGCGGGCCTGCTCGATCTGGATGAGCATGCCCCGGCTGACTCCGGCCCGGGCGGCGAGCACGTCCAGGGTGAAGCCGCGCACCGCGCGCCAGTGCTTGACGCTGCGCGCCAGAGACCGGGTCAGCAGGTCGAGGTCCGACACGTTCCGTCCAATATCTTATATGTCACAGCACAAAAAAGTGCACCATGGTGGAGTTGACCTGATCGTTCACCGAACTGTACTGCGAGGCCTCCGTCCCATGACAGCGCTCCTCGCCCTGGCCACCGGCCTGCTGTGGGGGCCGGCCGACTTCGGCGGCGGCCTGCTGACCCGCCGCACGCCGGCGCTCACGGTGGTCGTGGTCTCCCGGTCGGGCGCGGTGGCCGTGCTCGGCGCGGTCGTGGTGGCGACCGGCGGCTGGCGCGAGGCGGGCCCCGAGCTGGTTCGCCGTGGCGGCGGGTCTGGTCGGGCCGGTGGCGATGCTGGCGTTCTACAAGGCGCTGGCGCTCGGCCCGATGGGGGTGGTCTCGCCGCTGGGCTCGATCGGTGTGGCCGTGCCGGTCGGGGTGGATCTGCTGCTGGGCGAGCGCCCCGGCCTGCTGCAGTGCCTCGGCATCCTGGTCGCCGTCACGGGGATCTGCCTCGCCGGCGGCCCCCAGTTCCGCGGTGCGCCCGTCCAGCGCCAGGCCATCGCCCTGACCCTGCTCGCCGCGTTCGGCTTCGGCGCGGTGATGGCCCTGATCGCCGAGGCGTCGAGCACGCTCACGGGGCTGCTCCTCGCGTTGTTCGTGCAGCGGGTGACGAACGTGGCCGTCCGGGCTGTACGTCTCGGTGGCGCGGGGCTCCGGCCCTCCCGGCGGACGGCTTCCCCTGGCGCTCGCTGCCGGCCCTGGCCTTCGTCGGTCTGGCGGACGTCGCCGCGAACGGCACGTACTCGGTCGCCGCGCAGCAGGGCCCGCTGAAGGTGGCCGCCGTGCCGGCCTCGCTCTACCCGGTGGTGACGGCCATGGCGGCGCGCGGTGTGCTGCGCGAACGACTGCGGGCGGTGCAGGCCGCGGGCGCGGACCTGGCGCTGGTGGGGACGGTGCCGCTCGCGTCGGACTGAGCCCGCGGGGTCAGTCCGGCTCCGGTTCCAGCCCGGCCGACACCTCATCGTCCAGCTCCGCCAGGCGCGCCGCCGTCTCCTCGTCCAGCCCGGACAGCGCCCGCAGCTGGTCGGGCGTGACGCCCTCCGGTACGGGCACCGGCGGCGGTGTACGCAGGGGCGGCTGCCAGCCGTCGGCGGGAGTCCAGCGCCGTACGACGCGGGCCGGGGCGCCCGCCACCACGGCGTGGTCCGGCACGGTGCCCCGGACCACCGCGCCCGCGGCGACCACCGCGTTCCGCCCGATCCGGGCGCCCGGCAGGATCACCGCTCCGGTGCCGATCCAGCAGCCGGGCCCTATCTCCACCGGCTCCATCCGGGGCCACTGCCGGCCGATGGGCTCGTGCGGGTCGTCGTAGGAGTGGTTCGTGGAGGTGACGTAGACGTAGGGGCCGACGTAGCAGTCGCTGCCGATCGTGACCGTGGTGTCCGCGATGACGTGGCTGCCGCGGCCCAGCACGACGCCGTCGCCGATGCGCAGGATCGGGTCCGGACCGAGGTCGAGGTCGGGCATCAGACCCGCGGTGAGCGTGACCTGTTCGGCGACGATGCAGTGCGCGCCGACCTGGATCCAGGGCTCGCCGAAGACCGTGCCCAGCGGGAAGGCGAGTCTGGTACCCGTTCCCATCGCGCCGAAGCGGTAGCGCCCGGGGTGCTCGGCGGTGACGGAGCCGGTGCGCCGCACCCAGGCCCAGCCCGCGTGGACGGCGCGCTGCGCGAGGCCGCGCCGCCAGGATGAGAACGTGTTCTTGCGCTTCGGCACCCGCTCACGGTACTCAGCGGTCGCACGTCCCGCGGCGCCGGAGGCCTGTGATCTTCACCCCACCGGGTGACGTACGGTGTGCGCGGTGTCTACGACGTCTGGAGGCGGGCATGGGTCAGCGGGCCATGATCACGGGGATCGGCGGCCGGGAACCGGAGATCGACGGGACGGCCTTCGTGGCGCCGACCGCGTCGGTGATCGGGGGCGTCACGCTGAGCCGGGGGGCGAGCGTCTGGTACGGGGCGGTGCTGCGCGGGGACGTGGAGTCGATCACCGTGGGGGCGGGCAGCAACGTCCAGGACAACTGCACCCTCCACGCCGACCCGGGCTTTCCCGTGCGAGTGGGTGAGCGGGTGAGCATCGGCCACAACGCGGTGGTGCACGGCGCGACCGTCGAGGACGACTGCCTGGTCGGCATGGGTGCCACGGTGCTGAACGGCGCGGTGATCGGGACCGGCTCCCTGGTCGCCGCACAGGCGCTGGTGCCGCAGGGCATGGTGGTGCCGCCCGGTTCCCTCGTCGCGGGCGTCCCGGCCAGGGTCAAGCGGCCGTTGACGGAGGAGGAGCGGCAGGGCGTCACCCTCAACGGCACGATGTACGCCGAGCTGGCGCAGGCGCACCGGGACGTGCACGCGTAGGCGGGCTGGGCGGCACTACTCCGCGGCGGGCACCGGCTGGGCCTTCTTCGCCTTGCGCTTGATCACCAGCATGGACGTCAGACCCACCAGGACCGCCGCCACCAGGCCGAGCCACGAGAAGCGCTTCAGCCAGGACTCCGCGACGATGCCGACGTAGTAGATGACCGCCGTCGTGCCGCCGGCCCAGAGGATGCCGCCGAGGACGTTGGCGATGAGGAACTTCCAGTACGGCATGCGCAGGACGCCTGCGAGCGGGCCCGCGAAGATGCGCAGCAGGGCGACGAAGCGGCCGAAGAAGACGGCCCACATGCCCCACTTCTCGAAGGAGCGCTCCGCGGTGGCGATGTGGCCCTCGCTGAAGTGCTTGGGGAACTTCTTGCCCAGCCAGGCGAGAAGGGGACGGCCTCCCCTGCGGCCGATCGCGTAGCCGATGGAGTCGCCGATGATCGCGCCGGCCGTGGCGCTGGCGCCCAGCACGACCGGATCGATGTCACCGTGCTGGGACGCCAGCAGCGCTGAGGAGACCAGGATGATCTCGCCCGGCAGCGGGATGCCCAGGCTCTCCAGGCCGATGACCAGCCCCACCAGCGCGTAGACGGCCACCGCGGGTACGGTGTCGAGCCACTCCTGGACGTGCAACGCCGGTTCCTTTCCCTGAGCTTCCCTGCGGGCACGGGAAGCCTACCGGCTCCTCGAGACGTCCCCCGCGGCTCAGGCGTTCCAGCTCCACTCGGCCACCTCGGGCAGGTCGGTGCCGTGTTCACGGATCCAGGCGTGGTGGCGGGTGCGGGCGTCGGCCATCTGCTGGCGCACGGCGGTGGCGCGCACCGCGAGACCCGGGACGCGGTCGATGACGTCCATCACCAGGCGGTAGCGGTCGAGGTCGTTGCGGACCACCATGTCGAACGGCGTGGTCGTGGTCCCGGCCTCCTTGTAGCCGCGCACGTGCAGGTTCCGGTGGCCGGTGCGGCGGTAGGCCAGGCGGTGGATCAGCCAGGGGTAGCCGTGGTAGGCGAAGATGACCGGCTTGTCCGTGGTGAACAGTCCGTCGTACTCGAAGTCGCCCATGCCGTGCGGGTGCTCCTCCCGGGGCAGCAGCCGGGCCAGGTCGACGACGTTCACCACCCGGACGGACAGCTCGGGCAGGTGCCGCCGCAGCAGGTGCGCCGCCGCGAGGGTCTCCTGGGTGGGGACGTCGCCCGCGCAGGCCAGGACGACGTCGGGCTCGGTGCCGTCCTCCGTGCCGGCCCACTCCCAGATCCCGGCGCCGCGGGCGCAGTGCACCCGGGCCTCGTCCATGGACAGCCAGTCGAAGCAGGGCTGCTTGCCGGCCACGATGACGTTGACGTAGTCCCGGCTGCGCAGCGCGTGGTCGGCCACGGACAGCAGGGTGTTGGCGTCCGGCGGCAGGTAGACCCGCACGACCTCGGGGCTCTTGTTGAGGACGTGGTCGACGAAGCCGGGGTCCTGGTGGGAGAAGCCGTTGTGGTCCTGCCGCCACACGTGGGAGGTCAGCAGGTAGTTGAGGGAGGCGATGGGCGCCCTCCAGGGCAGGCCGCGGGAGGTGCGCAGCCATTTGATGTGCTGGTTGACCATCGAGTCGACGATGTGCACGAACGCCTCGTAGCAGGAGAACAGTCCGTGCCGGCCGGTGAGGAGGTAGCCCTCCAGCCAGCCCTGGCAGACGTGCTCGGAGAGGATCTCCATGACGCGGCCGTGCGGGTCCAGGTGCTCGTCGACGGGGAGGGTCGCGGCCTGCCAGGCCTTGCCGCTGGCGTCGAAGACGGCCTGGAGCCGGTTGGAGGCGGTCTCGTCCGGGCCGACCAGGCGGAAGTCGCGCCGGCCGGCGGTGTCGCGCATGACCCGGGCGAGCAGGTCGCCGAGGACGCGGGTGGGCTCGTGCAGGGTCGTGCCCGGTTTGTCGACGGGCACGGCGAAGTCGTCCAGGGAGGGGATCGGCAGGTCCCGCACGAGCAGTCCGCCGTTGGCGTGCGGGGTGGCGCCGAGCCGCCTGGTGCCCTCGGGCACGCAGGCGAGGACGTCCGCGACCGGGCGGCCCCCGGCGTCGAACAGTTCCTCCGGCCGGTACGAGCGCAGCCAGCTCTCCAGCTGCCGCAGGTGCTCGGGGTTGTCGCGGACGCCGGACAGCGGCACCTGGTGCGCCCGCCAGGTGCCCTCGACCGGTGTGCCGTCGACCTCGTGCGGCCCGGTCCAGCCCTTCGGGGTGCGCAGCACGATCACCGGCCAGCGCGGGCGTTCGGTCGCGCCCCGCTCGCGGGCCGCGCCCTGCGCTTCGGCGATGCGGTCGAGGGCGGTGTCCATCGCCCCGGCCATCGCGCGGTGCACGGCGGCCGGGTCGTCGCCGGTGACGTGGATCGGCTCGTGGCCGTAACCGCGCAGCAGGGCGTCGAGTTCCGCCTCGGGCAGCCGGGACAGCACGGTCGGGTTGGCGATCTTGTAGCCGTTGAGGTGGAGGATCGGCAGCACCGCGCCGTCGTTCACCGGGTCGAGGAACTTGTTGGCGTGCCAGGAGGCGGCCAGCGGGCCCGTCTCGGCCTCGCCGTCGCCGATCACACAGGCCACCAGCAGGTCCGGGTTGTCGAGCGCGGCACCGTAGGCGTGGGCGAGGGAGTAGCCGAGCTCGCCGCCCTCATGGATCGAGCCGGGCACCTCCGGGGCCACGTGGCTGGGCACGCCGCCGGGGAACGAGAACTGCCGCATCAGCAGCTCCATGCCCTGCGCGTCCCGGGACACGTCCGGGAACTTCTCGCTGTAACTGCCCTCCAGCCACGCGTTGGCGAGCACCGACGGCCCGCCGTGGCCCGGGCCCCAGATGCACAGGGCCTCCAGGCCGCGCCGGCCGATGACGCGGTTCAGGTGGGTGTACACGAGGTTCAGCCCGGGTGAGGTGCCCCAGTGGCCGAGGAGTCGTGGCTTGATGTGCTCGGGCCGCAGCGGCTCGGTCAGCAGCGGGTTCGCCAGCAGGTAGATCTGACCGGCCGCCAGGTAGTTGGCGGCCCGCCAGTGGGCGTCGAGCGTGCGCAGTTCCTCGTCGGTCAGTGCGATCGGGCGGTCCTGGCGCGGGGCCTCGGGCATTTTGTGACTCCCTCAGTTCTGCGGCGGCCTCAGGAGGAGTACCAGTCTGTTCCGATTCGATGCCAGGCGCCTCTCGGCCATGCGTCACCCGGCCGAGCGGTCCCGGCCACCCACCCTCGCGGCGATCCGCGACCGCCGGGCCGGGCCGGACGCGGCGACCGGCGCCTGGGCTGCGGCGGAACGGTCAGGAGTCGGCAGGTGCGTCGCCGCACGGGTAACGTCAGGTGCGGCGTCCCAGCGACCCGCCTACGGCTGCTCCTTCTGCCTCTCCTCGTCGCCGCTCCCCTTCGGAGTGCCCCTCTTCGCCTCCCCCGAGTCCCCGGACACGCCGCGCTCCCTCGGGAGCGGATCCACCGCTACGGCTGCGCCGCCGTCGAGGCGACCGGCGCGGACGACGTCGTCCGCGTCGCCGGACTGGTCGAGAAGCGGGCTCCGCACCTCACTCCGAGCCGCTACGCGGTCATCGGCCGCCACGTCCTCGATCCGGCGGTCCTCGACGTGCCGGAGCGCACACCGCCGGGCCGCGGCGGCGAGATCCAGCTGACCCACGCCCTCCAGGAGATGGCCGCCGGGGGCACGGTGTGCGGCGTTGTCTTCGGGGGTCCGCGCCACGACACCGGCGACAAGGCCGACTACCTGCGCGCGGTGGTCCGGATGGCCTGCGAACGCCCGGACCTGGGGCCGCGGTTCACGGCCTGGCTCAAGGAGTACGCGGCCGGGCTGGACGCGGCGCGGCCCACGCGGCGGGAGGCCGCCGCGTGACGTGCGGCAGGCCCCGGCACCCGGCCGGGGCTCCAGGTCCGCGCACCTGGCGCGGCTGCCGGATCAGCCGTTGGGGCGCAGCGTCCACACCACGGTCATCTCGCCCGTCACCGCGCCGTCGGCCCGCTGGAGGGCGATGGTCACCGGGAACTCCGGGCGCTCGCCGGCGTCCAGCTCGGCGACGACGTCGGCGGCCGGGCGGCCGAGCGTGGCCGTCGCGGTGACCGCGCCCATCGCCAGCTTCCTGTAGGCGATCTCGGCGCTCACGGCCAGCGGGACGGCCCGCGAGAGCTGGTCCCCGAACGCGGCCAGCACGATCGCCCCGCTCGCGGACTCGCCGAGTGTGAACATCGCGCCGGCGTGCGGCCCGCCCACGTGGTTGTGGTACTCGCTCTGGTCCGGCAGGAAGACCACCGCGCGCTCCGGCGTGGTCTCGAGGAACTCGAGGTTCAGGGTCCGGGCCATGGGGACCGTGGCGGCGAGCATCTCGCCGATGGACATCTGGTCTGCGCTCATGGCCGCATGTTACTAACGGGTAGAGAGGGCTGGCCAGGCTCTGTGACGACCGCCGCACCGGGCCGGGGCGCATCCGTGCGCGCCGCCTCGTCCGCGGGTTGCTACGTTGCCGTCCACGGGCGGTGACCGAATCGTGTCGCGGCGCGGCTAGGGTGACTGCCCATGTGGCCAGGACAGCAGCCGCCCGGGGGCGAGCAGAACCCGCAGACGAACAACCCCTACCAGCAGCCGGGGTACCAGCAGCCGAATCCGTATCAGCAGCCGGGCTATCAGCAGCCGCCCACCGCGCACGGGCAGCAGCCGCAGTGGGGTGCACCCGCGCCCGCCGGCGCGCCGCAGCCCCCACAGGGCGGTGGTGGCGGCAACCGGACCAAGCTGATCGCGATCATCGCGGCCACGACGGTGGTGGTGGCGGCCGGTGTCACCGGCTTCCTGGTGCTGGGCGGTGAGAAGGACGACACCGCGGACGACGGCAAGAAGGCCACGACCTCCCCGAGCCCGTCGGCCGAGCCGAGCGCGCCCGCCTCGGGTGACAACCCGCGCGGCGGTGAGGACGCGAAGCCCACCGTCAAGGGCTGGAAGGTCGTCATCAACCCCAAGTGGGGCACGGCGTTCGACGTCCCGCCGGACTGGGAGGTGGAGTCCCCGACGATGTCCGTCGGCTTCGAGGACAAGAAGTCGGACGACGCCAAGCCGCTGATCGTGATGTCGGCGCCGGCCTTCTACAAGTCCGAGTGGTGCAAGAGCGACGACAACAAGGACGGCAACAGCGAGACCACGTCCCTGGCCGGTGCCGGCACCAAGGGCGCGAACGGCGCGAAGAGCACCGACGAGGTCGCGGTCAACCAGGTGGCCTGGTGGGTCTACGGCGGCTACACCCAGCCGGACAAGAAGAGCATCAAGAACGACGAGAAGGCCGAGCCCTACACCACCACGTCGGGTGTGAAGGGCAGCATGGCCTGGGCCTGGTCGGAGAACACCCCCGCCAAGGGCAAGTGCGCGAGTGACGGCAAGGCGGTCACGTTCGGCTTCAAGAACTCCGCCGGTGACTTCGTCTCATGGAACTTCTACGGGGCCAAGGGCGTCGAGGAAGAGGTGCCCAAGGAGACCATCATGAAGATCCTCAGCACGGTCCGGCTGCACGGCGAGCCCACCGGAGGCTGACCTTCGGGCCGGGCCCGCCCCGGGGCGGGCCCGGCCGTGTTTGGCGGGAGCGCCCCCGTCCGGCGATAGTCAGCCGGTGACATCCCCCACCGCCACCTCCCGCAGGCCCGCCTGGGCCGGCCGCAACTACTCCCTGCTGACCGCGGCAGCGGTCGTCACCAACCTGGGCAGCCAGGGCGCCCTGGTGGCGTCGGCGTTCGCCGTGCTGGAGTCGGGGGGCGACGGCGGCGACGTCGGTCTGGTCGCGGCGGCGCGGACGCTCCCGCTGGTGCTGTTCCTGCTGATCGGCGGCGCGGTGGCGGACCGGCTGCCCCGGCACCATGTGATGGTCGCGGCCAACGCCCTGAACTGCCTCTCGCAGGCCGCCTTCGCCGCCCTCGTGCTGACCGGCGACGCCCTGTTGTGGCAGATGATGCTGCTCTCCGCGCTCGGCGGCACCGGCCAGGCCTTCTTCGGCCCGGCCGCCGAGGGCATGCTGATGTCGTCCGTCGAGGGCGAGCAGGCGGGCCGCGCGTTCGCGGTGTTCCGGATGGCGATGCAGGGCGCGGCCCTGGGCGGTGCGGCCCTCGGCGGTGCCATGGTCGCCGTGATCGGGCCCGGCTGGGTGCTCGCGGCGGACGCGGCGGCCTTCGCGGTCGCGGGGGCCCTGCGGGCCTTCCTCGACGTCGGCCACATCCCGCCGCGCGCTCCGGGCGGCGGTCTGCTCGCCGACCTGCGGGACGGCTGGCGGGAGTTCGCCGGCCGGCCGTGGCTGTGGGGCATCGTCGTCCAGTTCTCCCTCGCCAACGCGGTGGTCGCCGCCGCCGACGCCGTCTACGGTCCGCTCGTCGCCCGCGACCACCTCGGCGGCGCGGGCCCCTGGGGGCTCGCCCTGGGCGCGTTCGGGGCGGGCACCGTCGCCGGGGCGGTGCTGATGACCCGCTGGAAGCCGCGCCGTCTGCTGCTGGCCGGCACGGTCTGCGTCTTCCCGCTGGCCCTGCCCTCGGCCGCCCTCGCCGTCCCGGTGCCCGTCGGCTGGCTGCTGGTGGTGATGTTCGTCGCCGGCGCGACCGTGGAGGTGTTCGGCGTGTCCTGGATGACGGCCCTGCACCAGGAGATCCCCGAGGAGAAGCTCTCCCGTGTCTCGTCGTACGACTGGTTCGGCTCGGTCGCCCTGGTGCCGCTCGCCACGGCCGCGGCCGGTCCCGCGGAGGAGGCGTTCGGGCGTACGGCGGCCCTGTGGGGCTGCGCCGGGCTGGTCGTCCTGGTGACGGCGGCCGTGCTGTGCGTCCCGGACGTCCGCAACCTGCGGCGCAGGACCACCTACGTCACGCAGGGCGGTACCGCCGAGGCCCCGTCAGCCGATGCCGAAGGCCCCGTCGGGGGGCTCGGGTGACGGCACGGCGTCCTCGTCCCGCACGGGTCGCGCCCCGTCGATGAACTGCCGCAGCGCGGCGCCGTGTTCGACGCGGGCCGGAAAGGCGTCGCCGGCCGTGAGGCGGGTGAGGGCGGCGACGTCCACCGGCCGGTGCCCGGCGACGAGCACGGCGTTCCCGAACCGCCGTCCCCGCAGGACCCCGGGTTCGGCGATCAGCGCGAGCTCCTCGAAGACCGTGGCCAGCGTGGCGAGTTGGGACCGCAGGAAGGCGAAGGGCGCGGCATCGGGAAGGTTGGCGAGGTACACCCCGCCCTCCCGCAGGACCCGCGCGGCCTCGATTGCGAAGGCGACGGACGTGAGGTGCGCCGGGACCCGGGAGCCGCCGAAGACGTCGGCGACGATGACGTCGGCGACGTCTGCGGGGGCCTTCTCCACCCACTCCCGCGCGTCCGCGGCGTGCAGCGCGACACCGGCTCCCTCGGGAAGCGGCAGGTGCTCGGCCACCAGTTCCAGCAGCCCGGCGTCGGCCTCGACGACGTCCTGCCGCGAACCCGGCCGGGTCGCGGCGACGTACCGCGGCAGGGTCAGCGCCCCGCCCCCGAGGTGCACCACGTCCAGCGCCCGCCCCGGCTCACCGAGGACGTCCAGCACGTGCCCGAGCCGCCGCGCGTACTCGAACTCCAGGTGCGCGGGGTCGTCCAGATCGACGTAGGACTGCGGCGCCCCGTCGACGGTCAGCAGCCAGGCCCGCTCCCGGTCGACGTCGGGCATGAGCCTGGCGGTGCCGTGGTCGGTGGTCCGGCTCACGGGGATGGCGTCCTTCACCCCTCCATTGTGCGGGCGGGCGGCGCGGGGGACCGCCGGTAGACCGGCGGTCCCCCGCCACCTCAGTCCACCGAGGTCACGGTCCCCGCCCCCACGGTCCGCCCGCCCTCACGGACGGCGAACCCGAGTCCCGCCTCCAGCGGCACCTCACGCCCCAGCTCCACGGTCATGACGACCGTGTCACCGGGCCGGGCCACCGCCGCCTCGCCGAGGTCGACGTCCCCCACCACGTCCGCCGTACGGATGTAGAACTGCGGCCGGTACCCGCTGGAGACGGGCGTCGTACGCCCGCCCTCCCGGGCGGACAGCACGTACACCTGCGCGGTGAAGCGGCGACTGGGCACGACGCTGCCCGGCTCGGCCACGACATGCCCCCGCCGGACGGCGTCCCGGGGAACCCCGCGCAGCAGCATCGCCACGCTGTCCCCGGCCTGCGCCTCCTCCATCGGCTTGCCGAAGGTCTCCAGGCCCGTCACCACGGTCTCCAGGTCCGCGCCGAGCACCTCGACCCGGTCCCCGACCCGCACCACACCGCGTTCCACCGCACCGGTCACGACGGTCCCCCGGCCGGTGATGGTCAGCACGTTCTCCACCGGCAGCAGGAACGGCGCGTGGGTCAGCTTCGGGCGCCGTCGGCAACGGCCGTGACGGTGACGACGGCAGCCTTCGGGGCATCCGTGACGACGGATGCTGCGAGGGCGAAGGCGTGCCGGACCATGACGCCGATCATCGCCGACGTCTTTTCCCACGTCGAACGGTTTTCTCCGACTGGACCGAGGCGCCGGACCCGGGTTCCCGTGACGCCGGTGAGACGGACCATACGGCGATCACACACATATGTCGGTTAGTGTCACCGGATGCTCGATGCCACCACCCGCTCTGGGGGCACGGCCACGGCCTCTCCCCGGGCCGCCACCGCGGAACTCGCCGTCGCCGCGTCCCCGGCCACGACCGTCTCGACCGCCCCACCCAGCGGTTTCGCCGCCCGCTGCACCAGAGTCCTGCTGTCCCCGTGGTCCCGGCTGTCGCTGCTCGTCGCGCTGCTCGCCGCGGGCGGTTGCATGGTGCTGCTGTTCGAGCCGCAGCGGCTGCTGACCGAGGGTCTGCCGCCGCAGTTCGGCGGCGCCGCCGCCGCGGCGGTGTTCGCGGTGGTGTACGGCCTGTGCACGGTGGCGTTCGTGCCGAGGCCGCTGCTGAACCTCGCGGGGGGTGCCCTCTTCGGCTCGCAGCTGGGCCTGGGTGTGACCCTGGCGGGCACGGTGCTGGGTGCCGGGATCGCCTTCTGTCTGGGCCGGGCGCTGGGCCAGGACGCTCTGCGGCCCCTGCTGCGGGGCCGCTTGCTGACGGCCGTGGACGGCCAGCTCAGCCGGCACGGCTTCCGTTCGGTGCTGGCGCTGCGGCTGTTCCCCGGGGTGCCGTTCTGGGCGGCGAACTACTGCGCGTCCTTCTCCCGCATGGGCCTGCTGCCGTTCCTGCTGGCCACCGGCCTCGGCTCGATCCCGAACACCGCCGCCTACGCGGTCGCCGGCGCCCGCGCCTCCACGCCGACGTCCCCCGCCTTCCTGATCGCCCTGGCCTGCATCGCCCTGCCCGCGCTGGCGGGCGTGGTGGTGGCCTGGCGCAAACGGCACCGCCTGCGCCGGTTCTGAGGCACCGCCGTACCGGCCGGGCACACAGCCGTTCGAGCGACCTGGTCGACGGTGCCCCCGATGCGGCCGGCCGGTCCGCGACACCGGCGCCCCGCGCGACCTCCTCGCCACCCGGCTGCGGCCGTCGTGGACGCCGGGATCCTGGCCAGGGCGCTCTGCAGCGAGCGCCCGATGAGCCGGAGCACTCCTGCGGCCGGCCCCCCGCCCCGGCCGTCGTCTGCCGGGCCCGCGGCGACGAGGTGCGGCACGAGGACCTCACCGCCCGCCCGCAGGCGCCCGGCTGGACGGCGACGGGGCCGACGGCGGCCTGACCCCCGCTCCCCGCCGGGCGTCCGGAACCCCCGTGTCGGGGCCGTCATCCGGGGGCGCTACTCTTCCCCCTCAGCACACCTCATCACCCGCCCTCGCAGTCGGCGGCCCGGTGTGCCCCTCGTCCGTCCCACGATCGGCACTTGGACTCCGCTACCTCATGTCTTGGTTCGAATCACTCATCCTCGGACTCGTCCAGGGGCTGACCGAGTTCCTCCCCGTCTCCTCCAGCGCGCACCTGCGCCTGACGGCGGCCTTCTCGGGATGGGAGGACCCGGGCGCGGCCTTCACCGCGATCACCCAGATCGGCACGGAGGCCGCCGTGCTGATCTACTTCCGCAAGGACATCGGACGGATCCTGTCGGCGTGGACGCGCTCGCTCACCGACAAGTCGCTGCGCGGCGACCCCGACGCGCGGATGGGCTGGCTCGTCATCGTCGGCTCGATCCCGATCGGCGTGCTGGGCGTGACCCTGAAGGACCAGATCGAGGGGCCGTTCCGCGACCTGCGGATCACCGCGACCATGCTGATCGGCATGGGCATCGTCCTCGGCGTCGCCGACCGGCTCGCGGCGCGGGACGAGAGCGGCGGACGGCACCGCGCCCCCAAGCAGCGCAAGGCCCTGGAGGACCTGGGCGTACGGGACGGCCTGATCTACGGCGTGTGCCAGGCCATGGCGCTCATCCCGGGCGTCTCCCGCTCCGGCGCCACCATCAGCGGCGGCCTGTTCATGGGGTACAAGCGCGAGGCCGCGGCCCGCTACTCCTTCCTGCTCGCCATCCCCGCGGTGCTCGCCTCCGGCCTGTTCGAGCTCAAGGACGCCACGGAGGGCGGCCATGTCTCGTGGGGGCCGACGATCCTGGCGACGGTCATCGCCTTCGGTGTCGGGTACGCCGTCATCGCGTGGTTCATGAAGTTCATCTCGACCAAGAGCTTCATGCCCTTCGTCTGGTACCGCATCGCGCTCGGCATCCTCATCATCGTGCTGGTCGGCACGGGTGCGCTGAGCCCGCACGCGGGTGAGTCGGCGCACTGACGCGGCCGGTGTGACCGCGGTCTCGTGACCAACCGCATATCGCCCGGGTAGCCGTCCGGTAGCGGGCTGTCAGTGCCTGCCCCTACGCTTGTCCGCATGTCCCCCGATTCCGTGACCCCTGGTTCCGTGCGGTCCGCTGCCGAGGTCAACGAGGAGATCCGTGCGCTCTGGCGGCGCACGGGCGGCACCCTGTCGGCCGAGGAGCGCGCGGAGTACGAGCTGCTCGTCGTCGAGTGGGCTGCCGCGATCCGCAGCGGCGTCGCCAGGGCGGCCTGAGCGCCCGCCCTGCCCCGCTGCTCCCGCCCGGCCTTCCCCGCTGTTCCCGCCCGTCCTTCCCCGGATCTCCCGCCCCGACGCCCGCCTCTGCGGCTGAGCGACGTGGCCGCCCGCGAGGAGCGGCGACGCCTCCCGGGACGGCGGACGGCACCTGTGGTCAACTGACACCCGGCGTCACTGTCCTAGATCGTCCATAGGGCGCACACTGGAGGCACCGCGGGGTAGGAGGCGCCTATGAAGACGCTCGGCCATTGGCTCGCCTCCCCCTGGCGGCGTTCGGCCGCCGCCGCGGTCGCGGGCGCCCTCCCGGTCCTCGCCTTTCCCGCCCCGGCCTTGTGGTGGTGGGCCTACGTCGCCCTGGTCCCCTGGCTCCTGCTGCTGCGCACCGCGCCCACCGGCAGGCGCGCGGTGTTCGACGGCTGGTGCGGCGGCTTCGGCTTCATGCTGGCCATGCACCACTGGCTGCTGCCGAGCCTCCACGTCTTCACGTTCGTCATCGCCGCCCTGCTCGGGGCGCTGTGGGCCCCGTGGGGCTGGATGGTGCGCCGTCTGCTGGGCGGCAGCCCGGCGCGGAGCCGGGTCGCGGCGGCGCTGCTGGTCCTGCCCTCGGGGTGGCTGGGTGCGGAGCTGGTCCGCTCCTGGCAGGGCCTCGGCGGTCCCTGGGGCATGCTGGGCAGCAGCCAGTGGCAGGTCGAACCGGCGCTGCGGCTGGCCTCGGTCGGCGGGGTGTGGCTGCTGAGCTTCCTGGTCGTGGCCCTGAACGTCGCCGTCGCCGTGCTGATCGCCCTCCCACAGGCCCGGATGCCCGCCATGATCGGGCTCCTCGCCACCGCCGTCGCCACCTCGGCCGCCTGGACCCTCGCGCCGCGTCCCGCCGTCGACGGCCGGGTCAGGATCGCCGTCGTGCAGCCGGGCGTCGTCGACGGCCCCCGCAGCGCGGACCGCCGGTTCGCGCGCGAGGAGCAGCTCACCCGGCAACTCGCCGGGCGGGATCTCGACCTGATCGTCTGGGGCGAGAGCAGCGTGGGCTTCGATCTCGGGGACCGGCCCGACCTCGCCCGCCGCCTCGCCGACCTGTCCCGCGAGACGAACACCGACATCCTGGTCAACGTGGACGCCCGGCGCTCCGACAAACCCGGCATCTACAAGAGCTCCGTCCTGGTCGGCCCCGACGGCCTGACCGGCCAGCGCTACGACAAGATGCGGCTGGTGCCCTTCGGCGAGTACGTCCCCGCCCGTTCCCTGCTCGGCTGGGCCACCTCCGTCGGCAAGGCCGCGGGCGAGGACCGCCGGCGCGGCTCGCAGCAGGTCGTCATGAACGTCGGGGACGGCCTGCGCATCGGCCCGATGGTGTGCTTCGAGACCGCCTTCCCGGACATGACCCGCCACCTGGCCAGGGAAGGCGCCGACGTGCTGGTCGGCCAGTCGGCGACCTCCACGTTCCAGCACAGCTGGGCGCCCGGGCAGCACGCCTCCCTCGCCGCCCTGCGCGCCGCCGAGACCGGCCGCCCCATGGTCCACTCGACCCTGACCGGCGTCTCGGCCGTCTACGGCCCGGACGGACGGCCCGTCGGATCACGCCTCGGCACGGACGCCTCCGCCACGAGCGTCTACGACGTCCCCCTGGCCCACGGCACCACGCCCTACGTCCGGCTCGGCGACTGGACCGTGCACGCGGCCATGCTGGTGCTCGCCGCCTGGGCCGCCGGCGAGGGCGTGCGGAGCGTGCGGCTCAGGCGCTCTGCTCCAGAATCGCCCGTACCACCCGCTCGCACAGGTCGTGGGTCTCCAGCGCGTCCCGGGCGCTGAGCATCCTGCCCGCACGGACCGCGTCCAGGAACGCCAGCACCGCCTGCTCGATCCCGCGCTGCCGGGCCACCGGCACCCAGTCGCCGCGCCGCCGCACGGTCGGCTGGCCCTTGTGGTCGACGACCTCGGCGAGGTTGACCACCTGCCGCTTGGTGTCCTGACCGGAGACCTCAAGGATCTCCTCGGCCGAGCCGCTGAGCCGGTTCATCACACCGAGTGCGGTGAAGCCGTCCCCGGCGAGCTGGAGCACCACGTGGTGCAGCAGGCCGTCCCGGACGCCAGCGCGCACGGTCACGTCGTCGATCGCGCCGGGCGCCAGGAACCGCAGGGTGTCGACGACGTGGATGAAGTCGTCGAGGATCATCGCGCGCGGCTCCTCCGGCAGCCCGACGCGGTTCTTCTGCATGAGGATCAGCTCGCGCGGATGGTCGGCGCACTGCGTGTAGCCCGGGGCGTGGCGCCGGTTGAACCCCACGGCGAGGCTCACGCCCCGCTCCTCGGCGAGATCCACCAGCCGCGCGGAGTCCTCCAGCCTGTAGGCGAGCGGCTTGTCGACGTAGGTCGGGACTCCCGCCTCCAGCAGCCGCGTCACGATCTCCGGGTGGACGTGCGTGGGAGCGTGCACGAAGGCGGCGTCGAGACCGGCCGCGAGCAGGGAGTCGAGGCCCGTGTGCCGCCGCTCCGCCGGGATGTGCAGGCCCTCGCCGACCCGGTCGAGCGTGGCGGGCGCAAGGGTCTGCAGATGCAGCTCGACCCCCGGCTGGAAGGCGAGGACCGGAAGGTAGGCCTTCTGCGCGATGTCGCCGAGTCCGATGCAGCCGACCTTCACGTGGCGCGCTCCTTCAACGGTTGTCCGCCGGGGTCCGCTCGGAGCATACGTCCTCCCCCGTCGGCGGCCGCCAGTCGGCGATGCCCTCGAAGCTCCGCAGGAACAGGGCGGGCCGGACCTTGGACAGCGCGGCCAGCGCGGTGTCGCGGACGGCGGTCCCGGCACGGCCGCTCATGAGGTTGAGCCGGGCGACCTGCACGGCCTGGCGTGCGATGGCCGTCGTACGGGGGAGCCGGGCGGCGGTGTAGGCCGCGAGGCCGGCGCTGTGATGAGCCAGGACGACCGCGTCCTCGATGGCCTGGTTGCCGCCCTGGCCGAGGGTCGGGGGCATCGCGTGCGCGGCGTCCCCGACGAGGGCGACCCGGCCCCGGTGGAAGGCGGGCAGCGGGTCGGTGATGTGGTGGACGTCGTGACGCAGGACGTCCTCGGGGCGGGCGGCGGCCAGCACGGCCGGGATCGGGTCGTGCCAGTCGCCGAAGCGGCGCAGCAGCTCGGCCTTCTCGTCGTCGGCGCGTTCCCCGGCCGGGGCGAGGGCGGCGGCGTAGGCGTAGACCCGGCCGTCCTTGAGCGGGTGCGTGCCCCAGATACGGCCCCGGCCCCAGGTCTCGTGCGAGGCGAAGGCGACGCCCGGGAGGCGGGTCAGGACCCGCCAGGTGGTGAAACCGGCGTAGACGGGACCCGGGTGGCCGGGGAAGAGCGCGTGGCGCACCGCCGAGCGGATGCCGTCGGCGCCCACCACCAGGTCGGCCTCCAGCTCGCCGCCCCCGGTGCGGACCCGGGCCGGCCGGCCGGCGTCACCGGGGTCGGCGAGGACCGCCGCGCTGTCCGTGCGGACGGCGCCCGGAGGAAGCCGTGAGGCGAGGCTCGCGACCAGGGTGGCGCGGTGCAGCATGACGAGCGGGCCGCCGAACCGCTCGGCGACGGCGGCGGCGGAGGACCGCGAGAGCCACCGCCCGCCCGGTGTGCGCAGTCCGCCGTCCCCGGCCCAGGCGGCCAGGTCGCGGATCTCGTCGCCGAGGCCGATGACGTCAAGCGCGCGCAGGGAGTTCGGGGCGAGGGAGATGGCCGCGCCGACCGGCTCCAGCGAGCGCGCGCGCTCCAGCACGGTGACCTGCCAGCCGCGCCGGTGCAGTGCGGCGGCCGCGGTGAGCCCTCCGATCCCACCGCCGATCACGACGGCCCGTTGCGACCCGGCCATGGCCCCTCCTCGACGATTGACTACATCTGTAGTTCCCTTCGGAGCCGAGGCTACTACAGGCATAGTGAGCCGGGTAGCGTGACGTCCATGTCCGTACGCACCACCACCGGCCCCTCCCGCTCCGGCCTCGTCGCCGACGCCGCTCTCGCGCTGCTCGCCGAGCGCGGGATGCGCGGCCTGACGCACCGGGCGGTCGACGAGGCGGCCGGACTCCCCCAGGGCTCCACCTCGAATCTCGCGCGGACCCGGCAGGCCCTGCTGGAACTGGCGGTGCGGCGGCTGGCCGACCGCGAGGCACGCGTCCTCGCCCTGCACGAGATGCCGGCTCCGCGCGCCGGGACCGACTCCCTCGTCGAGGCCCTGGCCCTGGCGGCCCACCGGGCCCTGACCCAGCACCGGACGCTCATCCTCGCCCGCTACGAACTGGCCCTGGAGGCCACCCGCCGCCCGGAGTTGCGGGCCTGCTTCGACGCCACGGGCGCCCGCTTCCGCGACCAGCTCACCGCCCTGGTCACCGCGATGGGCTCGCGCGCCCCGGCCCGGCACACCCTGTCGCTGATCGCCTGGGCGGACGGGCTGATGTTCAGCTGTGTGGCGGGGTCGTTCAGCGCCCGGACGCCGAGCCTTGAGGACGTGCGGGAGGGGCTGCGGGAACTGCTCGAAGGCATGCTCCGCAACTGAAAAGCCGTGGTGCGCCGGGAGGCCGGTCGGACAGGATGCACGCATGACCGACGAACGCCGCATGCCCGCCACCACCGCCGACGAACGCACCATGCTGGAGGGGTGGCTGGACTTCCACCGGCAGACCCTCGCGTGGAAGTGCCAGGGTCTGACCGACGAGCAGCTCAGGTCCGCGTCCGTGGCACCCTCGAACCTCTCCCTGATGGGGCTGGTGCGCCACATGGCGGACGTCGAACGGAGCTGGTACCGCCGGGTGCTGGCCGGCGAGGACGTCCCGCCCCTCTACTGGAGCGACGAGGAGCCGGACGGCGAGTTCCACCTCACCGAGGCGGACACCTGGCAGGAGACGTACGCCGCCTGGCAGTCGGAGATCGGGACCGCCCGCCGCAACGCCGCCCGCTTCGGCCTCGACGACCTCTCCGGGGGCACGCACCGGCGCACCGGCGAGCGGTTCAACCTGCGGTGGCTGCACACCCACATGATCGAGGAGTACGCGCGGCACAACGGCCACGCCGACCTGCTCCGCGAGCGCCTCGACGGCGCGACCGGCGACTGACGTCAGCCGCCGGGGGCCGGCGCCGCCCGTACGAGGTAGGACGTCACCCGTGTGGGGTAACCTCCGCCCGTCCGCCGTCTCGACGCGGACCGGACGCAGCAGAGTTGTACGGGTGCATCGAACGACCACCACAGCGGCACTCCTGGTGACCGTGGCCGTCTCGGCCCTCTCCGGCTGTACGACGGTCCGGCATCCCCCGGTAGCGGGGCCGTCGGCGGCAGCGTCCCGGCCGTCTGCGCCGCTGCCGGAGGGGCAGGCGGAGGCCGAGATCGAGCAGGCCCCGGCCCGCGAGGCGCTGCAGCTCATCGAGGGGTCCCGGCGGCCGGAGCCGAACGCGTCCGCGTCCCGCCCGGCCTCACCGCCTCACGCCGCCGCTCCGGACCGGGGACGACCGCCGTCCGAGACCGGGGGCGTCAGGGCCCGCCCCGGCCGCCCGGAGCGCCCCGCTCCGGCACCCCGCGGCCCCGAACGCCGGGGCACCGACCCGGCGGAGGTCCCGGAGTCGGTCCGCCAGGAGGTGCGGCGCCGGGTCCCCGACGCCTCCGGCGTGTGCGCGCTGGGCCGGCGCCACGGCGGCTGGCGGCCGGACAGCCCGGAGGCGAGGATCTGCGGTGACACCTACGGGCGCTGAGCCAGGGGGTGGGGTGCGGGGGCCTCACCTGGCCGGGCACCGCGGGGAGCGGGTGAGTGCCACCGCGCGGCCGACCGGGTTGGGAGCTCACCCCCGCACGGGCCGGGAGGGCGCCACCTCGCAGTGACCCGCACGGACGGGGCGTCGGCACTCCGCCCGGACGGATGGGCGCCGACCTGCTGCCGTAACGCCTCGGGCTTATCGACCCCCACCCCCACCGGCCACGTCAGGGCCGCTGTCGCGGTGGCGTCCACATGCCTCCGCCGCCTCCGCCCAGCCGGGACTCCAGCCGGGCGATGGCCGCCCACACGCTCTCCCCGTGACGGTCGCCGGGGAGGGCGCTGGCGGACTCGCGGGCCCGGCGCAGATGGGAGCGGGCGGCGTCGCGGCGGCCGAGTCTGGCGTAGACGTCGGCCAGGTTGAGGTGCAGGGAGGGGTAGAACGCGCGGACCGCGAGCACCTCCTGCCCGGCCTCGTCGGCGGCTGTCAGCGCCCGCAGGTCCCAGGCCAGTTCGTCCGCGGGGTCGTCCTGCGTGTCGGCCAGGTAGTACGCGAGGGTGCAGCGATGCAGGGGGTCGCCGTGTTCGCCGATCTCCGCCCACAGGGCGAGGAGCCGGTGCCGGGCCTCCTCCCGGTCGCCCGCGTGGTGCAGCATGACGACCTGCCCGATCCGTGTCAGCACGGCGTCCGGCGCCGTCCGCCCCTGTCGCTCCGCCACCGCGCCCTCCGCACCCTCACCGGCTGTTGCGCCGACGCTAACCGCAGGGGCGGGCGATCCGGCTCAGGCCGCTCCGTACGGCCGCGGGCCGAGCCGGAGAGGACCGCCCCTGCCGGTCCTCAGCCGAGGTCGGGGATCGTCCAGTCGATCGGCTCGTGGCCCTGAGCCGCCACCGCGTCGTTGATCTGCGTGAACGGACGGGAGCCGAAGAACTTCTTCGCCGACAGGGGAGAGGGGTGCGCGCCCTTCACCACGATGTGCCGCGACTCGTCGATCAGCGGGAGCTTCTTCTGCGCGTAGTTGCCCCAGAGCACGAACACCGCCGGGTCGGGGCGGTCGGCCACCGCGCGGATGACCGCGTCGGTGAACTTCTCCCAGCCCCGGCCCTTGTGCGAGTTGGCCTCGCCCGCGCGGACCGTGAGCACCGCGTTGAGCAGCAGTACGCCCTGCCGGGCCCACGGCATCAGATAGCCGTTGTCCGGGATCGGGGTGCCCAGCTCCTCGTGCATCTCCTTGTAGATGTTGCGCAGGGAGGGGGGGATCCGCACCCCGGGGCGGACCGAGAAGCACAGGCCGTGTCCCTGGCCCTCGCCGTGGTAGGGGTCCTGACCGAGGACCAGGACCTTGACCCCCTCGTAGGGCGTGGCGTCCAGCGCGGCGAAGACCTCCTCGCGCGGCGGATAGACGGGGCCCTTCGCCCGCTCGTCCTCGACGAACTCCGTCAGCTCCTTGAAGTAGGGCTGCTGCAGCTCGTCGCCCAGAACCCCGCGCCAGGACTCGGGCAGCATGGCGATGTCGGTCACGTCAACGTCCTCACGATCCGTGGTCACTTGCAGGCCTCAGAACCTACAGGCGTCCACTGACAGCGTGCCCCGGAACGCCGCTGCCCCCTCCCCTACCAGGCGGTCTTGCGGTGCAGCTCCCACAGCATCATGATCGTCGACGGGTCCAGGGCCCGCTCGGCGCCCGAGACGTCCCGGCTGGCCGCCACGTACTGCCGGCCCTGCCACAGCGGCAGCAGCCGCGCGTCGTCCACGATGATCTGCTGGGCCTCCTTGAACTCCTCCACCACGTTCGCGCGGTCGCTCTCGCGGCGCGAGCGGGGCAGCAGGGTTCCGGTGATCTCGGGAGCCGGGTAGGGCGTGCCGAGGGCGTTCTGCTCGCCGACGAACGGCGCGATGAAGTTCTCGGCATCCGGGAAGTCGGGGAACCAGCCACGCCCGAACACCGGGTACTCGCCCTTCTGGTAGCCCGCGACGTACGTCTTCCAGGGGCGGCTCTTGAGGGTGATGGTGAACAGGCCGGAGGCCTCGAGCTGGCGCTTGAGCTCCTTGAACTCGGCGGCCGTCTCGGAGCCGTAGCGGTCGCTCGTGTACCAGAAGGTGAGCGGGACCTTCTGGTTGATGCCGGCCTCGGTGAGGATCTTGCGGGCCTTGGAGACATCGGGGTCGCCGTAGTCGTCGAAGTAGCCCGTGGTGTGGCCGACGAGCCCCTTGGGGACCATCGAGTACAGCGGGTCGACGGTGTCCTTGTAGACCTTGTGGGCGATCGCCGCCCGGTCGACGACCTGGGCGATGGCCTGGCGGACCGCCTTCTTGTTCGCCCAGGGGTCCTCGGGGTTGAACACCAGGTAGTTGATGTCGGTGCCGGTGCCCTCGACGAGCTGGATGTCCTCGTACTGGGAGGTCTTGCTCTGCAGGTCGACCACGTCACCGGCGGCCAGACCGCGGTAGGTCACGTCGATCTCCTTGTCGCGCAGCGCCTCGACCATGGTGCCGGAGTCCTGGAAGTACCGGACGGTGACCGCGTCGTTCTGGCGCTTGGCGAAGCCCTTGTAGGAGTCGTTGCGCACCAGGACGGCCTCCTTGCCCTCCTCGTACGACTTGAGGCCGTACGGCCCGGAGCCGACGACGTCCTTGCCGTCGCGCAGGGCGTCCGGGGGGTAGGAGTCGGGGGCCACGATCGACATGGCCGGTGTGGCGAGCACGAACGGGAAGGTGGCGTCGGGCTTGTTGAGGTGGAAGACCACCTCGCGGTCGGTCGGCGCCTGGACCCGGTCGAGGCTGCCCAGCAGTCCGGCGGGGCCGCCGTTGACGTTGATCCTGCGGATGCGGTCGAAGGAGTACTTGACGGCCTGGGCGTCGAGCGCGTCGCCGTTGGAGAACGTCAGTCCCTCGCGCAGCTCGCAGCGGTACACCTGGTTCGAGGCGTCGCTGAAGGCGCACTTCTCGGCGGCGTCCGGCTCGGGCTCGGTCGCGCCCGGGGGGTAACTGAGCAGCGTCTGGTAGATGTTGCGGAACAGCTCCCAGGAGCTGTCCCACGACGCGGCAGGGTCGAGCGTGCTGGGAGAGCTGGTGCTGCCCACGACGATCGGCCCCTCGTCGTCCGGGGTGTCGGACGACAGCACGCCGCACCCGGCGAGAAGGGACGATATGGACGCGATGGCCGCCACCCGCCGCAGGCACCGGTTCCGGTTGAACACGCGCACGCTCCTCGATCTGCCATACCAAGGGTCGGCAGACCATACCGCAGTGCCGAGCCTGCTGACCCTCCCAGGACCATCACTCCTTGATCACTAAACCTCTGACTACGTTTCCTGGCGCTATGCGGTGGTCGCACCGGTACGGGCGCCCCCCGCGACGAGGAGCGCCCGTACCGCACCGCGTGCGCGGGGTTGTCAGCCGGTGCCGGCGTTGAGGAAGATGCCGCCGTCCACGACGAGCGTCTGGCCGGTGACCCAGTCGGACTGCCCGGAGGTGAGGAACGCGGCCGCGCCGCCGATGTCGGAGGGCACACCGAGCCGGCCGAGCGGGTAGGCCGCGGCGGCCTCCTCCTCGCGGCCCTCGTACAGCGCCTGGGCGAACTTGGTCTTGACGACGGCCGGGGCGATCGCGTTGACCCGCACCTTGGGCGCGAACTCGTGCGCGAGCTGCACGGTCAGGTTGATCATCGCCGCCTTGCTGACGCCGTAGGCGCCGATGAAAGGCGAGGGCGACAGGCCCGCGACGGAGGCGATGTTGACGATCGCGCCGCCGTTGTCCTTCTGCCAGGCGTGCCATGTCTTCTGGGCGAAGCCGAGCGCGGAGATCACGTTGGTCTCGAAGACCTTGCGCGCGACGTTCAGGTCCAGGTCGGCCATCGGACCGAACACCGGGTTGGTACCGGCGTTGTTGACCAGGAAGTCGACGCGGCCGAAGGCCTCCATCGCACGCTCGACGGCGACGGCCTGGTGGGCCTCGTCGTGCGCCTTGCCGGCCACGTACACCGCGCGGTCGGCGCCGAGTTGCTCGACGGCCTCCTTGAGGGCGTCCTCGTTGCGGCCGGTGATGACGACCCGGTCGCCGCGCGCGACGAGCGCCTCGGCGACGCCGTAGCCGATGCCGCGGCTGGCGCCCGTGACCAGGGCGACCCTGCCGGAGAGTTCTGCGGAAGTCATGTCGGCCGTCCTCTAGTCGAGCGGTCCGCCGGCCACGTACAGCACCTGGCCGGAGACGAAGCCGGCCGCCTCACCCGTGAAGAAGGCGATGGCGTTGGCGATGTCCTCCGGCTCGCCGACACGGGCCACGGGGATCTGGGTGGCGGCGGCGGCCTTGAAGTCCTCGAAGCCCATGCCGACGCGGTCGGCGGTGGCCTTGGTCATCTCCGTGGCGATGAAGCCGGGGGCGACGGCGTTGGCGGTGACGCCGAACTTGCCGAGTTCCTTGGCGAGGGTCTTGGTGAAGCCCTGGAGTCCGGCCTTGGCGGCGGAGTAGTTGACCTGGCCGCGGTTGCCGAGCGCCGAGGACGACGACAGGTTCACGATCCGCCCGAAGCCGGCGTCCACCATGTGCTTCTGGCAGGCCTTGGACATCAGGAACGCGCCGCGCAGGTGCACGTTCATGACGGTGTCCCAGTCGGAGACGCTCATCTTGAAGAGCAGGTTGTCGCGCAGCACGCCCGCGTTGTTGACCAGGATCGTCGGGGCGCCGAGCTCCTCGGCGATCCGCGCGACGGCGGCCTCGACCTGCGCCTCGTCCGAGACGTCGCAGCCGACCGCGATCGCCCTGCCCCCCGCGGCGGTGATCTTCTCCACGGTGTCCTTGCAGGCCGCCTCGTCGAGGTCGAGCACGGCGACCGCACGGCCCTCCGCGGCCAGCCGTACGGCAGTGGCGGCACCGATCCCTCGTGCGGCACCGGTCACGACGGCGACCCGCTGCTCAGTGGTGGGCATGACTCGTTCTCCTCAGGTGAGCGACCGCTTAGTACCTTGTGTGGAGGACGCTAGAAGCCCTGGCACCCGGTGTCAACGGCCGGAAGCGGCATGTGATCCATCACCCGCGCCGACCTGCCCCGCGAGGCGCCGCGGAACACCCGAACGGCCCAGACCGCGCCCAGCCGCAGAAGGACGCCCGGGGAAGACCTGGAGGAGGACGCGGGCCCGGACAGCGGCGGCCCGGCGCCTCTGCGGACCGGTCGGACGGCCGGTGAGGCGCCGGACGGCCGGACGGGGCCTGCGACGGCCTACCGCACCAGCACGTCCAGCAGCCGTTCCGTCTCCGCTGCCGGGTCCGTGGTCAGGCCCGTGTGGACCGGGCCGGGCTGGACGATCGTGGAGCGGGGGGCGGCCAGCCAGCGGAAGCGGCGGCCGGGGTCGTCGGCCGCCGCCGGGCCGGCCGCGGGGCCGCCCGCGCAGATGCCCTCCACGGCCCGCAGGGCGGCGCGGACTCCGGCCACGTCCACCTCCGGGTCCAGGGCCAGCAGGCGGGCCTCGTCCAGATGGGTGCGGGCGCCGACATAGGACTCGGCGCGGCAGTAGACGAGCACACCGGCGTTGACGCACTCGCCGCGTTCGACGCGCGGGACGACGCGCAGGACCGCGTACTCGTAGACCTGGCGCTCCCGGGTAGCGCCCTTGATGATGTGCCGGTCGTTCACTTGATCCCCTGGATGCGCTCGTGGATGACGGCGGCGCGGGCCAGCAGCGGTCGCGCGTAGGCCCGTCTCAGGTCGTCGGGTGCGGCGAAGCCGGGCTCGTCCGCCAGCCAGACGTCCGGGATCCGGGCGGTGACGTCGGCGAGGAGTTCCTCGGTGATCCTGGGGGCCAGGGCGGCCGCCGCGGCGGCGACGTCCGGCGCGAAGGGCGCCAGGGCGTGGTCGGAGGCGTCGTAGGGTCGGGCCGCCGAGCCCTGGGCGCCCGGCCAGTTGTGGTGCCAGATCATGGTCGCCCCGTGGTCGACGAGCCACAGCTCGCCCCGCCACATGAGCAGGTTGGGGTTGCGCCAGGACCGGTCGACGTTGTTGACGAGCGCGTCGAACCAGACGATCCGCCCGGCCTCCTCCGGGTCCACCCGGAAGGCGAGCGGGTCGAAGCCGAGTGCGCCGGAGAGGAAGTCCATGCCGAGGTTCGTGCCCGCGCTGGAGCGGAGCAGGCTCTGCACCTGCTCGTCGGGTTCCCCCAGTCCCAGTTCGGCGTCGAGGTCGACGGTGACCAGCCGCGGCACCCGCAGGCCCAGCCGGCGTGCGAGCTCCCCGCAGACCACCTCGGCGACCAGCGTCTTGCGGCCCTGTCCGGCGCCGCTGAACTTCAGGACGTACGTGCCGAGGTCGTCGGCCTCCACGAGTCCCGGCAGGGAGCCGCCCTCGCGCAGCGGCGCGATGAAACGGGTCGCGATCACTTCCTTGAGCATCGCCCCAGGTTACTGACGTGGGCGGGCCCGCCGACGGCGGCCATGCGCCCATGGGTCAGGATTTCGGCAGTGCGTGAACAGCCGGTCGCCGGGGGCCGTACCTCTCGGCAGATCACGAATCCGCGGAAGGAACGTCAGCATGACCAGCGAATCAGTTCAGCCGTTGTCGGGACCGAACCGCCGAGCCGTCGTGGCGGCGGTGGGCACGGCGGGGCTCACCGTGGCGCTGACGGCGTGCGGTTCGGACGACAAGGCCTCCGAAGCGTCGGCCGGGCAGGACGCGGCGGGCGGTGGCGCGTCCGACGGAGCGGGGGCCGGTGGCGCCGCGCTGGCGAAGACCGCCGACATCCCCGAGGGCAGCGGCAAGATCTTCAAGGACGAGAAGGTCGTCGTCTCCCAGCCGGTTGCGGGCGACTTCAAGGCCTTCTCCACGATCTGCACCCACCAGAACTGCCCGATGGTGGATCTCAAGGACGACATCATCTCCTGCACCTGCCACGGCAGTCGGTTCTCCGTGCTCGACGGCAGCGTGAAGAAGGGGCCGGCGGTCAAGCCGCTGGAGGCGAAGCAGGTCACCGTGAACGGTGACTCGATCACCCTGGCCTGACCTCGCGCGCCCGCGTCGGGCGGGCGGTGTCCCGTGCGTGGCCGCGAGCGTGGCGGCCACGCACGGGGTCCGGCGGATCGTCCCCGGGGTGCGGTCGCAGCGCGCCCCCGCGATGGTGTCCTGGGGCCCGGTCCCGCCCGCGGCCGGCGGGCCGGCCGGGCCGGGCGGGCGTTGCGCCCCGGCGGTGGAGAACCCATCCTTTTCTGACGTGATGTCAGAGGATCTCCTCTGGCACGAGGTGAGGGAAGGAAAGAGGGGGAGCATGGGCGTCACGCAGCAGCGCCGGGGCCGGAAGATCATGATGACGCCGGGCGAGCTGGACGATTTCCTGACCGCGCAGCGCACCTGCCGGGTCGCCACGGTGTCCGCCGACGGCGCCCCGCACGTGAGCACCCTGTGGTTCGCCTGGGACGGCACCTCGATGTGGCTGTACTCGGTCGTGCGCAGCAAGCGGTGGGCGGATCTGCGGCGCGACCCGCGGGTGGCGATCGTCGTCGACACCGGCGAGGAGTACGACGAGCTGCGCGGGGCCGAGCTGTCGGGCACGGCCGAGTTCGTGGGCGAGATTCCGCGCACGGGGGAGCTGTGCGCCGAACTGGACGTGCCGGAGACGCTGTTCGCCCGCAAGAACTTCGGCCTGGAGGAGATGCCGCACGACGGCCGGCACGCCTGGGTGCGGCTGACACCGCGGAAGATCGTCTCCTGGGACTTCCGCAAGCTGGGGGCGGCGCGGTAGGGCGGGCTCAGCCGACGCTCTCCCCCGCCGCCCGCAGGGCCTCCACCGCCGCCCGGATCGAGGGGCGGCGGTCGGCGTCCGCGCGCCAGACGACGTACACGTGCCTCCGGACCCGCTGCCGGACGGGGACGGTCACGACGCCCTCGGGCACGGGGTTGCGGCCGAGCAGGGGGGCGATGCACACGCCGAGGCCCGCGGCGACCAGCCCGAGCTGGGTGTGGGTCTCGGCCGCGCGGTGGCCGACGATCGGCTCGACGCCCATGGAGCGGAGGGTGAACATCAGCCACTCGTGGGAGAACTCCCCGTCGTTCCGGGTGATCCGCTCGTCGTCGGCGAACTCGCCGAGGTCCACCTCGTCGCGCCCCGCGAGGCGGTGGTCCGCCGGCAGGGCGACATCGGCCGGGTCGTCCAGGATCGACGCCTTGACCAGGCCCTCGGGCAGCGCCATCGGCTTGTTGTACCAGTCGAGCACCACGGCGAGGTCGAGATCGCCGCGTACGGCCCCGGCGATGCCCTGCGCCGGTTCCAGCTCGCTGGAGCGCAGCCGGAGCGCGGGGTGCCGCTCGCGCAGCGCGGACAGCGCGTGGGGGAACAGACCGCGTGCGGCCGTCGGGAACGCCGCCAGCCTGAGCTCGCCGGCGACCTGGCCGCGCTGGGCCTCCAGATCCGCCTGGGCGAGTTCGACCGGCGACAGGATGCGCTGCGCGTGCTCGGCGAGCAGCCGGCCCGCGTCGGTGAGCCGCACGCCCCGGCCGTTCTTGGCCAGGAGCCGCTGGCCGACCTCCCGCTCCAGCTTGGACATCTGCTGCGTTCACCGGCCTGGACGCGACCGGCACGGCCCTGGCCCTGCTGGCCTCCCTCAGCTATCCGGTCGGCTGGATCTACGTCCGCCGCACCCTGGCGGGCACCGGCCACTCGCACCTGTCGATGACCGGCGCGCAACTGCTGCTCGCGACGGTGCAGCTGGCCGTCGTCACCCCGCTGTTCACCGCCCTGCCGACGAGTCTGCCGGTGGTGCCGCTGCTGGCGATCGCCGCCCTGGGCGCCCTGGGCACGGGCCTCGCCGTGCTCGTGCAGTACGGCCTGGTCGCCGAGGTCGGCCCGACGACCGCCCAGATGGTCACGTACTTCATCCCGGTGATCGCCACGGCCGCGGGCGTCGCCCTCCTGGGCGAGTCGCTGGCCTGGTCGACCCCGGTCGGGGCGGCGATCGTACTCACGGGCGCGGCGCTGACGCAGGTCCGCCCGAAGCCGCGGACGTGAGGACCGGGGTCTGGGCCCCACCCGACACCGTCCGGCCCGGCCGCCGAGCCGGGAGCGGCGGGGCCGCCGGCACCCTGGTTCATGGCAAGAGGCGGGCACGGGCCGCGACCGCCCGGCCGCCGCGCGACAGCCCCGCGGGCCCCGGCCGAGTCCGGCACGGGCGTCGGCACTCCCGCGTCAGGCTCACTCCCCACCCTCGCCGGCTCCCCGCGTCGCACTCACTCACTCCACACCGGCGCCGGCGCCCTCGCCTCAGACATAACTCCGCACCGGCGCCGGCCCCACGGCCGAAGCGATCGCATCGGCCAGCGGTTCGGCCTCCGACTCCGTCAGAGTCGAGACGGAAACCCGGATCCCGGGCGACGCGCTCATCCGGAAACGGGCACCGGGCGCGACCGCCCAACCGGCGTGCAGCAGCCGTGCGACGGCCCCGGTCTCGTCCGGCACCGGCACCCACACGTTCATGCCGCTGCGCCCGTGTGCTGCCAGACCGCGCCGGCCGAGCGCGCCGATCAGCGCGTCCCGGCGTCGCCCGTAGGCCGTCGCGACCGCGCCCGCGTCCACCGCGCCGTCGGCCCACAGCCGGACCAGGGCCCGCTGCGGCAGCCTGCTGACCCAGCCGGGCCCGAGCCGCTGCCGGCCGTGGACGCGGTCGACGGTGACGGCGTCGCCGGTGAGCACCGCGAGGCGCAGGTCGGGCCCGTAGGCCTTGGCGGCGGAGCGCACGAACGCCCAGTGCCGGGTCGCGCCGGCCAGGGGCTGGAGGGGCACGTCCACGATGCCGTGGCCGTGGTCGTCCTCGATCAGCAGGACCTCCCGGAACCGCCGCAGCACCGACCGCAGGGCACGCGCGCGTGCGGCGCCCACCGCGGCGCCGGTCGGGTTCTGCGCCCGGCACGTCACGATCAGGGCGCGGGCCCCGGACTCCAGCGCACGGCGCACGTCCTCGGCGCGCGGCCCGTCGTCGTCGACGCCGACGGGGACCGTCCGCAGGCCGAGCGCCGGCACGAGGTCGAGGGTGCGGCCCCAGCCGGGGTCCTCGACGGCGACGGCGTCGCCGGGTTTGAGGTGGGCCGCCAGCACCCGTTCGACCCCGTCGAGCGCTCCGGAGACCACGGCGAGCGGGCCGCCCGGGACCCCGTCGGCGACCAGGCCGGCCCGCGCCAGGCGCTCCAGTTCGGGTTCGACGGGGGCCTGTCCGTACAGGACGGGCTCACGATCGCCCTGCGCCGCGGCCGCGGCGAAGGCGTCGGCGAGCGGCGGCAGCAGTGCCGGGTCCGGATTGCCGCTCGCCACGTCCCGCACGCCCTCCGGGACGTCGACCCTGATGTGGTCCCGCCCGGTCGTGGCCGGTGCGGGCCGCACCCGGCTGCCGCGCCGGCCGGCGGTCTCGATGACCCCGCGCTCCCGCAGGGTCCGGTACGCGGCCGCGACCGTGTTCGGGTTCACCCCCAGCTGCTGCGCCAACTCCCGCATTGGGGGCAGCAGTTGGCCCGGCAGCAGCTCACCGGCTCCCACCGCCCGCTCGATGCTCGCGGAAATGTCCGCCGCGCGACGCCCACTGATCCGATACTCTCCTAGCACAAACAACAGTATGCACTAGTGCAAAAAGGAGCGCCCATGCAGGGGAGCACGCGGACGCCGGCCCAGCCGCCCACCGCCTACACGCCGACCGACCGCACCGTCCCCACTCGCTCGGCGAAGCGGGCCTCCTACGACCGGGACCTGGTCCACTCGATACTGGATGAGGCGTACGTCTGCCACCTCGGCTTCGTGCGGGACGGCGCGCCCGTCGTGCTGCCCACGCTGTACGCCCGGGTCGGCGAGCGGCTGTACGTGCACGGCTCGACCGGCTCGCGTCCGCTGCGGGCGGCGGGTCAGGCCGACCCGGGGCTGCCGGTGTGCCTGACCGTCACCCACGTCGACGGCCTGGTCCTGGCCCGCTCGGCCTTCCACCACTCGATCAACTACCGCTCGGTGGTGGTGCACGGCGTCGCCCGCGACGTCACGGACCCCGAGGAGAAACGCCGGGCACTGGACGCCCTGGTGGACCAGGTCGTGCCGGGCCGGTCGGCCGACTCCCGGCCGGCGAACACCAAGGAGCTGGCCGCCACGGCCGTGATCCGCCTGGACCTGGAGGAGGTCTCCGCGAAGCTGCGCACCGGCGGCGTCAACGACGAACCGGAGGACCTCGGTCTCCCCCACTGGGCCGGAGTGGTCCCGGTCCGGAGGACCTACGGCACCCCGGTCCCCGACCCGGCCCTGGCGGCGGACACGGACCTGCCCGGCTACCTGCCCGGCGCCTGACCTACGGGGCCGTCGTCACCGGCACCGGCCGCTCCCCGGGCCTGCGCAGCTCCCCCGCCGCGAGCCCCGCGACCGCCCCCAGCATCAGCAGCGTTCCGGCCACCGTCGCCGGAGTCAGCCGCTCACCGAGCAGGACGACGGCGAGCACGGTCGCACTCACCGGCTCCAGCAGCATGATCACGGAGACGGTGGCCGACCGCACGACGGCCGCGCCCGCGAAGTACAGCCCGTACGCCAGGGCCGTGGGCACGGCGGCGACGTACCCCAGCAGGACCAGCAGCCGCACGGCATCCCCGGTGTGCGGCACCAGCCCCTCCGCCGCGGCGAACGGCAGCAGGCACAGGCTCGTGACGGCGAACGCACCGACGGTGGTCCCGGAGGCGTCGGCCGCGCCGTCCCGCCCCCACCGCCGGGTGAGCAGCGTCATCAGGCTGTACCCGGCCGCCGACACCAGCGCGAGCAGCACGCCCCAGGGCCGTGCGGCCGTGTCCCCGCCGCCGAGGACGAGGACCCCCAGCCCGGTGAGCGCGCCCATGACGGCCACGGCGCCGCCGCGTCCGAGCCGCTCGGCCAGGAGCAGCCGGGCCCCGAGCGCGATGAGCACGGGCCCCGCGCCCAGGGTGACGACGGTGGCGACGGCGAGCCCGGTGGCGGAGACGGCGGCGAAGTAGGCCGTCTGGAAGACCGCGAGGCCCAGGCCGGTGACCCCGGCCCTCCGCACCCGACGCCCGAGCGGCTCCCGTCCCACCGCTGCGGCGGACGGCCGCACCAGGCGCACGGCGAGCAGCAGCACCAGACCGGCGGCGCACCGCCAGAAGGACAGGGCGACGGGCCCCATGTCACTGGCCCGGTAGACCAGGGAGGCGGCCGCGCCCGCGGTGCCCCACGCGACACCGGCGACGATCAGATAGAGCAGGCCTCGCCCGACGGGCAGGCCGAGGGAAGTGTTCGACACGGGTTCTCTCCGCAGACGCGCACGACGCGCGCGCCGGTGGAACCGGGGCGGGTGCGCGGAAGTTCGGGAAGGGCCCCGGATCGGAGGTGATCAGCGGGGTCCGCGGGCTTCGTCTGCGGGCAGCACCGACCGGCCCGGGGGCAAGAGCACCGGGCGCGGGGGCCGGAGGGCCCGCCTCAGGCGGCCGGAGGCGGGAGAACGAGCGCGTCGGAAGGCATGATCGGCACCTTAGGCCGCCGTTCCCCGCTGGGACAACTCCCTTTCCGGTCCCCCCCTCGCCACCGGGTCGCCGGAGCCCTTCCCGGGCGTCGAGGACTGCGCGATGAACGCGCCGACCAGCACGACCACGCCCCCGGCGATCTGCGGCGCCGACAGGTGCTCGCCGAGCAGGACCCAGGCCAGGACGGTGGCGATGACCGCTTCGAGGCAGGCCACGACCCCGGCGACCTGAGGGGAGAGCCGGCGCACGGCGACGATTCCGGTGACGTACGCGACGACCGTGGCGACGAGGACGATCCAGGCCAGCAGGACGACGGCGGCGACGGGCGTGCCGTCCATGAGCGCGGTGCCCCGGAGCACGGACCAGTCCATGCTCCACGGCCGGGCGACGACCGTGAGCACGGCCGCGCCGACGAGCAGCCCGTAGGCGATGACGCCGAGCGGGTCGGGCGTCTCCTCGCCGGCGTCACCGCCATGGTCGGACAGCACGAAGTAGCCGACCTGGCAGCAGGCGGCGCCGAGCGCGAGCAGCACCCCGAGGGCGTCGAAACCCAGCCCCGACCACACCTCGACGACGCAGGCCAGCCCGCCGACCGCGAGAGCGACCCCGACCGCCGCCGCGCGCGTCACCGGCCGGCGCTGCACGAAGCGCACCCAGCCCAGCACCAGTGCGGGCGCCAGGTACTCGATGAGCAGCGCCACCCCGACCGGGATGCGCGAGAGCGCGGCGAAGTAGCAGGCCTGGACCCCGGCGACGGCCAGCAGACCGAACCCGGCGAGCAGTCCGGGACGGCGGCGCGGCAGCGCCCGGTGGCGCACGGCGAGCGGCAGCATCACCAGGGCCGCCCCGGCCACCCGCAGCCACACCACGTGCAGCGGGTCGAGGCCCGCCTCGATCAGCGGCTTGGCCGCGACACCGGATCCGCCGAAGGCGACCGCGGAGACCAGTGCGAGGCCCAGCCCCACACCCCTGCCGCGCCCGCTCGGACTGCTGTCAGACATAGGCACCGGCACATGATGACAGGCCATGACAGGAGCGTCACCCCCCATGACACCTGTCTCACTGCCCGGACGGCGCCGGACCGGTCAGTGCGCGGTCTCGCCGCCTCCGGCGCATCCCGAGGGCCGGGCGGTCTGATCGTCCAGCCGGGCGCGCACCTCGTGCGGGTCGATTCCGGCGCGCTGGAGGACCTCGACCGCGCGGGCCTGCGGGTCGACCGGCACCCAGGGGCGCCCCGGATCGCTCCGGGGGCGCCCCTGGGTGCCGGTCAGTCCTCGTCGGCGAGGATCAGGTACAGCTTCTTGCGCGCTTCGTTGATGACGACGAGCGCCTTCTCGCGCTGCTCCTTGCTGCCGGTCTTCCAGACCTGGCCGAAGGCCTCCATCAGACCGAAGCCGGCCTGGCGGATCTCGCCCAGGGCCTCCCAGTCGACGCCGCGGGAGGCCTCCTCCCAGGGCGCCTCGGGCCCCTCAGCGGCGGCGGTCCGGCCCGCCTCGGTGAGCGAGAACAGCTTCTTGCCGCCCTCGGACTCGCTGACGATCAGGCCCTCGTCCTCCAGCAGCTGGAGCGTGGGGTACACCGAGCCGGGGCTGGGCTTCCAGGCGCCGCCGCTGCGCTCGGCGATCTCCTGGATCATCTCGTAACCGTGCATCGGGCGGTCCTTCAGCAGGGCCAGGATCGAGGCCCGCACGTCACCGCGCCGCGCCCTTCCCCTCGGCCCGCCGCGCCCTCGGCCACCCCAGGGGCCGGACCCGAAGCCCGGGCCGCCGGGCCCTCCCCAGCCGGGGCCACCGGGGCCGCCCGGGCCGAAGGGGCCGAAGGCGGCACGCAGGCTCTCGAAACCGCCCCGGCCGTGCCGCGGTCCGCCGTGTCCGTGTTCGAAACCGTGGCTGCGCATCGCCACCACTCTCCATTCCGTGATCTGTCGTCGATAACTCAACGATATATCGGAAGAGCGGGTCCGACAAGGCCCTGCCGACTGCCGCGCGCTGTGGCCCGGCCCGGCGATCCGGGCCAGGACTCGCCGATCGACCTTTAAGTCCCCGGCTTCGCGGTGCCTCTAGCGTCGGGGCATGCGGATCCGAATCGTCGACACCTTCACCGATCGCCCCTTCTCCGGAAACCCGGCGGGAGTCCTGCTCCTGCCCGACACGGACGCCTTCCCGGACGACACCTGGCTGCGCGACGTCGCCATCGAGGTCAACCACGCCGAGACGGCCTTCGCCCACCCCCTCCCCGAGGGCGGCGAGGCCGACTGGGCGTTGCGCTGGTTCACCCCCGTCACCGAAGTCGCGATGTGCGGCCACGCGACCCTGGCCACGGCCCACGTCCTGCGCCACACCGGCGCTCACGAGGGCCCGGTGCGGTTCGCCACCCTCAGCGGCGTCCTCGTCGCGACGGGGCGGGACGACGGCTCCCTGACGCTGGACTTCCCCACGGCCCCGCTCACCCCGGTCGATCCGCCCGGCGGCCTCGCCCACGCCCTGGGCGCCGAGCCGCTCACCGTCCGCTACACCGGGCCCCAGGTCGGCGACCTGCTCGTGGAGGTGGCCGACGAGAGGACGGTGCACGGCCTCCGCCCCGACTTCAGGGCCCTCGCCGCCCACTCCGACCGCGGCGTCATCGCCACGGCCCGCGCGCAGGATCCGTCCCGGGGTTACGACTTCGTCTCGCGCTGCTTCTTCCCGAACGTCGGAATCGACGAGGACCCGGTGACGGGCAGCGCCCACACCGCGCTCGCCCCGTTCTGGTCCGAGCGCCTGGGACGCGCCGTCCTCACCGGCCTCCAGGCCTCGCCCCGCTCCGGCCGCGTCCGCACGGAGCTGCGCGGGGACCGCACCCTGCTGTCCGGCAGGGCGGTCACCGTCATCGACGGCGAGCTGCTCGCCTGAGGCATACGGACGGCAGCCGGACGAAGGGGCGTACGGCACCGTCGTACGCCCCCGGTGCGGTGCTCCGGCGCGTCACGCCGTCGGCAGCCAGCCCACCTTGCCCGCCAGGAGCCCGTATCCCACGAACGCCCCGATGTCGAGCAGCGAGTGGGCCACCACCAGGGGGCCGACGCGGCCCCAGCGGCGGTAGAGCCAGACGAAGACGACGCCCATCACCAGGTTGCCGACGAAGCCGCCGATGCCCTGGTAGAGGTGGTAGGAGCCGCGCAGCACGGAGCTGCCCGCCAGCGCGGCCGTCGGGCTCCAGCCCAGCTGGCCGAGGCGGCGCAGCAGGTAGCCGACGACGATGACCTCCTCCAGCACCGCGTTCTGGATCGCGGAGAGGATCAGCACGGGGTACTTCCACCACACCTCCGGCAGCGCCTCGGGCACCACCGTGAGGTTGAAGCCGAGGCCGCGGGCCGCCAGGTAGAAGGCGATGCCGGTGCTGCCGACGACCGCGGCGATCGCCGCGCCGCGGCCGAGGTCGGGCCAGGGGCGGGTGCGGTCGAAGCCGATCGTGCGCAGGCTCGCGCCCTCGCGCAGCAGGAAGTGCGCGACGAGGGCGACGGGCACGAGGGCCGTGGTGATCCCGAAGAGCTGCCAGGCCAGGTCGAGCCAGGGCCGGCCGGGCGCGGCCGAGGCGTTCATCGTGGCCGCCTGGTCCTTGAGCCCGCCCGGTCTGGTGACCGAGCCGATGAAGCTGATCAGCGCGGATACTCCGCTCGCCCCGAGCGACAGCGCGAGGACGAGCAGTGTCTCGTCGCGGAGCATCCGCCGTGAGAGCCCCTGCTGGGGAATGGAATCGCCCACCGGGCTCGCCTCCGCCTGCACACCTGCCTCCTCTTCACCGGCCTGTCGGATCAGTATGGCGGCAGCGTGGCACTGGCCCGCGGGCGCGTCAGCTGAGCGGCGGCAGCGGCTCCGTCGGTCCCACCGGCCAGGTGTGCACCGGGTCCCCCTTGTGCATCAGCGTGCGGTAGCGCCGGGTCGTGGCGGCCAGGGCCTCCTCGCGGGAGAGTCCGGTGTCGAGGGCCTGGTGGAAGGTCGCGACCTGCCAGCTCGCCCCGTTCACCCGGCGCCGGCAGCGTTCCTCGATCACGCCCAGGTACAGGTCGCGGTCGGCCGGCTCGATGCCCCAGGCGTCCAGCCCCGCCTCGGCGAGCGGCAGCAGCTCGTCGCGGACCAGGCTGACCGCGTCGACCTCGGCGGTGCCGCTGAACCGGCCGCGCCGGGGCCAGGTGAAGCGGGCGTCGATGCCGTCCTTGCACGCGGCGTCGAAGTTGGCGGCGGCCGCCTCGAACGGCAGCCGGGTCCACACCGGCCGGCTCTCCTCGGCCAGGGCGCGGACGAGTCCGTAGTAGAACGCCGCGTTGGCGACGACGTCGAGCACGGTGGGCCCGGCGGGCAGGACGCGGTTCTCCACGCGCAGGTGCGGGACGCCGTCGGCGACGCCGTACACCGGGCGGTTCCAGCGGTAGATCGTGCCGTTGTGCAGGACGAGTTCCGCGAGGGAGGGGGTGCCGCCCCGGTCGATCACCTCCAGTGGGTCCTCGCCGTCGCAGATCGGCAGCAGGGCCGGGTAGTAGCGCAGGTTCTCCTCGAAGAGGTCGTACGCCGAGTCCACCCAGCGCTCGCCGAACCAGGTGCGCGGGCGGACGCCCTGGGCCTGCAGTTCGGGCGGGCGGGTGTCGGTGGACTGCTGGAAGAGCGGGGGCCTCGACTCGCGCCAGAGCTCGCGGCCGAACAGGAAGGGCGAGTTGGCGCCGACGGCGATCTGCGCGGCGGCGACCGCCTGGGCCGCGTTCCACACGTCGGCGAACCGGCCCGGGGTGACCTGCAGGTGCAGTTGCACGGAGGTGCAGGCGGCCTCCGGGACGATGGACTTCGAGGTGCAGCTCAAGTGCTCCACGCCCTCGATGTCGAGGGTGAACTCCTCGCCGCGGGCGGCCACGATCTGGTCGTTGAGGAGGGTGTAGCGGTCGACGTCCGAGAGGTTCGACGAGACCAGGTCGTCACGGTCGAGGGTCGGCAGAATGCCGATCATCACGATTCCCGCGTCGACCTCTCCGGCTTTTCGGTCAGCATATGCCAGTGACGTACGGAGTTCCTCGGCGAGCCGGTCGAATACCCGGCCCCCCAGCCGGTGTGGCGGAATGTTCACTTCCAGGTTGAACATGGCGAGTTCTGTTTGGAAATCGCGACTCGCGATGCGTTCGAGGACTTGCCCGTTCAACATTTTCGGCATGCCGTCGGAGCCTGCGAGATTCAATTCGATCTCCAGGCCCATGAGGTTCTTCGGGCGGTCGAACCGCTTCTCCGCCAGGAGTCGCTCCAAGCCCGTCAGACACTGACGCAGCTTGTCGCGGTAGCGCTGGCGATCGGACAGGTCGAACCCGCCTGCCACGACCTTCTCGCCCATGGAAGCGTCCCTCCTCGGATGGTGCCGGCCGAAGACCCGGTGGCCGGGTCCCGGTCAGGTGGAGGATGCCCAGGGAAAGCGATCGATAACGTCCCCGGACGGGCCTGTCCGCCGCTACGCTGGTCTCGTGTGACCGATGGCACATTCATCCGGCATGACGCGTGGCTCCGCTATCGAACCCGGCGAACTCGTGAAAAACGCCGACGAGAATAGGCCGACCGGTCCGCGGACATCCACCGAGGTCATCGCCGCGACCCACCGTCCGGAATCGGGATGACATTCGCGTATCACCGACCGAATATACTCTTGTTCTACTCACCGGAAACAGCTAGCGGAAACACAGTCTGAACCCGTGTCGTATAAACTCCGCGAGAAGGCAGCAGGTTGGCGCCCACGGTCGATGGGTCCGGCCGCCGACGCGACGTTCGGTGGACCCCGCCCCCCTCTCGTTCAGACCCCGGTCCCCGCCCCGCTGCCTCCCTTCGCGAGCTGACAGCGCCGTCCGCCCCGCCCTCGCGCCACCGTGCCTTCGAATGAGAGGCGACCCACCATGCCGCTGCACGTCCCCCAGGCTCCCGCGCCCGCACTTCGTTCCGTCCTGACCGCGCTCTCCTCCCCCACCGCGGTGCGCGAGGCCCGAACTCCCTCCCTGCTGCGCGCACAGGGGCCCACCACACCCGAGCTCCCGCTGCCGGTGCACCTCCTCGACCAGGTCACGCCCGAGGGGGTGGCGGCGACGCACCTGGCCGGGTGGCGTTTCGTGATCCGCAGCGGGGAGCGCGCCGTGGCCGCGGCGGACACCATGCTCACGCCCGACGGCTGGGCCTTCTCCCACTTCTTCGAGGGGCCGTACATCCCCTCCACCGAACGCGCCCTGCGCCTGGCCGAGACGATGCCGCAGGCGTACCAGCCCCGGCTGCTGTCGGTGCCGGGCCTGTACATGCTGACGCTCTGGCTCCACGAGGACTGCACCGCGGACGGCGGCACCGGCCATCCCGCCGCCACCGACCTGCTCGTCCCGCTGGCCCCGGCGCCTCCCGGCATCGCGTCCCACCGTCCGCACCGCGTCGCCGAACTGCTCCCGGTGCTGACCCACCGGGCGACCCCGACCCGGCTGCTCGACTCCCCCGCCTGACACAGCGGGCCACCCTCGTTCACGGATCCCGTCGCCGCCAGCCGGCAGGCGGGATCCGCCCATTTCCGCCCGGCGACCGCTCTTACGAGCACCGAACGGCTCGCACGAGCCTCGAACCGCCGCCGACCCGACCGGACTAGCCCCATCCGGCCACTGCGAACCACCCGAAGGGACAGTGCAGTTGGGATGAACCGCCCGCGCGGGTGATGCGTCATGAACCTGTGAGAAGCGGTGCTGCGAAATCCCTGCGGAACGACGCCCGTGGGGCAACACTGGGTTCCGACGACTTATCACACGGGGGCGGCCATGAACGACACTTCCAGCCGCGGAACACACACGACGACCGACTCGACCAGCCCGGTCACCTAGTCCATCACGACAGAGCGAAAGATCCCACCCATGTGCCAGCACCAGACACCGTGTCCGTCCGCCGACTCCGCCGACCGGGACTCCGCCCGCCTCGTGGCGCACCATCCGGAGCAGGGGTGGAGCCTGCTGTGCAACGGCGTGGTGCTCTTCGAGGACACCGGTGAGCTCCTGCCGGACGGCCGGGTCATCGCCCCGCACCGTCCGCTCGCGGGCAGCCAGGTGATGACGGCCGCCTGACGGCCGCCGGGCGGGCCGGGACCCCGCCCGCAGACATGAGGGGCCGGAGGCACACACTGCGCACCGGCCCCGACGCGTTTTCGGCGACCGTCACCGTGGACCATGAGCGACGGAACACGATTCAGCGCAGGCCACCGGACCGTACCGGTTCGACTGCGTCACGGCCGGCGACTTCGTGTCCATCGCCGGGCTCCGGTATGCGGAGCTGCCCTGCGATCCCGCCGTTGTGTTTCGGAGTCCTGCAAGAGGGCCGCCGGCCTCGGGGCCGTCTTCGACGCACTCGAAGAGCAGACCGTCGTCGTCCCCGGCACCGGAACCCTCGACATCGTCATCCCGCCCCTGACCGTCTCACTCGCGGCCGTCCACGAACAACGCCGGGCCCTGGAAACCCAGAGCAACGAACCGCTGGAGGCTCACCCTCTTTCCCAGGTCCTGACCTCGATGCCCGGCATCGGCGTCAGGACCGCCGCGGTTCTCCTGGTCACCGTCGGCGGCGGCAGCTCTTTCCCGAGCGCCGCCCACCTGGCCTCCTACGTCGGCCTCGCATCGGCGACCAAGTCGTCCGGGACCTCGATCCACGGCGAACACGCCCCCAGAACCGGGAACCGGCGGCTCAAACGCGCGATGTTCCTGTCCGCGTTCACCGCGCTCCACGCCCCGCCTCGCGCACCTACTACGACACGTGCCGAGCCCGCGGCGAGACCCACACCCAGGTCCTCCTCCGCCTCGCCCGCCACCGCGTCAGCGTCCTGTTCGCCATGCTCAGCGACGGAACTTTCCGCGAACCCCGCACGCCCGACGACGTCGAACCCGGGGCTCCGTGCCGACTCAACAGGCACCCCCCGCACGACGGAGAGGGGCCCCGCGTCGCGGAGCCCCTCGCTGTGACCAGCTCGGTCGATCAGTCCTCGTACGCGTCCAGCGGCGGGCACGAGCAGACCAGGTTCCGGTCGCCGAAGGCCTGGTCGATGCGGCGCACCGGCGGCCAGTACTTGTCGGCGACGGAGACGCCGGCCGGGAAGACGGCCTCCTCACGGCTGTAGGCGTGCTCCCACTCCCCCGCGAGCGCGCCCGCGGTGTGCGGGGCGCCGCGCAGCGGGTTGTCCTCGGCGGGCCACTCGCCGGAGCCGACCTTCTCGATCTCCGCGCGGATGGCGATCATCGCCTCGCAGAACCGGTCGAGCTCGGTCAGGTCCTCGGACTCGGTCGGCTCGATCATCAGCGTGCCGGCCACCGGGAACGACATCGTCGGCGCGTGGAAGCCGTAGTCGATCAGCCGCTTGGCGACGTCGTCGACGCTCACGCCGGTCGCCTTGGTCAGCGGGCGCAGGTCGATGATGCACTCGTGCGCGACGAGGCCGCCGGGGCCGGTGTAGAGCACGGGGTAGTGCGGCTCCAGGCGCTTGGCGATGTAGTTGGCGCTCAGCACGGCCACCTGGGTGGCACGCTTCAGCCCTTCACTGCCCATGAGCCGGACGTACGCCCAGGAGATGGGCAGGATGCCCGCGGAGCCCCAGGGCGCCGCGGAGATGGGACCCACGCCCGTCTCCGGCCCGGCCTCGGGCTGCAGCGGGTGGTTCGGCAGGTACGGCGCGAGGTGCTCGCGCACCGCCACCGGGCCGACGCCCGGGCCGCCGCCGCCGTGCGGGATGCAGAAGGTCTTGTGCAGGTTCAGGTGCGAGACGTCACCGCCGAAGTGACCCGGCTTGGCGAGCCCCACGAGCGCGTTGAGGTTGGCGCCGTCGACGTAGACCTGGCCGCCCGCCTCGTGCACCTGCGCGCAGATCTCGGAGACGTGCTCCTCGAACACGCCGTGCGTGGACGGGTAGGTGATCATCAGCACGGCGAGCTGGTCCCGGTGCTGCTCGATCTTCGCCCGCAGGTCGTCGACGTCGATCTCGCCGTCGTCGGCGGTCTTCACGACGACGACCTTCATGCCGGCCATCACGGCGCTGGCGGCGTTGGTGCCGTGCGCGGAGGACGGGATGAGGCACACGGTCCGCTGCTCGTCGCCGTTGGCCCGGTGGTAGCCGCGCACGGCGAGGAGACCGGCCAGCTCGCCCTGCGACCCGGCGTTCGGCTGGAGGGAGACCTTGTCGTAGCCGGTGACCTCGGCGAGGCGGTCCTCCAGCTCACGGATGAGCGTGAGGTAGCCGGCCGCCTGCTCGGCGGGCGCGAAGGGGTGCAGTTGCCCGAACTCGGGCCAGGTGACCGGCTCCATCTCCGTGGTCGCGTTGAGCTTCATGGTGCAGGAGCCCAGCGGGATCATGCCGCGGTCGAGTGCGTAGTCGCGGTCGGCCAGCCGGCGCAGGTAGCGCAGCATGGCCGTCTCGGAACGGTACTGGTGGAAGACAGGGTGGGTCAGGTACTCGTCGGTGCGCAGCAGAGCGGCCGGGAGGCCGTCCTCGGCGGCCGCGTCCAGCGCCTCGACGACGCCCTCGACGCCGAAGGCGGCCCACACGGCCCGCAGCTGGGCCCGGGTGGTGGTCTCGTCGCAGGCGATCGAGACGTGGTCGGCGTCGACCAGGCGCAGGTTGACCCCGTTGTCCCGGGCCGCGGCCACGATCTCGGCGGCCCGGCCCGCGACGCGCACGGTCAGGGTGTCGAAGTAGGAGCCGTGCACGACCTCGACCCCGCCGCCGGCGAGCCCGGCGGCGAGGACCGTGGCGTAGCGGTGGGTGCGCCGCGCGATGCCCTTGAGGCCCTCCGGCCCGTGGTACACGGCGTACATGCCGGCCATGACGGCGAGCAGCACCTGCGCGGTGCAGATGTTGCTGGTCGCCTTCTCGCGGCGGATGTGCTGCTCACGCGTCTGCAGGGCGAGCCGGTAGGCCTTGTTGCCGTCGGCGTCCACGGAGACGCCCACGAGTCGCCCGGGCAGGCTCCGCGCCATCTTCTCCTGGACCGCCAGGTAGCCCGCGTGCGGACCGCCGAAGCCCATCGGCACACCGAACCGCTGCGTCGTCCCGACGGCGATGTCCGCGCCGAGCTCACCGGGCGACTTCAGCAGCGTCAGGGCGAGCAGGTCGGCGGCGACGGTGACGAGCGCGCCGAACTCGTGCGCCTGGTCGATGACGGGCTTGATGTCGCGGACGGCCCCGGAGGCGCCCGGGTACTGGATCAGCACGCCGTTGATCTCACGCTCGGCGATCTCCGCCGGAATGCCGTCGCCGAGGTCGGCGACGACGACCTCCACACCGGTCGGCTCGGCCCGCGTCCGGATCACGGCGATGGTCTGCGGCAGCGCGTCCGCGTCGACCAGGAACAGACCCTTCTTGTTCTTGCCCATGCGCCGCGACAGCGCCATGGCCTCGGCGGCGGCGGTGCCCTCGTCGAGCAGGGAGGCGCCGGACGTCGGCAGTCCGGTGAGGTCGGCGACCACGGTCTGGAAGTTCAGCAGGGCTTCCAGGCGCCCCTGGGAGATCTCCGGCTGGTAGGGCGTGTAGGCCGTGTACCAGGACGGGTTCTCCATGACGTTGCGCAGGATGACGGGCGGGGTGAACGTGCCGTAGTAGCCGAGCCCGATCATGGAGCCGAGGACCTGGTTGCGGTCGGCCAGGGAGCGCAGCTCGTCGAGCACCTCGGCCTCGCTGCGGGCCCCCGGGAGGCCGAGCGCTTCGGCGCTCTTGATCACGGCCGGGACCGCGGCGGCCGTCAGCTCGTCCAGCGAGCCGTAGCCGACCTGCGCGAGCATCTTGGCGCGGGCCTCGTGATCGGGGCCGATGTGGCGCTGCTCGAAGGGGATTGCTTCTTCGAGCTCGGAGAGCGGAATGCGATGGGCGGTCATTGCGGAGGCCTCCTGGTCTGACACGACCTTCGAGGGGCACCACGGCGCGGGTACCCGAACGGCCTCCCCCTCTGTCATCTCGACCTGAGAGCTTCACCGGATCGCCCGAAGGCCTCCGGCTTTCACCGTCGGTGAGAGCGGAAGCCGTCGACACCCGCCCTGCTTTCCAGAGTGACCTCGTCCGTGCGGTACGTGTGCCTGAGAGATTCCGGGGAGGATTTGCTCCTTCGGCGCCTCCGGTGATGTCCGGAGGACTCTCCCGCACGGGGTCAGCGGCCGCTGCCAGCGTACCAGCGAGGGCCCCGCACGGACCTTCGAGTGGCCGCCTCCTCCATTGTGCCGTTTTGTAGGGGATACGGATGAGTGCGACCACGTGGAGGACCCGTGCGTACCGAGATCGATCCGCGCAACCTGATCGGCCGCAAGGCATTCGACCGCAACGGAACCAGGATCGGCACCATCGACGAGGTCTACCTCGACGACGCCACCGGCGAGCCGGAGTGGGCGGCGATACGGACCGGCCTGTTCAGCCGGGACGCGTTCGTCCCCCTGGAGCCCAGCGAACTGATCGACGGCGCCCTGCACGTCCCCTTCGAACGGGCCCTGATCAAGGACGCCCCCGACTTCGGCGTGGGCCGCCACCTCTCCCCCGAGCAGGAGCTCCAGCTCTACCACCACTACGGCCTCGACGTCGCCGCCCCTCCCCCGCTCCCGGACCGTGACTTCGGCAGGCTGGCGGACCGGGACGAAACGACGACCTGAGCCCTGTGGCCGCCCCCGGCCGGACCGCGGACGTCTACGGCGAGGGCGCCGGACGACAGGTCCCCGCCCACCCCGGAAGACGGACCCGGCGCCTCGTCCCGCGCCGCCTCCGCCCCCGCGGAGCCGGCGGCGCCGCCCTCCCCGGGTCTTCGTAACACCAGCGGCAGCGGATCCGCCGGCTCCAGCGCCGGGTCGTCGACCCGGAAGGTCCGCACCCGCCCGGGCCGCGAGCCGGGCGTCTCGAACCGGACGGTGACCCTCCCCAGGCCACTCCCCTGCACCCACCCGTGCCCGAACTCGTCGTGCCGCACATCGTGCCCGGAGGGCCAGCGCCGCTCGGCGAGGGCCGGCTGCTCCCCGGCCGGCTCCACGGCGTGTTCCTCGACGGGCCCCGCGGCGACGCTACGCTCCCCCGCCGCCTGCGCGAACAGGTCCTCCTGCGTGTAGTCGGCGAGGCCGCTGACGCCCACGCCGAGCAGCCGCACCCCGCCCGTCGTGTCCACCGAGTCCAGCAGCCGGGCGGCCGCCTCACGGATCACCGCGGGGTCGTCGGTCGGTCCGCGCAGGGTCTCGGAGCGGGTGAGCGTCGAGAAGTCGTAGCGCCGCACCTTCAGCACGATGGTCCGCCCCGACAGCCCCGCCCCGCGCAGCCTGCGCACGCACCGGTCGGCGAGCCGCTGCACCTCCAGCCCGACCCGCAGCCGGTCATGGATGTCCACGTCGTAGGTGTCCTCGACCGACACGGACTTCGCCTCGCGCTCCGCCACCACGGGCCGGTCGTCCCGCGCCAGCGCCATGGCGTACAGCCCGTGCCCGTGCGCCTTCCCCAGCAGTCGCACCAGCTCGTCCTCGCCCGCCTCGACGATCTCCTCGACCGTGGTGATCCCGGCCCGCCGCAGATGGTCGCCCGTCGCCGGGCCGACGCCCGGCAGCGTCCGCACCGACATCGGCCCGAGCATCGCCCGCTCGGTCCCCGGCTCGATCACCACCAGCCCGTCGGGTTTGGCCTGCTCCGAGGCGATCTTGGCGAGCATCTTGGACGCGGCCAGCCCCACCGACCCCGTGAGCCCCGTGGCCTCCCGTATGTCCGCGCGCAGCCGCACCCCGACCCGTCGCGCCGACGCCTCGTCCCAGGCCTCTCCCCCGGCCTCCAGGTCCACGAACGCCTCGTCCAGGCTCAAGGGCTCCACCAGGGGCGACAGCGCCCGCAACAGCTCCATCACCCGCTCGCTGATCGACTTGTAGAGCTGGAAGCGCGGCACCAGGTACGCGGCATGGGGGGCGAGCCGCCGGGCCTGGCCCACGGGCATCGCCGAGTGCACTCCGAACACCCGCGCCTCGTACGACGCCGTGGCCACCACACCCCGTGGTCCGAGGCCCCCCACGACCACGGCCTTCCCGCGCAGACTCGGTTTGGACGCCTGCTCCACCGAGGCGAAGAAGGCATCCATGTCGAGATGCAGGATCGTGGGCGCGGTTCTCACGACTCCGATGCTGCCCTACGCCACTGACAACGTCCCGGCGGCCACCCCGACCGCTCCCGCTCACCCCGTCCGGAGAGCCCCGCGCACCCCGACGAGGAAACGTCCCTGCGGCCGGGCACACCGCCCGGGCCCCGCCTCAGACGGCCCGGTTCCGCCGCCGCGCGAGCTCGTCCGCCGGGTTGGGCCCGACCAGAGTCTCGCCGGTGTCGATCCGCTCCCCGTGCAGCTGCGACAACGCGCTCTCCACGTCCCGCCACACCACGCCCACGGCGATCCCGAACACCCCCTGGCCCCCTTGGAGCAGGGCGTGGACCTCGTCCGGCGACGTGCACTCGTGGACCGTTGCGCCGTCGCTCATCAACGTCATCCGCTCCAGGTCGCTGAACCCGCGCTCCCGAAGGTGCTGGACGGCCGTGCGGATGTTCTGCAGCGACACCCCGGTGTCGAGGAACCGCTTGACGATCTTCAGGACGACGACGTCGCGGAAGCTGTAGAGCCGCTGCGTCCCCGATCCGTAGGCGGGGCGCACGCTCGGCTCGACGAGCCCGGTGCGGGCCCAGTAGTCCAGCTGGCGGTACGTGATGCCGGCGGCCGCACACGCCGTGGGGCCGCGATAGCCGATCTGCTCGGACGCCATGGACGTCGTCCCTCCGCTGCTCGGCACCGCCGTGGGTCGCTGCGGAGCGTGATCGGCCGCACCGTCGGGCCGGGCACATCCTCCCCCGCTCGAGCGGAGCCGTGAGCCGGTGGGAGGGTACGGACCGCTCGCCCTGAGACTGCGCTCGGGGCCACCCCCAGCCGTACCGCCGCCGCTGCTTCTCACGCCGACCTCCGTCCTTGACCTGCCTTCTCGACGGTAGGCAGTCACCAGGGGTGCGTCAACGATCGCCACACTCGCCACGCCGGGTGATAATCACCCTAAGAGTGGTTTCCCGTGCCCCACCGCGGGGAAAGGCTAGCCGAATGCGTTCGGCGTGGGCCGTGAGACGCTTTCACTCACCTCCGGCACCTGCCCCCCTCCGCACGCAAGGAGGGCCCGCCGCGGACCGCCTCGTCCGCCGAGCCGCCCCCGGGCGTCACCGACCTGCGCCTCCTACGCCGTCCGGTCCGGCCGGAGCTCACTGGCTGCTGGAGCCGAAGTCCTCCGGGGAGATCTGGTCGAGGAACTCACGGAACTTCTCCACCTCGTCCTCCTGCTCGTCCGGGATCGCGATACCGGCGTCGTCGAGCACCGTGTCACTGCCGTAGATCGGCGTCCCGGTGCGCAGGGCGAGCGCTATGGCGTCGGACGGGCGGGCGCTCACCTCGGCACCGCTGGCGAAGACCAGTTCCGCGTAGAAGACGCCCTCCCGCAGGTCAGTGATGCGCACTTCCGTGAGCTCCTGGCCCACGGCCTCCAGCACGTCCTTGAACAGGTCGTGGGTCAGCGGCCGCGCGGGAGCCATGCCCTGCTGGGCGAAGGCGATCGCCGTCGCCTCCCCCGGTCCGATCCAGATCGGGAGGTAGCGGTCGCCTCCCACTTCACGCAGCAGCACGATCGGTTGGTTGGAGGGCATTTCCACCCGGACACCTACGACATCGAGCTCGTTCACACAGCAACCCTAGGCCGTGCTCGGGACGTTTGGGTAGTCGAGCAGGGATCGGGCGCCTGATCCGGCCCCTCTCGCCCCGCTCCCCTCAGGGCAGACGCACTCCCAGCGCCGTCTGCACCAGCGCCGCGTGGAGCTTCAGCGTCAGCCCCGCCAGCTCCTTCGCGCGGTCCTGCGCATGCGCCCTGGTCTGCGGGTTCCGGTGCCGCTTCAGCGGGGCCACCACCTGGTCCACCAGACCGGCCTCACGGTCGGCGGCGGCCTTCACCATCCGCAGATGACGCGGCTCGATCCCGAACCGCCCCAGCTCGGTGACCAGCGCCGCCACGGTGACCACACTGGCGTCGAACGCCCCGTCCTCCAGAGGAGTGACGAGCCCGTACGACTCCCACTCCGCGAGCTCGGCCTCCCCGACGCCGGCTGCGGCCAGCAGCTGCGCACGACCGATCCTGGCGGCCACGGGACCCTCGGAGGGCTCGGCGACGGCCTCCCCGTCGCGCTGACGGGCCACAGCGGGCAGCGGGGCCGCCTCACCGCGCTCCATGGCCTCCAGATGCTCCCGGATCACCTTCAGCGGCAGGTAGTGGTCCCGCTGCATCCGCAGGACGTGACCGAGCCGCTCGACGTCGTGCGCGCTGAACTTGCGGTACCCCGAGGGAGTCCGCTGCGGCTCGATGAGCCCTTCCGACTCCAGGAATCGGATCTTGGAGATGGTCACTTCGGGGAACTCGTCGCGCAGCACGTTGAGCACGGTGCCGATGCTCATCAGCCTGTCCGTGGCGGCGGTGCCGTGTCCGGCACCGCCGCTCGGTGTTCGCAGCATGGACCTTCCCTGACGGATGGACCTTCGCCGGGGCCTGTCCGGACGGAATCCGGGTCAGTAACCCCGCTGGCTCGCGTGGAAGACCAGCCGGTACTTGCCGATCTGGACCTCGTCGCCGTTGTTCAGGGCGACCTGGTCGATCCGCTCGCGGTTCACGTACGTGCCGTTCAGGCTGCCCACGTCGGCCACCGTGAACGAACCGTCCTGACCGCGGCGGAACTCCACGTGCCGCCGGGAGACCGTCACGTCGTCCAGGAAGATGTCGCTCTGCGGATGACGCCCGGCCGTGGTCAGGTCGCCGTCCAGCAGGAAGCGGCTGCCGGAGTTCGGCCCGCGGCGCACCACCAGGAGCGCGGAGCCCAGCGGGAGCGCGTCCACGGCGGCCTGCGCCTCGGGGGACAGCGTCGGCATCGGCGTCTGGCCGGTGGTCTCGCTGTCGTAGGCCTCGAGACCGGAGATGGAGATCGTGGAGGTCGTCTCGGACGGACGCTCCGGGGTCGCCCCCGGACGCAGCGGCGCGCCGCAGTTGGAGCAGAAGCGGCTGTTCTCCGCGTTGCGGTTACCGCACCTCGTACACACCAGAGCCGACATCGGATCCTCCTGCGGCGGCTGCCCACCAGGGGCATGGGACGCGTACGGGTCGGAGAGCCCACCCGCACCCGAGGCTGACGGTTGACCGAAAGCTATGCCGCCGGGCTGTGCAGGGTCAACCGACGGTGCGCCCTGACCTCCGGAGACGTCACCACCGGGGCCTCCGACCTGGTCGCGGAAGAGCGGCCGCTGGCCTTCCGCGTCAGGCTGTGCGCGATGACGAGCGGTGGCGTTGTCGCCGCCCTCTCGCGCGCTCTTGCCGAACAACTTCGCAAACAACTTCACGGGCGATTCCCCTTGACCGAAACAGACCCGCCCGTGGGGCAGGACGAACCCTGACTGAACACTCTGGCGGACCCGGACATCCTGACAACGTCCGTCTGCACCAGACAGTTTCCACCACGCACCACCCATTCGGTGCGCCGACCCCCCGCAACCTCATGCCCTCGCCGGACGTCGCCCATGCACCCCCCGCTCACTGCGAGGACGACCGAGCGTAGTCAGGCCGCTTCGCTGCTCGCAAGGCGTCCACGACGATCTTGGTCGACCGCTCGATCACCACGCTGGCGTGTTCCTTCTCGAGAGTCTGCACCACGCCTCCGGGGATGTTGAGCGCCGGCTCGAGGTCCTGCGGCTGGCCGATGACCTTGAAACGGTAGGGCGCGTTGATCTTGTTCCCGTCGACGCTCACGCCTTTGCCCGGGTCCGTGAGATAGGTGCCGGCGACCACCCGCACGCCGTTCACCTGGATCGCTTCGGCGCCCGCCGCCCGCAGCTCCTGGATCGCGTCGAGCAGCATGTCCGACTCGACCGTCCCCTTCGTGTCCTCGATCGTCATGGTGATGCCGGGCCCCTGCGCGGCCACCGTGCCCGCCAGGATGCCGAGTTGCCTCTCCTTCTCGATCGTCTGCCTCCGAGCCTCCTCGGCCTGGTCCGAGCTGTTCTCCAGCTCGTCGCGCTGCTTCTCCAGACCTTGCTTCTCGTCCTCAAGACGTTGAGTACGGTCATCCAGTTCATCGAGGATGCGAACAAGATCTTCCTGCCGCGCCCCGCGCAGGGCACTGTCGCTGTCGCTGTTCGACGCCACCTGCACCGCCAGCCCGAACCCGAGGCCGAACAGCAGTAGCGCGACGATGAGTTGGGCCCGGGTGACCCGCGGCGGCCACAGCCCCTGCGCCAGCCGCTGCCGCCCGGTCAGCCGCGGCTCGGACGTCGCCTCCGGTTCCGTTTCCGGCTCCGGCGCGTGCGCTTGGCCGGGGACGGCCTGGGCGGCGGGCACCGCCCTGGCCGGCACCTCCTGGGGCAGTTCCCTGCGCAGCCCGTTCCCGGACTGGCCGCTGGCGTCGCGCCGGCCGGCACGGATGTCGCCCTGCTCGCCGGCCCGCCGGTCGTCGTGTTCGCTCATCGGCCTCACGCCCGGAACACATGGCGGCGGATCGCCGCGGCGTTGGAGAAGATCCGGATACCGAGCACGACCACCACGCCCGTCGACAGCTGGGCACCCACACCCAGCTTGTCGCCCAGGAACACGATCAGTGCGGCCACGACCACGTTCGACAGGAACGACACCACGAACACCTTGTCGTCGAAGATGCCGTCGAGCATGGCCCGCAGCCCTCCGAAGACGGCGTCCAGGGCCGCCACGACGGCGATCGGCAGATACGGCTCGACCACCGCCGGAACCTCGGGCCGGACCAACAGGCCGGCCACCACTCCCACGATGAGGCCCAGTACAGCGATCACGATGTGCCCTTCTCGCTCTTCTCAGTGCTCGGCTGTGCTGTACGTACGATCAGGCTCGGAGCAGCAGGCAGCCGGAGGTCGTCCTCCGCGGATATGCCCGTCCTGATGCCGTAGCTCTCCCGCAGCGCGTCGAGATACAGCCCGTCCGCGCTGTTCTGGAACCGCGCGCTCAGCCGCGGCCCGTCCCCCACCGCGAGCACCGTGTACGGCGGCACCAGCGGCTTGTTGTCGACCAGTATCGCGTCTCCGGCGGCCCTGATCGCGGACAGCGCGGTCAGCCGCTGCCCGTTGATGGAGATCGCCTCGGCGCCCGACTCCCACAGCCCGTTGACCACACGCTGCATGTCCCGGTCACGCACCCGGCCGGTGTCGGAGAATCCCGAGCTGCCGCGCGGATCGCCGTCACCGCCCGTGCCGGCTTCCCTGGCGTCGTTCACCACGAGCTTCACCCCCGGCCCGTGCACCGCGACGGAACCGGACGAGATCCCCACCAGCTCGGACTCCGCGCTGCCCCCGCTGTGCTTCAGCGCCTCGCGCTGCCGCGCGCCGACATCCGCGCGCAGGTCGTCCACGGAGTCCTCCAGCCGGTCCGCCGCCTCGGACTCCTGGTCGATCCGGTCGACCAGCTCTTCCCGCTCCTTGGCCACCACCGGAGCCGAGACCCGGGCCTGGGCGGCTCCGACGGTCACGACGAGGGCCGCGAGCACCAGGCCGGCCGCCAGCCCCAACTTCGCGCGGAGGGTCTTCGGCAGGCCACCGTCGCCCGCGGCCTTCTTCCGTTCTGCGGCCTCGGCGTAACCGTCGTCGAGGCTGTGGTCCATGACGTTGGTGATCAACGACATGGACGCGTCCGGGCGCCGGGGCCGCGCGGGAGTGCTCCGAATGGGGGGTTGCTGCGGCATGCCGCACATCGTCGCACGTCGCGAGCACCACCTCCGAACGGGCCCTCCGGCGTGCCGGACAGGCCCCGTTGGGGACACTTGTCCGGCACGCGCGCGTGCGGCCCGTTCTAGCGGCCGGCGCTGTCCACGACCGCCGACCACTCGTCGAGCAGGGCCTGCGCGGAGGCGTCGTCCGGCCCCTCGGCCCACAGGTGGGTGACGGCCTCGGCCGGGTCGGGCAGAACCATCACCCAGCGGCCGTCGGTCTCCACCACCCGCACACCGTCCGTGGTGTCCACGGAGCGGTCTCCGGCCTCTTCGACGACCCGCCGCATCACGAGCCCCTTGACGGCCCACGGGGTCGCCAGGTCCCGCTTGAGGACGTGCGCCCGCGGGATCCGCGCGTCGATCTGGCTGAGGGTGAGCTGCGTCCGCGCCACCAGCCCGATCAACCGGACGAACGCCGCGGTGGCGTCGTACACGCTGCTGAACTCGGGGACGATGAAGCCGCCCTTGCCGTCACCGCCGAAGATCGTCCCTTCCTGGCCGCCGACCCGCGTGAGGTCGTCCGGCGAGGTGGTCGTCCACTCGACCTGGGTCCCGTGGTACGCCGCCACCTGCTCGGCGATCCGGGTGGTGGTCACCGGGAGGGCGACCCGGCCGCTGCGCCGCTCGGCGGCGACGAGGTCCAGCATGACCAGAAGCGCCCGGTCGTCCTCGATGATCCGGCCCTTCTCGTCGACGAGCGACAGCCGCTCACCGACGGGGTCGAACCGCACGCCGAACGCGGCCCCCGAGGACGCCACGATCTCGCCGAGCCGCACCATCCCCGACCGGCGCATGTCGCCCGTCTCCGTCGGCCTCGACTCGTCGAGACCGGGGTTGATGGTCAGCGAGTCGACCCCGAGCTTTCCGAGCAGGCTCGGCAGCACGAGACCGGCGCTGCCGTTCGAGGCGTCGACGACCACCTTGAGCCCGGACTCCGCGATCCCGGTCGTGTCGACGTTCCGCAGCAGCGACCCGGTGTACGAGTCGAAGACACTGGCCGGGAAGTGCAGGTCACCGATCTCGCCGGGGAAGGCACGCCGGTACTCCTGCCGCGCGAACACCCGGTCGAGCTTGCGCTGGCTGCCCTGCGAGAGGTCGGCGCCCTGTCCGTCGAAGAACATGATGTCGACGGAGTCCGGCACCCCGGGTGAGGTACGGATCATGATGCCGCCCGCACTGCCTCGCGCGGTCTGCTGCCGGGCCACCGGCAGCGGCACGTTCTCCAGGTCCCGGACGTCGATGGCGCTGGCCTGCAGCGCCGAGATCACCGCCCGCTTCAGCGCACGGGCACCACGCGAGTGGTCGCGGGCCGTGGTGACGGTCGAGCCCTTCTTCAGGGTCGTCGCGTACGCACCCGCCAGACGCACGGCGAGTTCCGGCGTGATCTCCACGTTCAGGATCCCGGACACGCCGCGGGCGCCGAAGAGGTGCGCCTGGCCCCTGGATTCCCAGATCACCGAGGTGTTGACGAAGGCACCGGCCTCGATGGTCTTGAACGGGTAGACCCGCACATTGCCCTGGACGATCGATTCTTCACCGATCAGGCACTCATCACCGATGACCGCCCCGTCCTCGATCCGGGCCGCACGCATGATGTCGGTGTTCTTGCCGACCACGCAGCCGCGCAGATTGCTGTGCGGCCCCACGTAGACGTTGTCGTGGACGACGGCCTTGTGCAGAAACGCACCGCTCTTGACCACGACATTGGAGCCCACCACGGTGTGCTCGCGGATCTCGGCGCCGGCCTCGACCTTGGCGTAGTCACCGATGTAGGCGGGCCCGCGCAGGACGGCGTCGGGGTGCACCTCGGCTCCCTCGGCGACCCACACGCCCGGCGAGATCTCGAATCCGTCGATGTCGACGTCGACCTTGCCTTCGAGTACGTCGGCCTGGGCCTTCACATAGCTCTCGTGGGTGCCGACGTCCTCCCAGTAGCCCTCGGCCACATAGCCGTAGATCGGCTTGCCTTCCTTCATCAGCTGCGGGAAGACGTCGCCGGACCAGTCGACGGGCACGTCCGGGTCGACGTAGTCGAAGACCTCGGGCTCCATCACGTAGATGCCGGTGTTCACCGTGTCGGAGAAGACCTGGCCCCAGGTGGGCTTCTCCAGGAAGCGCTCCACCTTTCCTTCTTCGTCGACGATGGTGATGCCGAATTCCAGGGGGTTGGGCACACGTGTCAGGCAGACCGTGACCAGAGCGCCCTTCTCCTTGTGGAAATTGATCAGCTCGGTGAGGTCGAAATCCGTCAGAGCGTCGCCGGAGATGACGAGGAAGGCGTCGTCCTTCAACGCCTCTTCCGCGTTCTTCACGCTTCCGGCGGTACCGAGTGGCTTCTCCTCGTTGGCATAGGTGAGCTCCATCCCGAGCTCTTCGCCGTCACCGAAGTAGTTCTTGACGAGCGAGGCCAGGAACTGGACGGTCACGACTGTTTCGTTGAGCCCATGCCTTTTGAGCAGCCGCAGCACGTGCTCCATGATCGGGCGGTTGGCCACAGGCAGGAGCGGCTTGGGCATGCTTGAGGTCATGGGACGAAGGCGCGTGCCTTCGCCTCCGGCCATCACTACGGCCTTCATGTCGGAAGCGTCCTCCTCAAAGAGACGACGGTCTAGCCGACTTCCCCGCGAAGATTGTCCCGCACTTTGAGACATCGGGCCATCGCAGCGCGCAGGCCGGGGCAATCCCCGAGTTCAATCGGCCATGGCGTCCGCACGGACCAGGCGGCGGACTTGGACCACGTAGAGGACTCCTGCCCACCAGTACAGGGTTGTACCCCATCCGGCGAACGCCCATCCGAAAATAGCAGCCAGTGACGAGATCCAACCACTTCCGTCACTGAGCAGAAGCAACGGGAAGGCATACATCAGGTTGAAGGTGGCGGCCTTGCCCAGGAAGTTCACCTGCGGCGGCGGATAACCGTGCCGGCGGAGGATGCCCACCATCACCAGCAGAACCAGTTCCCGGGCCAGAAGTACGGCGGTCAACCACAGAGGCAGAATCTCGCGCCAGGTGAGCCCGACCAGGGTCGAAAGAATGTAGAGCCGGTCGGCCGCGGGGTCGAGAAGCCGGCCGAGGCTGCTGATCTGGTTCCAGCGCCGGGCGAGCTTGCCGTCCAGGTAGTCGGTGACGCCGCTCAGGGCCAGTACCAGGAGAGCCCAGCCGTCACTCCTGGGCCCACCGAACTCAGGCCGCAGGATCAGCCACAGGAAGAGAGGCACGCCGAGGAGACGAGCCATGCTCAGGATGTTCGGGATGGTGAGCACACGGTCCGTCTGGACGCGAGTCTCCTGAACCTCCACCCGGGTGCCTCCTGGGGGAAACGTACGAACAATGCTCACTGACCTTACCGCAACGCAAAAAAGCTCTGGCTCTCGGGCTGTGCCCAAGAGCCAGAGCTCTAAGAGGAGTTCGGCGGCGTCCTACTCTCCCACAGGGTCCCCCCTGCAGTACCATCGGCGCTGTAAGGCTTAGCTTCCGGGTTCGGAATGTAACCGGGCGTTT
>NZ_JBHYQH010000011.1:60971-164005 GCF_042746715.1 Streptomyces sp. NPDC058741 | reverse complement strand
GCCGGGCCCCGTCTCCGCGGAGACGGGGCCCGGCGTCATGTACGGCACGGTCAGATGAGCCCGTGCTCCCTCAGGTAGTCCAGCTGCGCCCGCACCGACATCTCCGCCGCCGGCCACAGGGAGCGGTCCACGTCCGCGTAGACGTGGGCGACGACCTCGGACGGGGTGCCGTGGCCGTTCTCCACGGCCGTCTCCACCTGGGCGAGGCGGTGGGCGCGGTGGGCGAGGTAGAACTCGACGGCCCCCTGGGCGTCCTCCAGGACCGGGCCGTGGCCCGGCAGGACCGTGTGGACGCCGTCGTCGACCGTGAGGGACCTGAGACGGCGCAGCGAGTCGAGGTAGTCGCCGAGGCGGCCGTCGGGGTGGGCCACGACGGTGGTGCCGCGGCCGAGGACGGTGTCGCCGGTGAGGACCGCCCGGTCCGCCGGGAGGTGGAAGCAGAGCGAGTCGCCGGTGTGGCCCGGGGTGGGGACGACGCGCAGTTCGAGGCCGCCGGTGGTGATGACGTCGCCGGCGGCCAGTCCCTCGTCGCCGAGCCGCAGGGCCGGATCGAGGGCACGCACGCGCGTGCCGGTCAGTTCGGCGAACCGGCCTGCGCCTTCCGCGTGGTCGGGATGGCCGTGGGTCAGCAAAGTGAGGGCGACGCGCTTGCCCGCCCGCTCGGCCGTGGTGACGACCTGGCGCAGGTGCCCGTCGTCGAGGGGGCCCGGATCGACCACGACCGCGAGGTCGGAGCCGGGCTCGGAGAGGATCCAGGTGTTCGTGCCGTCCAGGGTCATCGCCGACGCGTTGGGGGCCAGGACGTTGACGGCCCGCGCGGTCGAGGGACCCGAGAGGACCCCGCCGCGGGGACGGCCGGGCAGGGCTGCGGCGTCCGTCATGCGGTGGCTCCACCGGTCGGCAGGTGCGGGACGTGCCGGGTGAACTCGTCGTGGCCCGGCCAGGACAGGACGATCTCGCCGTCCACCAGGCGCGCGGAGGCCAGCACGGGCGTCAGGTCGCGCCCGGGGGCCGCGGCGAGCGCCCGGGCGGCCGTGTCGTACGCCGTCAGCTGGCGCAGGGTCGCGATGGTCGGCGGCATCATCAGCAGCTCGCCGGCGTCGTACCCGGCGGCGGCCTCGCGCGGGGAGATCCACACCGTGCGGTCGGCCTCCGTGGAGGCGTTGCGGGTGCGCTGTCCCTCGGGCAGGGCGGCCACGAAGAACCAGGTGTCGTAGCGGCGGGCCTCGAACTCCGGGGTGATCCAGCGGGTCCAGGCGCCGAGCAGGTCGGAGCGCAGGACGAGTCCCCGGCGGTCCAGGAACTCCGCGAAGGACGTCTCGCGCGCGACGAGGGCGGCCCGGCCCGCCTCCCAGTCGGGGCCCGTGGTGTCGCCCACGACCGAGTCGGGCGTCTCACCGGCGAGCAGCACGCCCGCCTCCTCGTACGTCTCCCGCACGGCGGCGCAGACGATCGCCTGCGCCGCCGTCTCGTCGACGCCGAGCCGGCCGGCCCACGACGCGCGCGTGGGGCCCGCCCAGCGGACGTGGTGGTCGTCGTCGCGCGGGTCCACCCCGCCGCCCGGATACGCGTACGCGCCTCCGGCGAAGGCCATGGAGGCGCGTCGGCGCAGCATGTGGACGACCGTCCCGCTGCCCGTGTCCCTCAGGAGCATGACGGTGGCCGCCCGCTTCGGGGTCACCGGGGTGAGGGTGCCGGCCGCGAGTGCGCGGATGCGGTCCGGCCACTCCGGGGGGTACCACTGACCGTTCGCCATGGGCGCGAGGCTATCCCGTGACGGGCGGATGTTCGAGTGGCCTCCGGAGAGGGATCCCGCTGAGGGGACCGGGGCCCCCGAAGGCGGTCTCTAGGTGTTCTGTCCCGGGAGGTTGTGGACGGGTGAGGCAGGTCGCGGCTGAGGGATCTTGAACAGGTGAGGGCAGTACATCTAGGCGAGCTCCACCTGGATCTCGACCTCCACCGGCGCGTCCAGCGGCAGCACCGCCACGCCCACGGCGCTGCGGGCGTGCACGCCCTTGTCGCCGAGGACCTCGCCGAGCAGCTCGCTCGCGCCGTTCAGCACCGCGGGCTGGCCCGTGAAGTCCGAGGCCGACGCAACGAAGCCGACGACCTTCACCACGCGCGCGATGCGGTCCAGGTCACCGGCGACGGACTTGACGGCGGCCAGGGCGTTCAGCGCACACGTGCGTGCCAGCTCCTTGGCCTCCTCCGGGGTGACCTCGGCGCCGACCTTGCCGGTGACCGGAAGCTTGCCGTCCACCATCGGCAGCTGCCCCGCGGTGTAGACGTACGGCCCGGACTGCACGGCCGGCTGGTACGCGGCCAGCGGCGGCACCACGCCGGGCAGGCTCAGGCCGAGCTCGGCCAGCTTCGCCTCGACGGCGCCCACTACTGCTTCTCCCGCTTCAGGTAGGCCACGAGCTGCTCGGGGTTGTTCGGCCCGGGCACGACCTGGACGAGCTCCCAGCCGTCCTCGCCCCAGGTGTCCAGGATCTGCTTCGTGGCGTGGACGAGCAGCGGCACGGTTGCGTATTCCCACTTGGTCATGCGGCCGACTTTAGCCCCTGCCCGAGAGGGCTCACGCGGCCGACCACGGCCACGCCGGCCGGCCGACCCCGGCACCCGTTGTCCACAGCCTCCCGCGTGGCTCGGGCGCGGACTGGTTAGGCTCGAATACGTGAGCAGGCTCCAGGTCGTCAGTGGCAAGGGCGGTACCGGTAAGACGACGGTGGCCGCCGCCCTAGCGCTGGCCCTGGCCACCGAGGGGAAGCGGACGCTTCTCGTCGAGGTCGAGGGCCGTCAGGGCATCGCGCAGCTCTTCGAGACAGAAGCGCTGCCATACGAAGAGCGGAAGATCGCCGTCGCTCCCGGGGGCGGGGAGGTGTACGCACTCGCCATCGACCCCGAACAGGCCCTTCTGGACTACCTCCAGATGTTCTACAAGCTGGGCAGCGCGGGAAGGGCCCTGAAGAAGCTCGGCGCGATCGACTTCGCCACCACCATCGCGCCCGGGCTGAGGGACGTGCTCCTCACCGGCAAGGCGTGCGAGGCGGTGCGCCGCAAGGAGCGCAGCGGGCGCTTCACGTACGACTACGTCGTCATGGACGCCCCGCCGACCGGGCGCATCACGCGGTTCCTGAACGTGAACGACGAGGTGGCCGGGCTCGCCAAGATCGGCCCGATACACAATCAGGCCCAGGCCGTGATGCGCGTGCTCAAGTCGCCGGAGACGGCGGTGCACCTGGTCACCCTGCTGGAGGAGATGCCCGTGCAGGAGACCGCGGACGGCATCGCCGAGCTGCGCTCGGCCCGGCTGCCGGTGGGGCGGATCATCGTGAACATGGTGCGGCCGGAGGTGCTGGACGCGGCCGACCTGGAACTCGTACGGACGGTCCCGCGTTCCACAGTCGCGCGGTCCCTGTCGTCCGCCGGGCTCGGGGGGGCGCGGCGCGGCGGGCACGCCGAGCGGCTGGTGGACCCGCTGCTCGCGCAGGCCGGGGAGTACGCCGAGCGGTACGCGCTGGAGCACGAGCAGCGTGCGGTGCTGGCCAAGCTGGGCCTGCCGCTGCACGAACTGCCACTCTACTCCGAGGGCATGGACCTGGCGGCGGTGTACGAGCTGGCCCGCGAGCTGCGCGAGCAGGGCGTGTCATGAGCCGGGGCGCCCTCGGGCCGCGGCAGAGCACACGGGCGAGGCCCGTCATGAGTCGGAAGCAGGGGATGTCATGAGTCGTCCGGACCCGGCCCACAGCCACGACCCGGCCCGCCATCTGGCTCCCACGCGCGTGCTCGGCGTCGATCCGCTGCTGCAGGACCCGAAGACGCGGATCGTGGTCTGCTGCGGGTCGGGCGGCGTCGGCAAGACCACGACTGCGGCGGCCCTGGGGCTGCGCGCGGCCGAGCGGGGCCGCAAGGTCGTCGTCCTCACCATCGACCCGGCCCGGCGGCTCGCCCAGTCCATGGGCATCGACTCGCTCGACAACACCCCGCGCCGGGTGAAGGGCATCGACGACTCCGCGGGCGGCGAGCTGCACGCGATGATGCTCGACATGAAGCGCACCTTCGACGAGGTCGTCGAGGCGCACGCGGACCGCGACCGGGCGGCGGCGATCCTGGGCAATCCCTTCTACCAGTCACTCTCGGCGGGCTTCGCGGGCACGCAGGAGTACATGGCGATGGAGAAGCTGGGGCAGCTGCGCGCCCGGGACGAGTGGGATCTGATCGTCGTCGACACCCCGCCTTCGCGCTCGGCGCTGGACTTCCTGGACGCGCCCAAGCGGCTCGGGTCGTTCCTGGACGGCCGGCTGATCCGGCTGCTGACGGCCCCGGCGAAGCTCGGCGGCCGCGCCGGGATGAAGTTCCTGAACGTCGGGATGTCGATGATGACCGGCACCCTCGGCAAGCTGCTGGGCGGTCAGCTCCTGAAGGACGTCCAGACGTTCGTGTCCGCGATGGACACCACCTTCGGCGGTTTCCGCACGCGCGCGGACGCGACGTACAAGCTGCTCCAGGCACCCGGGACGGCCTTCCTCGTGGTCGCCGCCCCGGAGCGGGACGCCCTGCGCGAGGCCGCCTACTTCGTGGAGCGCCTGGCAGCGGAGCAGATGCCGCTCGCCGGGCTGGTGCTCAACCGGGTCCACGGCAGTGGCGCTGGACGGCTGTCGGCCGAGCGGGCGCTCGCCGCCGCGGAAAATCTTGAAGAGCCCCGCATTGTGGATCAGGAGGACGGGAAGGCAGTACTTCGTAACTCCCCCGACGCACACGACAGTTCAGACTCTCCCTCTCCCACGTCCGAGACCCCGGCCCGTTCCTCCGCTCCGGTATCCGACGGCGGCTCCCCCACCGAGGACGCCGAGGGCATCGAGGACACCACGCGGCCCGCGGGCAGCGCGGACACCGAGCGGTCCGTCGACCAGCTCACCGCGGGCCTGTTGAGGCTGCACGCCGAGCGCATGCAGCTGCTCGCCCGTGAGCGGCGCACGCGCGACCGCTTCACCGCGCTCCACCCGGAGGTGGCCGTGACGGAGGTGGCCGCGCTGCCCGGCGACGTGCACGACCTCGCGGGACTGCGCGAGATCGGCGACCGGCTCGCGGCCGACGCGCGCGAGCTGCCGGACCCGACGACGGCGCCGCCCGGGACGGACATCGCACCGGAGGCGAGCGCCTGACGCCCGAGGGCGACCTGACGACGCCCTGGGGCGGGCCGCGACCGGCGGTTGCGCCACCGACCCGCCGCGCTGCGGCCCGGTGACGGCGAAGGGCCCGTCAGGGCCCCCGGGCCAGCGGAGATCCCGCAAATCCAGATCCCGGAGATCCCGGAGATCCGGGTGGGACGTCAGCTCACCGCCGCGTAGTTCTCGTACACCTCGTCGTCGTCGAGGGGCACGACACCCGTGCCACGCTCGTACTCCGAGCGCGCGGTCTCCAGCAGCCGGCGCCAGGAGGTCACTGTGGGCCGCCTGCGCAGCAACGCGCGGCGCTCCCGCTCCGTCATGCCTCCCCACACGCCGAACTCGACGCGGTTGTCCAGCGCGTCGGCCAGGCACTCCGTGCGCACCGGGCATCCGGTGCACACCGCCTTGGCCCTGTTCTGCGCTGCTCCTTGAACGAACAGTTCATCCGGATCGGTAGTGCGGCAGGCCGCCTGCGCACTCCAGTCGGTTACCCAGCCCATACAGGCGCCGTCCTCTCCCGAATCGAGGCTCCCCCACGGCGGCAGCGGCATATTCACCGCCGCCAGTTGAGGACGTTACGGAAGGTGGGCACAGCGCAACACCCCCAGCGGGCCCAATCTTGAATGGCCCGAACGGACTATGGGTAAGCGGCAGATCACCCGGGGGAGTGAGCTGGCGACATACGGAACTTTCCCGGCGAAACAGGACAGTTCAGTTGCGTCACACCGGACGCCGCGTGACACACGAGGCGGATTCGGACACGCCCCTACTGGAAAAGCCGGGGAACGCCCGGAACGACTCGGGGCCGCCGGACGTACTGATACGTGGCCTCACGGCTGTGACAGTCGAGAGCAGCTTAGGCCAATGCCTCTACGCCTGTCCGGTGAATGAGAACGTAGGCTGCCCTCATGCCAAAGAAGCGTTCGGGTGGTGGTCTGTCTCCCACGCAGCAGGCCGCCAAGTTCCTCGGTGTCAGTGTCCTCGCGGGGGCCGTGCTGGCCGGCATCGCGCTGCCCGCGGTGGGCGCGCTGGGGCTGGCGGCGAAGGGATCGGTCGAGAGTTTCGACGAGCTCCCGGCCACCATGAAGACCCCTCCGCTGAGCCAGCGGACCAGCATCCTCGACGCCGACGGCGGCCACATCGCCACGGTCTACTCGCGCGACCGAACGGTCGTCCCCCTCGAGGACGTCTCGCCTTACATGCAGAAGGCGATCGTCGCGATCGAGGACTCGCGCTTCTACCAGCACGGCGCGGTCGACCTGAAGGGCGTCCTGCGCGCCCTCAACAAGAACGCGCGCAGCGGTGAGGTCGCCCAGGGCGCCTCCACGCTGACCCAGCAGTACGTGAAGAACGTCTTCGTCGAGGAGGCGGGCGACGACCCGACGAAGGTCGCGCAGGCCACCCAGCAGACCATCGGCCGCAAGATCCGCGAGCTCAAGTACGCGATCCAGGTCGAGGAGGAGCTGGGGAAGAAGAAGATCCTCGAGAACTACCTGAACATCACGTTCTTCGGCCAGCAGGCCTATGGCGTCGAGGCCGCGGCCCGGCGCTACTTCTCCAAGTCCGCCAAGGAGCTGAACGTCCAGGAGGCGGCCCTCCTCGCCGGCATCGTCCAGTCGCCCAGCCGCTACGACCCGGTCAACGACGAGGCCGAGGCCACCAAGCGGCGCAACATCGTGCTGCGGCGCATGGCCGAGGTCGGCGACATCTCCCGGGCGCAGGCGGCCGAGGCGATGGAGGCGCCGCTGGGCCTGAAGGTCAGCCGGCCCAGGAACGGCTGCATCACGGCCGTCAAGGGCGCGGGCTTCTTCTGCGACTACGTGCGCGAGGTGTTCCTCAACGACCCGGTCTTCGGCAAGACCAGGAAGACCCGGGCGAAGATCTGGAACCAGGGCGGCCTCACCATCCGCACCACCATGGACCCCCAGGCCCAGGACGCCGCGCAGGACTCCATCAAGGACCACGTCTACAAGAGCGACGAGGTGGCCACCGCCGCCACCGTCGTGCAGCCCGGCACCGGCAAGATCCTCGCCATGGGCCAGTCGCGTCCGTACGGCTTCAAGAAGAACGAGACGCAGATCAACCTCTCGGTCGACCAGGCGATGGGCGGCGGCATGGGCTACCAGCCCGGTTCGACGTTCAAGCCGATCGTAGCCGCGGCGGCCCTGGACGACGGCATGCCGGCGAACAAGGTGTACTCGTCGCCGTACCAGATGGCCTATCCGAGCCCGGTCGCGGCCTGCGACGGCAAGCGGTGGCAGAACGACCCCGCCAACCCGGCCAAACTGGAGAACGAGAACGAGTCGGAGGTCGGCCCGTACGACATGAAGGAGGCGACCGCCAAGTCGGTCAACACCTACTACGTGCAGATGATCAGCGACATCGGCATCTGCCCGGTCACCACCATGGCGAAGAAGATGGGCGTCGTGCGGGCCGACGGCGACACGATGCCGCAGGTGCCCTCCATCGCCCTCGGCACGCAGGAGATGTCCCCCCTCACCATGGCGAACGCCTACGCGACCTTCGCCTCGCGCGGCATGTACTGCACGCCGATCGCCATCGAGTCGGTCAGCCGCCGGGTCGGCGACAAGACCACGTCGATGGAGGTCCCGAAGTCGACGTGCTCGCGCGCGATGTCGGAGAAGACGGCCGACACGATCAACGCGCTGCTGAAGGGCGTCGTCGAGGACGGCACGGGTTCGAAGGCCGGTCTCGGCAGCCGTCCCAGCGCGGGCAAGACCGGTACGACCGACGAGCGCTACGCCGCCTGGTTCGTGGGCTACACCCCGAACATGGCCGGCGCGGTGTGGGTCGGCGACCCGGCGCACAAGCGGAAGATGACCGGCATCAGCATCGGCGGCCGCTCGTACGGCAAGGTCTTCGGCGGTGAGGTCCCCGGTCCGATCTGGCGCGACATGATGTCCGGCGCGCTGGAGGGCAAGCCCGTCGAGGACTTCAACGACGTCGACATCCCCAGCGGCGTCGACCGGGACCGCGACAAGGGCGACGGTGACGGCGGCAACCGCGACGGGGGCGGGGGCGGGGGCGGCTTCATCGGCGGCCTGATCGGCGGCAACAACGGCGGCGGGGGCGGCGATCCCGTCCCGGCCCCCTCGTTCTCCATCCCGGAGGGCTTCTGGCGGGGCCAGGGCAACGGCGGGGGGAACGGCAACGGCGGCGGCTTCCGCTGACCCCGAGGCGTGACGCCGGAGAGAGACACGAGGCGCGGCCCCCTTCCACCACTCGAGTGGGAGGAGGCCGCGGCCGTTCGACCGGGGGCACGGGAAACGCAGCTCGACCCCTTCCACCACTCAGGCGGGAGGAGGCCGCGGCCGTTCGACCGGGGGCGGCTCAGCCGGCCAGGAGCTTCTTCACCGCGGCGGCGACGCGGCCGCCCTCGGCCTGGGCGGCGACCTTCGGGTTCACGATCTTCATGACCGCGCCCATGGCCCGCGGGCCCTCGGCCCCGGCCGCCCTCGCCTCCTCGACGGCCTGGGCGACGATCTGCTGCAGCTCCTCGTCCGACAGCTGCTTCGGCAGGTAGGCGGCGAGCACCTCGCCCTCCGCCTTCTCCCGCTCGGCCTGCTCGGGGCGGCCACCCTGCGCGAAGGCGTCGGCGGCCTCACGACGCTTCTTCGCCTCACGGGTGATCACCTTCTGGACCTCGTCGTCGGAGAGCTCGCGCTTCTCCTTGCCCGCGACCTCCTCCTTGGTGATCGCGGCGAGCGTCAGCCGGAGCGTCGAGGAGCGCAGCTCGTCGCGCTCCTTGATCGCGGCGTTGAGGTCGTCCTGCAGCTTCGACTTGAGCGTGGTCATGGGGTGATTGTCGCAGGTGCGGAGCGAAGGACGCCCCTCGATTTCGAGCACGGGCGGCGAGCGGCGGGCCAAGACCCGGTGCCGCGAGGCCGTTTCGCCCGCCGCCGGGCGCGGGCGGCCCGCCCGGTCTGACACGATGGCCGTATGCGCGCGCGATACGGAGTGCCCCTGGGGATCGCGGCGGCTGGCGCCGCCGGACTGTTGTACGCCGCGGGCTTCGAGGCCCGCTCCTTCCGCCTGCGCCGGGTCACCGTCCCGGTCCTGCCCCCGGGGATGCGCCCCCTGCGCGTGCTCCAGGTCTCCGACATCCACATGGTCGGCGGCCAGCACAAGAAGCAGCGCTGGCTGCGCTCCCTGGCCGGTCTGCGCCCCGACTTCGTGATCAACACCGGCGACAACCTCTCCGACCCGGAGGGCGTCCCGGAGGTCCTGGACGCGCTCGGCCCGCTGATGGCGTTCCCGGGCGCCTACGTCTTCGGATCCAACGACTACTACGGCCCCAAGCTGCGCAACCCCGCCCGCTACCTCATCGAGAAGGCCCAGGGCCGCCACGGCCTCAACGGCAACGCCCCGGCCGTCGGCGTGGTGCACAACCCGTGGGAGGCACTGCGGGACGGTTTCGACGCGGCGGGCTGGCTCAACCTCACCAACACGCGCGGCACGCTCAAGATCGAGGGCGTCTCCCTGGAGCTGACGGGCCTGGACGACCCGCACATCAAGAGGGACCGCTACGAGGAGGTGGCGGGCGGCCCGTCCTCCACGGCCGACTTCTCGATGGGCGTCGTGCACGCCCCCTACCTGCGCACGCTGGAGGCCTTCACGGCCGACGACTACCCCCTGATCCTGGCCGGCCACACCCACGGCGGCCAGCTGTGCATCCCCTTCTACGGCGCCCTGGTCACCAACTGCGACCTGGACACGGACCGCGTGAAGGGACTGTCGACGCACACGGCGGAGGGCCGCACGTCGTACCTCCACGTGTCGGCGGGCTGCGGAACGAACCGCTACACACCGGTACGGTTCGCCTGCCCACCGGAGGCGACACTGCTGACGCTGGTGGGGCGGGAGTAGCGGAGAAGACGGAGCGGGGTGGGTAACCCACACGGCCGCAGCCACATCGCCCCCTATGTCCGCTTCTGCCAGCGTGGGGGCATGACCGCCCCGATACCCAGGGACATACCGGACCTCCCCGCGATTCCGGGCAAGCCCGCACTGAAGCCCTCTCCCGTCCCCGCCGCGGCCGTCGTCGCCCCCGTCCGCCGCCCGGCGGCCGCGGCGTACCGCCTGCTCATCGCCCTCGCGGCGGCCGGTGCGGTCGCACTCGAACTACTGCTCGGTGATCCCACCCGGACCCTCAGCACCTTCGCGGTCCAGAGCAACATCCTGCTGGCTCTGGTCATGGCCTCCTCGGCCCGCCGGGCATGGACGGCCCGCCGCCCCCTCCCCGGCTCGATCCTGGGCGCGACCCTCTTCTACGTCGTCGTCACGACCCTGGTGCACCACCTGCTGCCGACGAGCGAGACGACCCCCACCGCCGGCTGGCAGGCCCTGGCCCACCACACCCTCCACACGGTGACGCCGATCGCGGCCGTACTGGACTGGCTCCTGCTCACGGCCCCCGGCCGCCTCCACCTGCGCCACGCCCCGGCCTGGCTGCTCTACCCCCTCGCCTACCTGGCCTTCTCCCTCACCCGCGGCGAACTGCTGCTCCCGGGCACCCCCGACCGCTACCTCTACCCCTTCCTGGACGTCGGCCAGGAAGGCTACAAGCGGGTCCTCGGCAACGCCCTCCTCCTCGGCCTCTCCTGCTACGCCCTGGCCCTGCTCCTGGTGGCCCTCGACCACACCCGCCCGAACCTCGTCCGCCACCGCGGCAAAACCGGATTTCGTCTCTAGCCACCGGTGGGCTAAAGTAAACGACGTCGCCGCGACAGCAGCGGCATCGGGGTGTAGCGCAGCTTGGCAGCGCGCTTCGTTCGGGACGAAGAGGTCGTGGGTTCAAATCCCGCCACCCCGACAGCCAAAACAGCAGGTCAGGCCCGGTACTGAGAGATCAGTACCGGGCCTGATTTACTTTGCGGCCCCGTTTTGGGAGCCGTTTGGGAGCCAACTTCCAGAAACCGACTCCCGGCGGCTCCCAGCGAGCAGCCGTCCGCGGTCCAGCCCGCTCTTTGCCGCTCACGCTGGGAAAGGGTCATCCCTACGGTTGTGCGAGGCCGATCACAGGCGGTACGACGATCGCCATGCACCGATGGTCTCCGTTAAATGACCGGCAGCTCGCACTCCTCACCCGCATCGGGGACGTAGCCGGCCCCGTCACGTCGGACAGCCCAGAGTTCGCCCTCACTGCCCGCGCGCTCAAGGAGCGGCGCCTGATCACCATGCCCAAGCAGGATGGGAAGTGGCAGGCGGAGATCACTGACGCGGGGCGCTTCTACCTGGAACACGGCCATCACCCAGACCGGCCGGAACCGGCGCCACGCAAGCAGCGTTCGGCGGGATCCGAGCAACGGACACGGCCTGCCCCTCCTCCGCAGAAGCAAGACACGGCTCCGTCCACGACGAAGCCGGCGCCGCAACGCACCGCCAAGCCCCCGCAGGCTTCGCCGGCGGAAATCGGAACCGCCTTGATCGCGGATGTACAACAGGCTGGGAGGTTCCTCAGGATCCCGATCCCCAGCGACCAGGAGCGAGCCCGCTACCGCAGGGCCTTCGACGCAGCCCGGCAGTGTGCGCCCGAGGGGTACCACCTGAAGTACAGCGGCCGTGCGAAGGGGGACTCCTTCCTCGGTCTGCTCAGGGTGTCCGGAGAGGACGACACCGAGTGGAACCGGATCCGGCTGGCGCGCAGCCGGGTGATCACCGATGTCGAGGACGTGATCGCTGCTGTCACTGCGGACCACAGCGCCTTCGAGTGGCCGAGAGGCACCGCAGAGAGCGGTTCTGCGCCGCCGGGTGCACCCATGACTGGCACCAGCCGGTGCGGAATCAATCCGGCGGATTCGGGCTGAACCGCGGGGCGTTGAGCCGTAGACTTCAGCAGTCAACGCCGACGAAGTCCGGCCGTTGCGCGCCCGCGGGGGAGGAGATCGCATGCAGGACTCTTCGGACTCGAAGGAGATCGCCGAGCCTGGGGAGAACAGCCGGAGCAATACTGCCGATTCACCTGTTGTGGACGATCCGACGTCCAACTCGGACATCGACTCGACGACGGCGTCGACGGTCCTGATGGAGGTGCTCCCAGGGGTGGCTGTCGTCGCCGGTGAGGTCCCGCCGGAGCTGAAGCCCGATCTGATCGACTTCGGGATCGTGCCGGCTGCCGACCGCAAGCAGATCTCAGCGATCCTCGCCTCGATCGGGAACGCGGCGACCGTGGTCGGCAATCTCGGAAACGCGTTCGCTGGTGTGCAGGGACTCTACAGGATCGACGCCACGTCACAGGCCCTGCTGAACAGCGGCGCGACGCTCGCCGTCAAGGACGGCGGGAACCTCGGAGCGGTGATGGTTCCTGGCCGCTTCCTGCGTCAGGCCCGCTTCTACTCCGTGAATGCGGTGGGCAAGGCGCAGACCGGAGCCTCGATCGGGCCTGCGCTGGCCATGGTCGGCCTTCAGATGATGTTGAGTGAGGTCTCGGGCCTCGTCAGGACCAACCTCGCGGTGACAAGTCAGGTCCTCACCGCCATCCGCAAGGATCAGTGGGCTGAACTGACGGGGCTCGTCGCCGCCATCGATCGCGCGGTCGACCAGGCGCGAGAGATCGAATCGGTCCCCACGTCCTTGTGGGAGGACATCGCGGGCAGCGGAGCGCTGCTGCAGAAGCAGCTTGAGCTCTACCGAGAGAACGTCCGCGACCACGTCAGGCAGATCGGTCGGGCCGACGGACGCAGCCACCGTGAATATCTGCAGACGAACGCCGAGGCGATCGCCTTCGATGCCTACGCTCTCCTTTCCTCCCTCAAGGCATGGACCGGGTATCACGCGCTCCGCGCCGCAAGGGCGAGAGCCGCTGGACGCGAAGACGCCGCCGAGGCACAGTACGCCGAGGTCATCGCGCGTGGCACCCGCGCGGAGTTCGACTCCGCTCTCGCCGCGTCGACGAGCCTCGTCGACGCGCTGACGCGGGAGCTGCGGATCACCGCCGAACTCCCTGGCCCCGACGCATGGCCGCTACCGGGGAAGCGGAAGGACGTGAAGGCAGCCCGCGAAACCTCCGCACGTCTTCTGAAGGCGATCGAACCTCTTGCCGACGCTCTCCATCCGCCGGCCCCTCCGCTTGAGGCTCCGGGCGTCTTCTGCGCACCTGAATCACTGGATGGCGAGCCGTACCTTCGCATCCTGCGATGGTTCCTCGAGGACGGTGAGACCCTGCGTGTCCTCGGCTTCCCCGACCAGCTCGATGCCGTCGGCCCCGTTTCTGCGATCGTCGGTGGAGCGAAGGAGAGGTTGGCGGCAGCAAGGGACAAGGCTGCGGCAAAGACACTGGTCGCCGTCACGGATCGCCGCATCATCACGGCCAAGACGAACGCATTCCTTGAGCAAGCCGAGATTCGGCAAGACATCCCTACCGACCAAGTGCGATACGTCCGAGCAACGACCACACAGGACAAGAGCGCGCGCTTGGCGATCGACGTCATCACGCGCGACGAGAACATCCGGTGGCTCTTCCACGCTGACATGGACGACACTCAAGTGGGCGCGCTCGCCGCCGTGCTTGCCGAGTCGATGACAATCCCGGACGTTGAACGGGATGAGCTGCAACGGCGACGCTACGCCCCCATCGAGGCGGGCAAGAAGGGCGAGAGTGCTGGTACGAGGTCTACCGAACCGACTGGACCCGAGGCCACGACCCGCGATGCCGAGTAGGCCCCGAGCCGATTGACGAGTGCGTGGCTGGGGGCGATAGCGGAGCGGCCACCGCGCCTTGCGGAAGCTGGTGCGCCCCGTGGCTCAGACGCGCCCTTGACCAAGGTCTACGAGGGCTGTTCGTTAGGGAAGTTGGGGCGTTCTACTCGGGGGTTGCTGTCGTGACCAGGTCGGTTGGCAGTGCGTGGTGTCTCGTCAGCGGCAGCAGGGGGCAATCGGCAGCTCCCCTGGCTGCTGCCGGGGCCTCGGTATGAGACTCCGGCGCGGGATTGCGATCGCTGTCGTCGCCGGAGGCGGCGCTGTGACCACCATGCTGGTCGGGCTCGTCACGAACGCCGTGTCCGATGAGTCGCGGTGGCCTGGCTGGCTGGGGTGGTTACAGGAGCACGCCTGGTTCTCGTTCGTCGTGTTGGGCGTGACGATGGCGGGGCTGACGGCCCTGCTCGCCGGGCTCTCCGAGACGCGGCCTCCCACCCCGCCAGGGCGACCGGAGGATGGAGCGGGGCCACCGGGGGCAGCCCAGGTGCTGCGTTCGTTGCCGCGCGACACCGCCGCGTTCACCGACCGTGCCCCGGAGCTGGAGCGGCTGGTGGGCTCGGTGCGGGCTTCACAGGAGCACGGCGAGGGGCTGCCCGTTCACATGATCGACGGTATGCCAGGCGTCGGGAAGACCACCTTCGCCGTGCACGCCGGCCACCTGCTCTCGGAGCGGTTCCCCGACGGACAGCTCTTCGTGAATCTCAACGGGTACACGCCGGGGCGTACTCCGGTACAGGCTGGCGAGGCGCTCGCCTCGCTTCTCGCGGCCGCCGGCGTGCCGACACAACAGATTCCTGTCGGTGACGACGTCGGAGCGGTCACGGAGGCCCGGGCCGCCATGTGGCGGAGCAGGCTCGCGGACAAGAAGGCGCTGCTGATTCTCGACAACGCGGCCAGCTACCGGCAACTGGAGCCGCTGCTCCCCGGTGGGAGCGGGTGTCTGGTGTTGGTGACCAGTCGCAAGCGGCTGGTGGCGAACGAGGAGGTGGTCATGTCGGTGGACGCACTGCCGCCGGATCACGCGGTCGACCTCTTCGTGCGGCTCAGTGGGCGGCCGGCCGACGCTCTCGGCCGGGATGTGGTGGAGGAGCTGGTGCGGCTGTGCGGGTGTCTGCCGCTGGGGGTGTCGCTGCTCGCGGCACGGCTGCGGCACCATCCGTCCTGGACCGCCGAGGACCTGCGCGGGCGGCTGGTGGCGGCACGGGACCGCCTGGGAGAGCTGCGCGCTGGGGAACGCGCCGTCACCGCGACGTTCGATCTCTCCTACCGGGATCTCGCGCCGGAGCGGCAGCGCTTCTTCCGACAGCTCGGCTTCTTTCCGGGCACCGACCTCGACCCGCACGTCGGTGCGGCGCTGGGCGAGGACTCGGTCGTGGTGGCTCGTCAGCACCTTGAGGCGCTGTACGACGACCACTTGATCGACGAGCACGCGGGGAGTCGCTACCGGCTGCACGACCTGTTGCGCGACTACGCTCGCGGTCTCGCCGCCGAGGGAGACAGCATGGACCACGTACAGGCCGTCCAGCGTGTGTGCACCTACTACCTGGCCGCTCTCGCCGTCGCGAACGAGCACATCGTGCGCAGCGGAGCCGCAGTGCCACCGGCGCCGGACGGCGCCTCGCGGGTGGAGACCCCGGTCCTGGAGTCGCGGGCGGATGCCCTGAGCTGGCTGGAGACCGAGCGGGCCAACATCTTGGCCTGCGTCCGACGGGCGAACGGCCTTGCCCTGTACGACCTCGTGGTCCGGCTCGCCGCGGCCATGGCGCCCTTCCTGCGCCAGGCCGGCCCCTGGGACCAGGCCGTAGGGCTCCACCGGATCGCCGCCGAGGCCGCCCGCCACACCGGCGACCAGCGAGCCCGGGGCGACGCTCTCGCCGAACTCGGCGTCGTACGCCGCTTCATGGCTGCCTACCCACAGGCGATCGAGGCCCTCAACGACGCAGTGACGGCGTACGAAGCAGTCGACGACCGGCGCGGCAAGGCCGAGGCACTGAATCAGCTGGGCATCGTCTGGTACCTGACCGCGGACAACGAGGACGCGGCCCGCGCCCAGACCGAGGCCCTCGCCCTCTACCGAGAGCTGGGGTACCGGCTCGGGCAGGCGAACGCGCTCGCGGACCTCGGCATGACACACCGGCAGATGAGCCGGTTCGACGCCGCGGTGGAGGCCCAGAGCGAGGCCCTGGCGATCTACCGAGAGCTCGGTGACCGGTACGGAGAGGCGAACTCCCTGCGGGACCTGGGCGTCGTGCACTGCCTCATGGGCGCGTACGGCCTGGCCGCGCGGCATCACCAGGAAGCGTTCGACATCTACCGGGAGCTGGACGACCGTGTGCACCAGGCTTACGCGCTGAACGAGTTGGGCGTCGTCCGACGGCTGACCGGAGACATCGAGGGAGCACGGACGGCACACAGCCAGGCCCTGACGCACTTCACTGAGCTCGGTGAACGGTTCGGCCGCGCGAACAGCGTCCGTCACCTTGGCGTCGTGGAGCGTGTGACCGGGGATGCGGCAGAGGCGATCCGGCTTCTGGAGGAGGCCCTGGACGCCTATCGCGAGCTCGGCAGCAGCGGGGGTGAGGCCGCCTCGCTGAGCGAGCTGGGCGTGACACGCGGCATCGTCGGTGAGCGCGACGGCGCGATCGAGGCGTTCCAACGCGGTTTGGAGGTCCTGAGGGGCCTGGGCGACCGGTGCGGCGAGGCGGAGGCCCTGAACCACTGGGGGATGCTGCTGCTCACCTCAGATGAACCGACAGCCGCCCGTCGGCACTTTGGTCAGGCGCTCACACTCGCGCGGGACATCCGCTGCCCGCTGGAGGAGGCACGGGCACTGGAAGGCATCGGCCGCTGCGACTGGACGGTTGACGGGGCTGGTCACGGCGTGGACTCGCTGCGAGCCGCCGTGACCGTGTATCGGCGGTTGGGAGTGAGCGCGTCCGTGGACGACATCGAACGGTTGCTGGTGTAGCGATCCGGCTGACGCCGATCATGTGGCCGAATTACCGGTCCCAGGAGGGTGGTTGAGGATGCTACGTTTCCGGCCGATCTGTCGCTTCAACCCCGTCGCACCGTGCCACCTCCAGCACGTACCTCACGAGGAGCGTTGAATGCCGTCACCCACGTCCGTCACCGAGCCACGCACCATCACGCCCGCCGGCCCGGCGTCCACGGAGCCGACGGTGGCCGGCACCCCCGTCCTGGACCGCGTGGCCGCCCGCGTCCGGCAGCGGCTGGAGGCCGAGGAGGGCGCGACGAGCCGGGTCGGCGACGGTGCCCACGCGGCCTCGCTCATCTGGCCCTGGCCGCTGTAAGCACATCCGCTCGATGACAGAACCCGAAGGCCCCGTTCCTTTCCGGACGTTCATCCTCAAGGTTGCCAACCGCTGCAACATGGACTGCGACTACTGCTTCGTCTTCAACTCCAAGGACCAGGCGGCGCGGCGTCTGCCCGCCCGAATGGACCTCGCTGTGGTGCGGGCTGCGGCCCGGCGGATAGGTGAGCACGCCACCGTGCACGGCCTTCGGACCATCCACGTCGTACTGCACGGCGGGGAGCCGCTTCTCGTCGGCGTCGGGCACATGGCCGGTCTGCTGGAGGCCGTCCGGGACGCCGCGCCGGCCGGGACCCGGGTCCTCTTCGAGCTCCAGACCAACGGGACTCTTCTGTCCGATGCGTGGCTGGACCTCTTCGAACGGTACGAGGTTGCGGTCGGCGTCAGCCTCGACGGACCGCCACCTGCGAATGACCGGCACCGGCTGACCCAGGCCGGGCAGTCGAGCGCCGCCTCCGCCGTGCGCGGCATCGAACTCCTGCGGTCGCGGCCACACCTGTTCGCGGGGCTGCTCGCCGTCGTGGACCTGGCCAACGACCCCGTGGAGGTACACGACTACCTGGCGGCGTTCGAACCGCCCGTGATCGACTTCGGCCTGCCGCACGCGACCCACGACGACCCGCCGCCCCGCTCCGACCCGAGCGTGCCGGAGTACGGACTGTGGATGAGCAGGGTGTACGACGCCTGGCTCGCCCGGCCCGAGTACCGGCACAGTGTCCGGATGCTGGAGGACATCGTGGCCCTCAGCTCTGGCGTGCGCGGCTCAGTGGAGACACTTGGCCTGGCCCCGCCGACGAGCGTCGTGATCGAGTCCGACGGCTCCATCGAGGCCGTGGACACCCTGCGGTCGGTCGAGGAGGGCGCCTCCTGGCTCGGGCTCGACGTCCTCCGCCACTCCTTCGACGAAGCGCTGTCGCACCCGAAGCTGCTGCACCGGCAGCATGGCAAAGAGGCGCTCGCCGAGCAGTGCCGCGCCTGCCCACTCGTGGACGTGTGCGGCGGTGGCTACCTCCCGCACCGCTTCAGCGAAGCCCAGGGCTATCGGAACCCATCTGTCTACTGCGCGGACCTGGAGCACATCATCCGACACGTCCAGAACTCCCTCCGGCAGCACGGCTGGAACCCCTATGCGCAGGTCGCATCGTCGCCGTAGACGCGTCTGCCGTACCGCCAGGCGGGGATCACGCGTTGGAACGAACGAGTGCAGCAGCGACCGAAGCAATCGAGGAAGGACAGGAGGCGCCGATGACCGTGACGATCCGTCCCGCGGAGAAGCGGGACGTCCCGGCAGTCGCCGAGCTGATCGAGGAGATCGAGCGGTTCTACGGGGCGACCGACACCGACATCCAGCCACTGGAGGAACGCCGCACCCAGGTCGAAGAGGCGCTGTTCGGCTCGCCGCCGCTGGCCGCCGCGCTGCTCGTCGAGGACGAGACCGGGGACATCATCGGACTCGCCGCCTACTCGTTCCTCTGGCCGGCCGCCGGCTCCTCGCACTCCCTGTTCCTCAAAGAGCTGTACGTCCGCAACACGCTCCGACGGCAGGGCATCGGTGCCCGCCTCATGCACGAACTTCGTGTCATCGCTGCGGCGCGCCCCGGGTGCAGCCGCGTGGAGTGGATGACCGACAGCGACAACCCGGCGGCACGTGCCTTCTACAAGTCACTCGGGTTCGCCGAGTTCGACGGGAAGATCGTCTACCGGGTCGACTCCGGCACCGCGTGAGGGTGGTACGAGACCAGTGGAAGAAGAGCGCTGCGACGAGTGTGGCAGCAAGATCGTCATCGGGCTCGGATGCGAATGTCCGCCGGGCTCGTCCGCATCAGCGTCGGCGACCCCGCGTTCGGTGAATACGTTCGTGAGGACGGAATGGCGTACTCACCCGGAGGACACAGTCCTGATCTCCCCTACCCAGTGCGCGCACAGGCCCGGATGGTGCGACCACATGACCGTCGGAGACCCGCACCCGCATCGCACGCATCAGCAAGGAGCTCGAAGAGTGAGCACGCCCAGCATGGCCGCCACGCACGACATCACGGCAGCTCCACACGAAGTCGATCTCACGCACGCGCGGTGGCGGAAGAGCTCGTACAGCGGGGGCGCGAACGACTGCGTGGAAGTCGCGGAACTGGGCGAACACTCCGCAGTGCGCGACTCCAAGGACATCGGCCGTCGGCCGCTGCTGTTCTCGAAGGCGGCGATGAGTGCGCTGGTGAGCGCGATCGCCCGCAGGTCAATCAGAGAGCGTTGGGGCTGAGCGTGGCAATGTTGGAAGCCGGGTAACCCCGTCCTGGGGTTACCCGCGTAAGAATGCGGCTTTTCTCTGAGTCGCCGGCGGCCACATCGTAGACCCTCGTCGTGGCTGCAGCGGGATGCCCACTTCGAGAAGCTCTCGGGGCCACCTCCTCCATGCCGCCGACTACAGCGCGACGAACGGTGGCGACAGTTGAGCTCACGGGAGGTCGAGGTCAAGGTAGCTGTCGGTGGCGGGGTGAGGCCACGGCAGCCTGTCGTAGTCGGTCACTTGCCGCGCAATGTGGGCCTCGACCTCCGCGACCAGCTTCCAGATGTCATGTACGACGCCACCGTGAGTGCGCCGACGGCCATCATGCACCGTGTCCCACTCACTCTTCTTACTCTGGCGGGTCGTCGACCCCTGCTCTTTGCTGCCGAAGCCCTTCAGCTTGCTGTTCCAGACCGGCGTGTATCCAACGCGCAGCGCGTTCTCGCCCAAGTCGGCATGCACATCAGGCAGCAGAAGGGCCCGGAACCGGAACTCGGCGATCGGCAGGTCGACCTTGGGGTAGGCCCGAGACGCGAGCGGCTTCCACAGCGCAGGACGCCCCCGGCCCTTGCTTGGGGCCGGGGGCGTCGATCTCCACGTGTGTGCGGCGATGGGGTCTTCAGTTCACCGCAGTCGTTGTGAGCTTAGCGGTGGCTGTGGCCGTGGCGGTGGTGGCCCCAGGAGGCGTCGTCGATGAAGCGGCCGCGGTCGTTGCGGAGGGTTGCGGTGTCGCGGTTGTCCCAGACGTAGTGGCGGCGGTCCTGGTAGAGGTCGGTGCGGGTGTCGCGGCCGAAGCCGGTGTGGATGCGGACGGTGGCGCGGCCCTCGAGGCGGTAGTGGTCGAAGGTGTAGGTGTTGCCGTCCCGGTCGGCCAGGGTCCAACCGTCGAGGTTGACCGCGCGGCGGGCGCTGTTGGTGATCTCCACCCATTCACGGTTCAGGGAGCGGTTGGAGTGGTCGTCACGGCCGGGGGAGTCGTACTGGACGGCCGTGATCTGCACCTTGGTTCGCGCGGGGTGGCCGTGGTGGGCGGCTGCGGGCAGCGTGACCACGGAGACGAGGGCGCCGGCGGTGAGCGTGGCGGCGGCGAGGCGGCGAGCGGTGACGGAAGCGAAAGCGGACATCAGGTCCCCTCACGGTGTGGACACCTCACCCGGTCAGGCCACGGGGGCTGACCAGGGGTGGGTGCGGTGTGCGGTCGCGGCCGGCTGGCCGCACACACACCGTCCATCCTGTGGAGAAGTCGAGGAGGGCAAAACGGCCTCTGTTACCTGTTGTCCAACCTTCTATAACTCTAAGCTGTACCATCCATTCATTCTTTGAATCTGCGAGGTCGACGCATCGGCAGCCCCCAGAAGCCTTGCCTGGGCTAAGATGCGGCATTTGTCCGCCCGTCTGCGCCACCCCCCTACACGATGGCCCGTCACTCGAAAGTGAGTAACAGCAGCCCTCATTCGATGGGCGACTGGTCAGGACTCGCAACATCCACCGCAACCAAATGCAAACCCCTGTCAACCAGCAGCGAGAGGGCGCCCTCCTCTGCGGCCACCTCTTGTACGGCCGGGCGGACTGAAGCCGGTGGAGATGCAGCGGAGGCGTACGCGCGCGTAGCCGGTCGGCGCGCCCGCCGCCGTGGCTGACCGTCGTCGACTGCGGTTCGGACGGGGCCACTGGCAGACTTGCCGCTTACCGCGGGACTTCGGACGGGGGCGTGATGGGCAGGCACACGAAAGGGTGGCTGGCCGGCGGTTGGCTCGTGCTGGTCGTCGCCGGTTGGTCCTTCACGGAGTCGATCAACGACGGGATTGAGCCCACGTCAGGTCCTCGGCCAGAGCCGTCGGCAACGAGTTCTCCGGGATGCCCGACGCCGAGGCCGACGCCGACGGCCGACGTGGAGCGCAGCGTCACCGCCTACACCAGCACGGAGCCGGATTTCGTCGCCACAGCGATCGCCTGCAAGGCGTCGGGCTGACTTCATTCCTCCAACGGGACCTACAACCCGGGGCCCTCGCACCAGCGGTGAGGCCTGACTGTGTGACACCACCGACGGACGGCGGCGGACGCGCACGGACGTCAGCGGACCATCAGCGCAGATGAAGATCCCGCCGGCCTGGTGCGGGGGCTGTGTCCGCGTCGCTCAAGCCACGGCCGGGGTGCTGGTCAGGAGCTTGCCCATCGCGGACAGCACGGACGGCTCGACGCGGTAGTAGACCCAGGTGCCGCGGCGCTCGGAGGTGAGCAGGCCGGCTTCCTTGAGCTTCTTCAGGTGATGGGAGACGGTCGGCTGGGAGACGCCGACGTCGGAGATGTCGCACACGCATGCCTCGCCGCCCTCGTGCGAGGCGACCGCGGAGAAGAGCCGCAGCCGTACCGGGTCGCCCAGAGCCTTGAACATCCGGGCGGCCGTCTCGGCCTCCTCGGCCGTGAACGGGCGCTCGGTCAGCGGCGGGCAGCACGGGGCCGCCGTCCGATCAGCCTCGGCGTCCAGCAGCGGCAACGACAGCGGCTTCGCATACGACATGCGTCTATGTTGACACATGTCGAATCATCCCTTTGGTTCGATGGATGTCTATGTTGACGGTTATCAAATCAGATGCCATGCTGGCCGCACAAGCCATCGACGAACGTCGAAGCAAAGGGGAGTCCCGTGGCCGTGTCCACCATCAACGTGCCGACCATCGATCAGCTGCCCGTCGTGGTCGTCGGAGCCGGCCCGGTCGGTCTGGCCGCCGCCGCGCACCTCATCGAGCGCGGTATCGAGCCGCTGGTCCTGGAAGCGGGCCCTTCCGCGGGCACCGCCGTGCGCGACTGGTCGCACGTGCGGCTGTTCTCCCCTTGGGCCGAGGTCACCGACCCAGCCGCCGAGAAGCTGCTGGCCCCCACCGGCTGGGTGCGTCCCGACGGCGGCACCTACCCCACCGGCGGCGACTGGGCCGCGGGGTATCTGCAGCCGCTCGCCGACCTCCTCGGCGACAAGGTCCGCTACGGCGCCGTCGTGACGGGTGTGGCCCGCGCCGGGCGCGACCGCGTCGTCGACTCCGGACGGGACGAGCAGCCCTTCAGCGTGCACGTCCGCTCGGCCGGGGGCCGCGAGGAGCGGATCGCCGCCCGCGCCGTCGTCGACGCCTCCGGCACCTGGTCCACCCCGGGCCCGCTCGGCGCCGACGGCCTCCCTGCCCTCGGTGAGGGAGCCGCGGCCGACCGCATCGCCTACCGCGTGCCCGACCTCGGCGACCCGGCGGTCCGAGGCCGGTACGCGGGCAGGCGCACCGCCGTCGTCGGTTCCGGCGCCTCCGCCTTCACCGCCCTGGCCCAGCTCGCCGACCTGGCCGAGAGGGAGCCGGGCACGCATGCCGTGTGGGTTCTCCGCCGCGGGATCACCGGTTCCACCTTCGGCGGCGGCCAGGCCGACCAGTTGCCCGCCCGCGGCGCACTGGGCCTGCGCGCCAGGGCCGCCGTCGAGAGCGGTCACGCCGGTGCGGTCACCGGATTCCGTACACAGGCTGTGGAACGCGACGGGGACCGGCTGGTCCTCGTCGCCGAGGACGGCCGCCGCCTCGACCCGGTCGACGAGGTCATCGTGCTGACCGGCTTCCGCCCCGACCTGTCCTTCCTCTCGGAGATCCGCCTCGGCCTCGACGAGCGGCTCCAGGCGCCTACGGCGCTCGCTCCGCTCATCGACCCGAACGTCCACTCGTGCGGCACGGTCTACCCGCACGGCGTGAACGAACTCGCACACCCCGAGAAGGGCGTCTACCTGGTCGGCATGAAGTCCTACGGCCGCGCGCCCACCTTCCTCGCGATGACCGGCTACGAGCAGGTCCGCTCCGTCACCGCGGCCCTCGCCGGGGACCAGGAGGCCGCCGAGCGGGTCGAACTGACGCTGCCGGAGACCGGCGTGTGCGGCGGCGCCGGCCTGTTCGACGAGCCCGACGCCGCCCCGGACGGCGAGGGCGGCGGCTGCTGCGGCGCCCCGGCCACCCTGCAGATCGGCGTCGGCGCCCCGGCCTCGTCCGGCGGTTGCTGACCCTCACCCAGCCCTTCCAGCAGGAGGTACGCCGTGTCCCGCGTACAACTCGCCCTCCGCGTCCCCGATCGGGACGCGTCCGTCGCCTTCTGCAGCAAGCTGTTCGACACCGAGCCCGCCAAACTCCGCGACGGCTACGCCGACTTCGCCCTCACGGAGCCGCCCCTCGAGCTCGTTCTGATCGAAGGCGGCACGGAAGAGGCCACCCGCCTGGACCACCTCGGCGTCGAAGTCGACAGCACCGAGTCCGTCCACGCCGCCACCGCCCGCCTGAGCAGGGCGGGTCCGACCACCACCGTGGAGGAGGACACCACCTGCTGCTACGCGCTCCAGGACAAGGTCTGGGTCCACGGCCCGGGGCGGGAACCCTGGGAGGTGTACGTGGTCAAGGCCGACGCCGACACCCTGGCCAAGCAGCGAAGCAGCGCCTGTTGCACCGGTCCCGCGAAGGCCGGTGCGGAGGAACCGGCCTCCGCCGGCGGCTGCTGCTGAGCGGCCGATGACCGACCTCCGCACCAGCGAGGCCACGACCGGCACGGGGGACCGGTCGCGGCCTCGCGCCGCGCTGCCCACACTGCACGCGCTGCGCGCGCTGCCCCCATTGCCCGCGCTCTGCGCCACCCGGGTCACCGGCTGGGGAATCGCCCACTATGCCTTCCTTCCGGTCCTCGACGCGCGGATCACCGCCGGCGCCGGCGCCGGCTGATCGTCGACCGCCGGGGCTCACGGTTTGGTGGAGGGACCGGCGTGCAGTGCCGCCAGGCGACGGCGGTACTCCTCTTCGTCGATCTCTCCGCGGGCGAACCGCTCGGCGAGGATCTGCTGCGGTGTGGGCGCGGTGGGGGTGGGGGTGGGGGTAGGGGTGTGTTCGTGGGGTCGGTTGACGGCACGGAAGACCAGGACGAGGGCTGTGATGATCAGCGCCCAGAACAGGACCATGCCGATCGACATGCCGAACCAGCCCCACCCGCTGACATCGTGGTCGTACCAGAACATCATCGCCACTCACCTGCTTCGGCTCGTCGGGCGATCGTGGGCGAACGGACTCCCCGAGGGCTCTCCCGCCTTCACCCGGATCGTCCCTCCGTGCCGGTGGTGCGGTCTGGGGCCGGATGGTCCAGGGCCGGTGGGTCGTTCAGCCCCTCCCGGCGGGGAGTACCCGCGGTGACGGCTCTGTGTGGGCTCCGCCACCTCGCCGAACAGCCCCATCCAGCGTGCCCCCGTCTCGCGCTTCCGTAGCATGTGAGACGTGACAGCCCGTACGCAGTACCGCCGCGCGTCTTCGCCCCTCGGGCGCTGGCGTGTGCTGTTGCTGCTCGGGCTCCTCGCCGGGCTGCTCGGGATGCACGGGCTCGGTCCCGGCGGCGCGGTCGCGGTGGGTGGGCATTCCACGGGTGAACATTCCATGGGTGCGCATTCCATGGGTGCGCATTCCATGGGTGCGCATTCCATGGGTGCGCATTCCATGGGTGCGCATTCCATGGGTGGGCATGCCTCGCATCACTCCCGCGTCGCTGCGGATCACTCGCACGTCGCCGCGGGTCACTCGCAGGCCGAGGCGGCCGGCGAGGCGTACGTCTGTCACGGCGGTGGCGCCGGTGACGACGGCGGGCACGCGCACCACGCCGATGCGACCTGTGCGTCCGGGGCCGTCGGCGCGGGGCCGGTTCTGCCCGCCCCTCTGCTCGCGCCCGGCGCGCCCCTCTCAGCCGCGGACGATCCGGTCGGCGCCTTCCCGGCCGCGCTCGACGGTGGGCGTGCCCCGCCCAGCCTGGCCGAACTGCAACTCCTGCGGATCTAGGACAGGACCTGAGCCGTGCCCGCCCGTGACCGAGGGCGGAGCGGCGCCCAGTCGTCCTCCCGCGCCGATCGGCGCACCCACCATGTACCTCGCAGGAGTACACCCATGACCAGCACCCGTTCCCTCGTCCGTCGTGCCGCCCTCGGCGTCACGGCCGTGACCGCCGCCCTCGTCCTCGCCGCCTGCGGTGGCGGCGACGGCTCCTCCGACACCGGCTCCGGCGCGCAGGCCTCCACGAGCGCGAGCGCCGAGAGCACCGCCGGTGCCCACAACGACCAGGACGTCGACTTCGCGCAGGGGATGATCCCGCACCACCAGCAGGCCGTCCAGATGGCGAAGATGGCCGCCGGCCAGGCGTCCTCCGCGGAGGTCAAGGACCTCGCCTCCCGGATCGAGAAGGCCCAGGACCCGGAGATCAAGACCATGTCCGGGTGGCTGGAGACGTGGGGCGAGGACGTGCCCTCCGGGATGCCCGGCATGGACCACGGCGGGCACGGCGGGCACGGCGACGGCTCGTCCGGGATGCCCGGGATGATGTCCGACGAGGACATGGACAAGCTCATGGAGGCGTCCGGGCGGGACTTCGACACCATGTTCCTGACCATGATGGTCGAGCACCACGAGGGCGCCGTCGAGATGGCCACCGCCGAGAAGGACAAGGGCCGGTACGAGCCGGCCAAGAAGCTGGCGGACGACATCATCCGCGCGCAGACCGCCGAGATCGAGGAGATGAACAAGCTCCTCGGCAAGGACGGCGGCGCCGACAAGAGCTAAGGGCTGACGGATCCCGAGGGCGGGCGGCGGCAGCGGGTCGCTGCCTGGTGTCGCCGCCCGTTCGCCCGTTCCCCTGCCTCCCCTTCCCTCGTCTCCTCCCCCGACTGCTCTCCCGTCTCCTCGCGCCTTTCGAAAGACCTCAGCATGAAGATCCGGTCCCGTGCGGCCGCCGTCGTCACCGCGGCCGCTCTCGCGGCGGTGTTGTCCGCCTGCTCCTCCCCCGCGCAGCCGCCCTCCGGCCCGGACGGCCCGGACGGCCCGGACGGCCCGGACGGCCCGGACGGCCCGGACGGTCCCGCCGTCGCTCACGTCCACGGCCTGGGCGTCGACCCGGCCGACGGCGGCCTGTACGTCGCCACGCACGAAGGGGTGATCGGCGTGGCCGACGACGGCACCGCCCGGCGCGTCGGCGACAAGGCCGACTACATGGGCTTCACCGTCATCGGCCCGAAGACCTTCCTCGGCAGCGGCCATCCCGCCGAGGACAGCGGCGACCACGGCAACCTGGGCCTGATCCGGTCCATCGACGCCGGAGCTTCGTGGAAGACCCTCTCCCTGGGCGGCACGACCGATTTCCACTCCCTCGAGTACGCGCACGGGACCGTCTACGGCTACGACAGCACCCGCGGCGTGCTGCGCGTCAGCACCGACACCACCACCTGGGACGACCGCGCCGAGATCGAGGCCCTGGACATGGCCGTCAGCCCGCGGGACCGCGACGTCGTCCTGGCGACCACGCGGCGCGGGGTCGTCAGGAGCACCGACGGCGGCCGGAGCTTCGGTGCCGGTTCCGGCCGGGTGCTCGCCTTCCTGTCGTGGCCGGCGGCCGACGCCCTGTACGGCGTCGACCCGGAGGGCGGGCTGCACCGCAGCGGCGACGGCGGCGCCACCTGGCACAGGACGGGGACCGTCCCGGGCGGGCAGCCCCAGGCCCTGACCGCCGTGGACGCGCGGCACGTGCTGGCCGCCACGCAGGACGGGGTGTACGAGTCCCGGGACGGCGGTGGCACGTTCAGGGAGCGTCTGCCCGTGTCCCCGGCCGGAGCGCGTTAGCGCGCCGGGCGCCCGTCGGCCTCTCGGGGGCGGCGGACGCCCGGTGGTTCCCGGTGCTCAGACACGCACCTGCTCGTCCACCTCGGCGAGGGCGTGGCGTCTGCGGCGGTACGTGGTCCGGGCCGTGTGGGACGGGGTGACCGACTGGCTCAGGTGCCGGGCACGGGGTCGGTGCGGCGGACCGTCCGTTCCAGGTGCGCCGGTGACACCGCCAGCCTCGCTGCTGGGCACCCGGTCGTAGGCGGTGTCGCCGCTCATGTACTTCACCAGGACCGGGAGCATGTCGAGCAGCACGAACAGCAGGCGGACGGCCAGATGCCGGCGAACAGCACGGCGTTGCCGCTCGCGAGTTCGCCGAGGGCCCGGATCCGTTCCAGGACGCCGATCTCCCGCTGCGTGGCGCGTTCCGCGGCCAGCCGCCGGTCGATGCCGTCGGCCCGGTCCTTGAGGAACGATCCGCGCGAGGAGGTCAGCTGGGTCCCGATCTTGGAGATGCGCCGATGCATGCCGGCGAGGCGCTTCTCGTTCTCGCTGGTGCGGTGCGTGGTCCGGTGGTCCTGGGCCTTGTCGTGCAGGCGCAGGCACGCGGACGTCCGCCGGTACAGGCCGGTGGCGGCGATGCGGACCAGCCGGGCGCACTCGTCGCGCACCTCGGAGTCGATGGCCTCCAGCAGGGTGGTGCGGCGCGGCGCGCCGTTCACGCGTCAGACCATGCCGCCGGCGAGCCGTGCCCGGCGGCACGGGCAGGATGGCTGTGGCCTGTTTTGTCGCCCGAGAGCCGGAATTGACCGAACGGCCGTTCCTGACCCACGCGCGGGGCCGGGTTCTAGGTGAGCAGCCCGGTCAGGGTTCCCGCCAGGGTCAGGGCGAGGAAGGCCGCGGCCCAGGTCGTGGCCTGGCGGGTGCGGCGGTGCTTGAGCCAGGTCGCGCGGGACAGGAACTCCAGCTGGGCCTCGTCTCCGGGGCCGGGCCGGGTCCGGGGCCACTGCCTGGACGCCAGGCCGAGGAGCACCAGGGACGGGGCGCAGGCAGCGCAGCCGGACCAGACGAGGAGCTGGGGGACCACGGCGTACTGGGCGGGGGCGATGACGCCCGCGGTGATCGCGCCGAGCAGCGCGGTCAGGGCCGCGCCGAGTGTCGCCAGCGTCAGTCCGGCCCGGCTGTCGGCCTTCGCCAGCGCCTCACGGGCCTCGGTGACAAGCGCCCGGTTCGGTTCCGTGGCGCGGTCGCCTTCGAGTGCGGCCATACGTCCCCCTCGGGTCGTCCTCCTCGCTGGGCTGTGGTCTCACCGGATACCCGGCGTGGAGGGTTTCAGTGCGCGAAGGCTCGTACCGGTGCGACGAAATCTCGTACCGGTGCGGCGAAGTCTCCTACCGCCGGAGGGATTTCACGTGTTCCACGACTCGTCGTACGGGTCGTGCGGGGTGGGGACCGGGCGTGAGGCGGTGACCTCCACGTAGGGGATCGGGCCGTCGTTGACCGGGTCCTTGGTGCGGCGGGGTGTGTAGCGGCCGGTGATCTCCAGCCAGGTGTCGGGGCGCAGGACCGGCGGGACGGCACCGGTGAGGGCGATCTTGACCGGCTGGGCGTCCGCGGCGCAGCAGTTGAGGCCCATGCGCACCAGGTAGGGGATGCCCGCGCGGTCCAGGGTGACGAAACCGGTGATCTTCACGGTGCGGCCGCGCAGCGAGCGGCCGTCGTCGTAGACCGCGCGGCCCGCGTAGTCGGCCAGGCCGAGGCGGAGGGGGGCGTCGCCGGCGGGGAGGGCCGGGAAGCCGAAGGGCTTGGTGAGGGCGGTGCCGGTGTGGGCGGCGCTGTAGGAGCCGAGGGCGGGCGGGGCGACGAGGATCAGGGCGAGGACGGGCAGGGTGAGGAGCCAGGAGACGCGCGGCTCGTGGTGGGGGTGGCCCGGGTCGGGCCCGCGGCGGCGGTCGTACCAGAGGGTGGCCGCCGCCGTCGCGATCAGGACCGCGCCCGCCAGCAGGACCAGGGGGCGCAGGCCCTCCTTGACGTAACGCAGGTAGAGGTCGGTCGTGCCGGCGTGCAGGAGGGTCGCGCCGAGCAGGAAGAGCAGGGCCGACTGGGCCAGGCGGTTCACAGCAGCACCGTTCCGGTCAGGGCCGACACGACGACGGCCACGGCGAAGGTCGCGGGGGCGAAGCGCAGCGCGAAGGCGCGGCCGAAGGTGCCCGCCTGCATCGCGAAGAGCTTCAGGTCGATCATCGGGCCGACGACCAGGAACGTCAGACGGGCCGTCAGGGAGAACTGGGTGAGGGACGCCGCGACGAACGCGTCCGCCTCCGAGCAGATCGACAGCAGCACGGCGAGGACGGCGAGGACCAGGACCGACAGCACGGGGTGGCCCGCCGCCAGGCTCAGCCAGGGGGCCGGGACGACCGCCTTGAGCGTCGCCGCGGCCATCGCGCCGACCACGAGGAACCCGCCCGCGTGCGTCACGTCGTGGCGTACCGAGCCCCAGAAGGCGGACCCCTTGCCCTGCCCCTCGTACGACACCCGGGCCGGGGGACGCAGCCAGTCCGCGCGGCCGAGGCGGTGCCAGAGCCAGCCCATCGCGCAGGCCACCAGCAGGCTCGCGGCGAAACGGGCCATGACCATCTCCGGGTCGCCGGGGAACGCCACGGCCGTCGCCGTCAGCACGACCGGGTTGATGGCGGGTGCCGAGAGGAGGAACGCCAGGGCCGCCGCCGGGGTGACCCCCCTGCGGACCAGGGCGCCGGCCACCGGCACCGACGCGCACTCGCAGCCCGGCAGGACCGCGCCCGCCGCGCCCGCGACCGGGATGGCGAGGGCCGGGCGGCGGGGCAGGGCCCGGGCGAAGAAGGACGGCGGCACGAACACCGCGATCGCCGCCGAGAGCAGGACGCCCAGCACCAGGAACGGCAGGGCCTGCACCATGACCGCGACGAACACCGTCATCCAGCTCTGCATCACCGGTGCCGTCAGGGCCCCGCGGAGGGGGTTCTGGAACATCACCGCGGTGAGCAGCAGAAGTGTCAGTAGGAGCGCGGAGTCGAGACGACGGCCGGCTTCCGGTCCGTCGCCCGGTGCCTGCTCCGCGGCCGCGTTCGGGTCCCTCTCGCGGTCCTCGTCGGTCTCCTGCGGGGCGGGTTTCGTGGTGGCCACGGGCCCGGTACCTCCGGTGGTGCGCACGGGCATTGCCTCCCCTTCCCTACGGCCGGTTCCCGGTCGGCGTTCAGTCCTCGTGCCGATCTCCTGGAACCGGCCGTCCCGGTGCGGCAGTCTTCTCCCTCGTGGGCAGCGTTCCGAACCAAGGTCAGCCAGGCGGTCCGGCCACGCACATGATCGTGTGCGGTGACGACGGGCTCGCGCACCGGCTGGCCGCCGAGCTCCGCGGCGTCTACGCCGAGCAGGTCACACTCGTCGTGCCGCCCTCGGGGCGCCGGGTGCGCCGGCCGGTGGTCGGACGGGCCCGGGCCGCCTCGGCGGCCCTGCTCGACCTGGTCAGCGCGGCCGTCAGCCGGGCGGGTGCGGGCGGCGCCGAACCGGCCGCGGCGGAGCAGGTCGTGGAGGCCGCCGAGATCACCGAGGCGGTGCTCGGCGAGGCCGGCGTCGACCGGGCCGCCGCCCTGGCTCTCGTGTACGACGACGACGAGACCAACATCCGCGCCGCCCTCACCGCCCGACGGCTCAACCCCCGTCTGCGTCTCGTACTGCGGCTGTACAACCGGCGGTTGGGCCAGCACATCGAGGAACTGCTCGACCAGACGGCCGCCCTGGCCTCCGGCACCGGGGCGCGGGGCACGGGCATCGACGCCTCGACGACCGTGCTGTCCGACGCCGACACGGCCGCACCCGCCCTGGCCGCCACCGCCCTCGTCGGCACGAGCAAGGTCGTCCAGACCGAGGGGCTCGTGCTGCGGGCCGTGGAACGGCAGCCCCCGCGGCCGGGCGAGGTCGCCGATCCGGGGCTGTGCACCCTGGCGTTGCTGTCCGCGACGAGCAACGACCCGGCCGGCGCGGACGGTTCCGAGGGCAGCGGGGAGCACGGGCCGCACCTGCTGCCGGACGAGGCGGCGGTGGCGGCGGCGACCGGGCGCGGGACGGTGGTGCTGGAGCAGGTGTCGTACTCCGGGCCGTCCCTGCCGGCCGGGCGGGGCGGTGTCCCGCCGTTCGCCTCGCTGTTCTCACGGCGGCTGCGGTGGTCGCTGGCCGGTCTCGTGGGGTGCGTGCTGGCGCTCGCCGTGGCGTTCGTGGTCGTCACCGGGGAGGACCCGCTGTACGCGACGTACGTGACGCTGCTGGATCTGTTCGGCATCAACGATCCCGCGTACCACGACTCGACCGGGCGGCAGATCCTGCAACTGCTGTCCGGGCTGGTCGGGTTGCTGCTGCTGCCGGTGCTGCTGGCCGCGGTGCTGGAGGCGCTGGGCACGTTTCGCACCGCGTCCGCGCTGCGGAAGCCGCCCCGGGGGCTGAGCGGGCACGTGGTGCTGCTCGGGCTCGGGAAGATCGGGACGCGGGTACTGACGCGGCTGCGCGAGCTGCACATCCCCGTGGTGTGTGTGGAGTCCGACCCGGAGGCGCGGGGGTTGGCCACGGCGCGGCGGCTGCGGGTGCCGGTGGTGCTCGGGGACGTCACGCAGGAGGGCGTGCTGGAGGCGGCCAAGATCCACCGGGCGCATGCCCTGCTGGCGCTGACCAGCGCGGACACGACGAACCTGGAGGCCGCGCTGTACGCCCGCTCGGTGCGGCCGGACCTGCGGGTCGTGCTGCGGCTGTACGACGACGACTTCGCGACGGCCGTGTACCGGACGCTGCGGGCCGCGCATCCGCTCGCCCTCACGCGCAGCCGGAGCGTGTCCCATCTGGCCGCGCCCGCGTTCGCCGGGGCGATGATGGGGCGGCAGATCCTGGGGGCCATTCCCGTGGAGCGGCGGGTGCTGCTGTTCGCGGAGGTGGAGGTGGCCGGGCATCCGCAGCTGGAGGGGCGGACCGTCGGGGAGGCGTTCCGGCCCGGGGCGTGGCGGGTGCTGGGACTGAACACGGCGCCTGCTGGGGGGCGGCGGGGGGACGGGGAGCCCGTGGGGGGCGAGGAGCGGGAGCCGACTGCCTCGGGGCTGGTGTGGGACCTGCCTCCCACGTATGTGCTCGGGGCCGAGGACCGGGTGGTGCTGGCGGCGACCCGGCGGGGGCTGGCGGAGTTGCTGGGGCGGAGGAGACGGGAGCGGGACCCTGCGGGGGCGTGACCCTGCGGGGGGCGTCACCCTGCCGGGGACGTCACCCTGCCGGGGGCTTGGGCCGGGGGGGCGCTTTCCTGACATGTACGACGTGGCCTGGGCTGCGGGGCTGTGCGACTCGGCACCACACGGTGCCGCCCACGCCCACCCGTGCCAACCCAGCGGCACGACTGCCCGCGGGATAGCGGCAGCCGCGGGGCAGCGACAGCCGCAGGACAACAGCAGCCACAGGGCAGCGACAGCCACGGGACAACGGCAGCCGCGGGAGGGCGGCGGCGCACGCCGCCGCCCGGGCGTCACTCCCGTCTCAGCCCGCCGCAGACCTCAAGTGCCGCTCCGCGAATTCCAGTTCCAGTCTGACCTGCTTGATCCGCTCGTCCACGACCAGGGAGCCGTGGCCCGCGTCGTAGCGGTACACCTCGTGGACCGCGCCTCTCGCCTCCAGCCGCTTGACGTAGTTCTCGATCTGGCGGATCGGGCAGCGCGGGTCGTTGACGCCGGCCGAGATGTGGACCGGGGCCTTGACCTGGTCGACGTAGGTGAGCGGGGACGAGGCCACGAAGCGGTCGGGGACCTCCTCGGGGGTGCCGCCCATGAGGGTGCGGTCCATCGCCTTCAGCGCTTCCATCTCGTCGTGGTACGCCGTGACGTAGTCGGCGACGGGGACCGCCGCGATGCCGAGCGCCCACGCCTCGGGCTGGACGCCGAGACCGAGGAGGGTGAGGTAGCCGCCCCAGGAGCCACCGGTCAGCACGAGCCGGTCGGGGTCGGCGAGGCCGGAGGAGACGGCCCACTCGCGGACCGCGGCGATGTCCTCCAGCTCGATGAGGCCGACGCGGTGCTTCAGGGCGTCCGTCCAGGCGCGGCCGTAGCCCGTGGAGCCGCGGTAGTTGACGCGGACCACCGCGTAGCCGTGGTCCACCCAGGCCGCCGGGCCCGCCGCGAACGAGTCACTGTCGTGCCAGGTCGGGCCGCCGTGGATGTCGAAGACCGTGGGGAGCGGGCCCGCGGCTCCCGCGGGCTTCTGGACCAGGGCGTGGATACGGCCTCCGGGGCCGTCCACCCACACGTCCTCCACCGGCACCGAGCCGGGCGACTTCATGCCGGGCGGGTCGAGGACGACACCGCCCGTCGTGGAGCGCACCGCCGACGGTTCGGCGGCCGAGGACCACAGGTACTCCACGCTGCCGTCGGGCCGGGCCGTCGCCCCGGAGACCGTGCCGGGCGGGGTCGGGATCGCGTTCAGGGCGCGGCTCGTCAGGTCGTAGCGGAACAGCTCGCTGCGGGCCTCGAAGCTGTGCGCGATGAGCAGACCCGAGCCGTCCGGGTACCACTCGGCGCCGACATCGCCCGGCAGCTCCAGTGCCAGGTCCGTCTCCTCGCCGGTGGCCACGTCCCACACGAGGGGCTCCCAGCGGCCGCGGCGCTGGTGGCCGATGAGCAGACGGGTGTCGCCGTCGACGGGGGCGAAGCCGAGGACCTGCAGGCCCAGCTCGCGCGCGCCGCCCTCGGTGTCGTCCAGGTCGGCGACCGCCGTGCCGTCGGGGCGCAGCACGCGCAGGGCCGAGTGCATCGCGTCGCCGTGCTCGGTGTGCTCGATGGCGATGAGCGAGCCGTCGTGGGAGAGATCGCCGACCCCGGCCGACTCGCGGTGGCGGTAGATCTCCACCGGCGCCTCACCGGTGCGCATCAGGTGGATCGTCGTGCCGTCCTCGTCCGTGGAGCGGCCGACCACCGCGGTGCGCCCGTCGCGGCCGAGGGCGAGGCCCGCCGGGTAGGAGGGCTCGAGTCCCTCGGCGGCCGGCTCGTCCGCGCCTCCCGCGAAGGGCTGGCGGCGCCAGACGCCGAACTCGTCGCCGTCCTTGTCGTCGAACCACCAGATCCACGCGCCGTCCGGTGACAGCGCGCCGTCCGTCGTGCCGTTCGGCCGGTCCGTCACCTGACGCTGCTCGCCCGTCGAACGGTCCCATGCGTACAGCTCGTACGTCCCGGTCGCGTTCGACACGAACAGGGAGTGGTCCGGCGCGTCCTCCGCCCAGTCGGGCAGGGACACCCGGGGCGCCCGGAAACGCTTCACCCAGTCGGGCATCCGCTCCCGCTGTCCCGCCGGTACCTCTTGCTCGTGCTGGTCCCGCTGATCCCGCGCGTCGGACCCGTTGCTCTCAGTCATGGCCCCATAGTGCCCGCCCCGGCCGGCCCCGCGCTGCCGAGGTCCCCAGCCTGTGGACAACCTCCACCGGTTCCCCTCCCGGCCGGGCCCCGACCAGGTCCGCGAGTGCCGTCGCACAGACGACCGATCGGTCGGCTGGAAGGGGACCGGCCGGACCCCTGTGGCGGGACAGAAACCGCTCTGCCGGGCGCCTCCGGCTCCATCGTGTCGGCCACCCGCGGGCCGGGGCCGTCCGGCAGCCCCGTACCGTAGGGGTGTGTACCGGTTTCTGCTGACGCCCCGGTGGTGGGGGATCAACGTCTTCGTGCTGCTGTCGATCCCGTTCTGCGTCTTCATGGGGTCCTGGCAGCTGGGCCGGTTCGAGGACCGCGTGCAGGACCACCGCACCGCCGCCGAGCAGGTCTCCGAGGCCGGGCGTGAGGCGCCGCGGCCGCTCGGGGAGCTGCTGCCGGTGACGAAGGCGACCTCGGGCAAGCCGGTCACGGCGACCGGGCGGTACGGGAAGCAGCTGCTGGTGCCCGGGCGCAGGCTCGACGGCGCGCAGGGCTTCTACGTGCTGACGCTGCTGCGCACCGACTCGGGCCGGGCGCTGCCGGTGGTCCGGGGCTGGGTGGCCGGTGCCGCCGACCCGGCGAAGGCGCCCGCGCCGCCCAAGGGCGAGGTCACGGTGACGGGGGCGCTGCAGGCCTCCGAGACGCCGGGCGACAACGGGGTCAGTGCGCAGGGCGGTCTGCCGGCCGGGCAGACCGCGGCGATCAGCGCGGCCTCGCTGGTGAACCTGGTGCCGTACGACGTGTACGACGCGTGGGTCACGCTCGAAAAGGGGGACGCCGGGATGAAGGCGGTCCCGGCCGCGGCGCCGCCGGACACGGGGCTGGACCTGAAGGCGTTCCAGAACCTCGGCTACACCGCCGAGTGGTTCGCCTTCGTGGGGTTCGTGGTCTTCATGTGGTTCCGGCTGCTGCGGCGCGAGATCGAGTTCGCGCGCGACGCGGCCCTGGGTCTGGTGCCGGACGAGGAGCCCGTCCCCGCGGAGGCCTCCGCCAAGTGACCGGCGCCCGCGCCCGCGGGCGAACCGTCACAACCGCGGCCGGGCGGTCACAGGGACGGCCGGGACCCGGCGGCGACGGCATCAGCCGCACACCGCGGCCCCGGACCACAGGCCCGGACCGCAGGCCCGCCCGGCCCGGCGGCGCCCTAGGACGCCGCCAGCACTCCCGTCCAGTACACCGTCCCCGCGCACGCGTTGGACACCGTCACCGAGCCCGCGCCCGCGCCCGTGCTCGGCGTGTACGTGACCGCCACACTGCCGTCGACCGTGCCGTCCTCCCTGACCAGCTGCGGGGTCGTGCCCGTCTCGTCGCCGGTGGAGGTGCCCGTGCCCTCCGTGGTCGTCGGGTCCTCGGACGGGGTCGGTTCGGGGCTGGGGTCGGGGCCGCCGGTGCCGCCCGTGCCGCCGCCGGCCGGCGGGCAGGTCTCGGTGGGGACCCAGGCGAACCTCACGTCGTAGGCCGCGCCCGGCGCCAGGACCAGCTGGGCCGCTTCCAGGGACGGGTCCGGCAGACCGGCCGCCGCGTCCCCGGCGGCGTGCCGGGCCGAGCCGACCTTGCCGGCGTCGGCCGCGCCCTGCGGCAGCGCGCTCACCGAGCCGGGGCCGGTGACCGTGCAGGCCGTCCCGGAGACGTTCGCGACGCGGAACGAGCCGTAGACCGCGCCCGTGGAGTCGGGGGCGGCGCTGCTGCCGGAGGCCGGGCCGAGCTGGACCGCGGTGCAGGCGGGGGTGCCCGCGGCGGCGGTGGAGGAGGGGCCGGTGCCCTGCGTCGCTCCGGTGGCGGCGCCGCCGCCCTTGTCCTCGCCCTTCTCCTTCTTGTCGCCCTTGTCCTTGTCCTGGGTCTTGCCGGAGGAGCCGGCCGGGCCGCTCTCCCCACCGTCGGGGCCCTTGCCCTGGCTCACGCCGCCCTGCGCCTGGGAGGCGTGGCCGATGGCCGAGGGGTTGGCGTCGGAGCCGGTGGAGTGGGAGACGTGCACCAGGGCGGGGATGGCGGTGCCGACGAACAGCGCCGCGGCGGCCACGCCGACGACGGCCTGCCGCTTGCGGGTCCGCCGCTGGGGTACCGCCTTGCGCAGATACTCCAGCGTGCCGTCGCGCGGCTCCACTTCCCGCACCACCTGGTGCAGCATCCTGCGCAGGTCCAGCTCGTCCGAGTCGAGCCCGTCGGGACTCTGGTCGTCAGGGCCGTGGTTCACAGTTCCGTTCCCAGCGTGCGATTGCTTCGGATGGTGCGTGTGCAGACCGGTCGGTGTCTGCGGCTCGACGGGTTCGTGCCCGCCGGGCCCGTCGCGGCGGGCACCGTCTCCGTCACTCATGCCGGCGCCCCCATGGCCAGCCTGAGCGCGGCGATGCCGCGCGAGCCGTACGCCTTCACCGAGCCCAGGGATATCCCGAGGGTCTCGGCGACCTGCGCCTCGGTCATGTCCGCGAAGTAGCGCAGCACCAGCACCTCGCGCTGGCGGCGCTGCAGGCCCTTCATCGCCTTGATGAGGGAGTCGCGCTCCAGTTGGTCGTAGGCACCCTCCTCGGCGCTGGCCATGTCGGGCATGGGCTTCGACAGCAGCTTCAGGCCGAGTATGCGGCGGCGCAGCGCCGAGCGGGAGAGGTTGACGACCGTCTGACGCAGGTAGGCCAGGGTCTTCTCCGGGTCCCGGACCCGTTTGCGGGCCGAGTGGACCCGGATGAAGGCCTCCTGGACGACGTCCTCGCAGGAGGCCGTGTCGTCGAGGAGGAGGGCGGCGAGACCCAGCAGCGAGCGGTAGTGCGCGCGGTAGGTCTCGGTGAGGTGGTCGACGGTGGTTCCGGCTGCGACGCCGTCCTCGGCGCCGTCGCGCTGGTTCGGGATGCGGGCCGGCCGCGCTGCGGGCACGGGCGCGATCACCGGCATGCCACCGGGCGTACCGGCCATGCGGGGTCGGAGTGCCGCAGGGCGGGGCGGTCGAAGGACCGTGCCGCGCGCCGCGCTGAAGTCGAGTACCTCTGCCACGCCTGTTGGACACGCCTGAGCCCGTGAGGGTTGTACGTGCCGGGCGTCACGTTCGCGCCGACCGCCGGCGCCGACGGTCTACCCGCGTCAGGCAGCACAATCACTGGTGCGTCACATGCCCACATGCGTCCCGCTCTTCCCCTATGTCCAGATGTGAACGGACGTCCCCACGTCCGGTTCCAGGCGTCCCCACGCCTGTTGAAGCGCTCCCACGGTCGAAGGGTGACCGCAAAGACGCTCCCCGCCCTCCGCGCGGTTGCGGAGGACGGGGAGGTAAATCCTCTGATGCCGAAGCGCCGTGGACAAGTGGTCCGGACCATGGATCGGCTCACGTGTCGTGCACAGATCCTACAAACCACCTGTGACAACGGCCGGTGGTCTTCCGTGCCGTGGGAACCGCGGGGGTCCGCCGACGCACCGTCAGCGCGTCGGCGAACCGGCCGGTCAGGACGGTTCGGCCGCCACCAGCTCGGCGATCTGCGCGGTGTTGAGGGCGGAGCCCTTGCGCAAGTTGTCGCCGCACACGAAGAGTTCGAGCGCGGTCGGGTCGTCCAGGGCCCTGCGCACCCGCCCGACCCAGGTCGGGTCGGTGCCCACCACGTCGGCGGGGGTGGGGAACTCGCCCGCGGCCGGGTTGTCGAACAGCACGACACCGGGCGCCGTGGCGAGGATCTCGCGGGCCTTGTCGACGGTGACCTCGCCCTGGAAGCGGGCGTGCACGGTCAGGGAGTGCGTGGTGATCACCGGGACGCGCACGCAGGTGACGGCCACGGGCAGGCCGGGAAGGCCGAGGATCTTGCGGCACTCGTCCCGCACCTTCAGCTCCTCCGAGGACCAGCCGTCCTCGCGGGCCGTACCGGCCCAGGGCACCACGTTCAGCGCGACCGGCTCGGGGAACGGCCCGGTGCGCTCGGCGACGGCCCGCCGGACGTCGCCGGGGCAGGTGCCCAGTTCCGTGCCGGCGACCAGGGACAGCTGCTGGCGCAGGGTCGCCACGCCCTCGCGTCCGGCGCCGCTGACGGCCTGGTACGAGGAGGCGACCAGCTCGCGCAGCCCGAACTCGGCGTGCAGCGCGCCCAGGGCCACGATCATGGAGAGCGTGGTGCAGCCGGGGTTGGCGATGATGCCGCGCGGTCGCATCCGCACCGCGTGCGGGTTGACCTCGGGCACGACGAGGGGCACGTCCGGGTCCGTCCGGAACGCACCGGAGTTGTCCACCACCACCGCGCCCTTGGCGGCGGCCGTGGGGGCCCAGCGCTCGGCGACCTCGTCGGGGACGCCGAACAGGGCGACGTCGACGCCGTCGAAGGCCTCCTCGGTGAGGGCCACGACCTCCGTCTCCTCACCGCGCACGGCCAGCTTGCGGCCGGCCGAGCGCGGTGAGGCGATCAGCCGGATCTCGCCCCAGATGTCGGCCCGCTCGGAGAGGATCCGGAGCAGGACCGTGCCGACGGCTCCGGTCGCTCCCACCACGGCGAGCGTGGGCCGGCCCGATCGGCCGGTCTGCCCGGATCCGGCCATCAGCGGCCGGTGCCTCCGTAGACGACTGCCTCGTCGCTGTCGGAGTCGAGCCCGAACGCGGAGTGCACGGCGCGCACGGCCTCGGGCACGTCGTCGGCGCGCGTGACCACCGAGATGCGGATCTCGGAGGTCGAGATCAGCTCGATGTTGACGCCCGCGTCGGACAGGGCCGTGAAGAAGTCGGCCGTGACACCCGGGTTGGTCTTCATGCCGGCGCCGACGAGGGAGATCTTGCCGATCTGGTCGTCGTAGCGCAGCGAGTCGAAGCCGATGCCGGCCTTGTTCTTCTCCAGCGCGTCGATGGCCTTGCGGCCCTCGGTCTTCGGCAGCGTGAAGGAGATGTCCGTCAGGCCCGTGGAGGCGGCGGACACGTTCTGCACGACCATGTCGATGTTGATCTCGGCGTCGGCGATCGTGCGGAAGATCGAGGCCGCCTCGCCCGGCTTGTCCGGGACGCCGACGACCGTGACCTTGGCCTCGGAGGTGTCGTGCGCGACACCGGAGATGAGAGCCTGCTCCACCTGCTTGTCCCCTTGCGTAATCGGCTCACTGCTGACCCATGTGCCCTGCAGTCCGCTGAAGCTGGACCGGACGTGGATCGGGATGTTGTACCGGCGGGCGTACTCCACGCAGCGGTGGAGCAGCACCTTCGACCCGGACGCCGCCAGTTCGAGCATGTCCTCGAAGGAGATCCAGTCGATCTTCCGGGCCTTCTTCACCACGCGCGGGTCGGCGGTGAACACGCCGTCGACGTCGGTGTAGATCTCGCAGACGTCGGCCTCGAGGGCGGCGGCGAGGGCCACGGCCGTGGTGTCGGAGCCGCCGCGACCGAGCGTGGTGATGTCCTTGGTGTCCTGGCTGACGCCCTGGAAACCGGCCACGATCGCGATGTTGCCCTCGTCCACCGAGGTCTTGATCCGGCCCGGCGTGACGTCGATGATCCGGGCCTTGTTGTGGACCGAGTCGGTGATGACACCGGCCTGGCTGCCGGTGAACGACTGGGCCTCGTGACCCAGCTTCTTGATCGCCATGGCCAGCAGGGCCATGGAGATCCGCTCCCCGGCGGTCAGCAGCATGTCGAGCTCGCGCCCGGCAGGCATCGGGGAGACCTGCTCGGCGAGATCGATCAGCTCGTCCGTCGTGTCGCCCATCGCGGAAACGACGGCGACCACCTGGTTGCCGTTCTGCTTCGCTTCCACGATCCGCTTGGCGACGCGCTTGATGCCCTCGGCATCGGCTACGGAGGAGCCTCCGTACTTCTGCACGACAAGGCCCACGTGCGCTCCTCGCTCAATCCGTCACTATCCGCTCATACGCATTCGTACCGCGGTCGGCTCAGTCTAACGAGCGTCCGAAAAACCCCTCCGTGGTATCGCATGGTGAGATTCCGGCGCCCGTCCAGACTGGCTCCTGCCCATCTGGGCACCGGGCACTCGGGAAAGTGCCCGGCGTCACAGTCGGCGGCGGCGTACGGTCCGGGCATGGAGATACTGCGCTACACGGCCTTCGGCAGCGACCCGGAGGGCGGGAACCCGGCGGGGGTGGTGCTCGACGCGGCCGGGGCCGGCGAGGCCGCGATGCAGGCGGCGGCGGCCGGGGTCGGCTACTCGGAGACGGCGTTCGTGGTGGACCCCGGCGACGGCTTCCTCGACGTCCGCTACTTCAGTCCGCTCGCCGAGGTGCCGTTCTGCGGCCACGCCACGATCGCGACGGCGGTGGCCCACGCGGAGCGGCACGGCACCGGACGCCTGCGGCTGCGCACCGCGGCGGGCCCGGTCACCGTCACCACGGACCGGGCGGCGGACGGCACCGTCGTCGCGACCCTGGTGAGCGTCGCCCCGCGCACGGCCCCGCTCGCGGAGGCCGACCTGGCCGAGCTGCTGGCGATCCTGGGCTGGTCCGCCGGGGACCTGGACCCGGCGCTGGCGCCGCGCGTGGCCTTCGGCGGGGCCTGGCACCCGGTCGTCGCCGCCGCGACCCGGGACCGGCTGGCCGACCTGCACTACGACATGCCCGCCCTCGGCGCGCTCATGGCCCGCAGGGACTGGACGACGATCGACCTGGTCCGGCGCGAGTCGCCCACGGTGTTCCACGCCCGCAACCCGTTCCCGCCCGGCGGTGTGGTCGAGGACCCGGCGACGGGGGCGGCGGCAGCGGCGTTCGGCGGCTACCTGCGCGAGCTCGGACTCGTCACCCCTCCGGCCACGCTGACCGTCCACCAGGGCGTGGACATGGGCCGGCCCAGCACGATCACGGTGACGGTACCGGCCGGCCCGGACACGGGCATCGGCGTGACAGGCACGGCCGTTCGGCTGTGAGAAGGGGCCTCCCGGCGAACCGGTGGGGCGGCCGGGCTACGTGGCGGGCCGCAGCCCCAACGGCCCCGCGATCTCCCGGGCCATGACCCGGCCCGCCTCGAACTCCAGGGTGTCGTCGCCGACGCCGTGGTCCGTGTCCAGGCCGTCGAGCTCGGCGAGGGGCTGGTTCAGGCGGACGTGGGCGAGGATCGACTGGAGGGCGCGCAGGGTCGCCGACGCGGTGGAGCCCCAGTTGGAGAAGTAGGAGAACTGCCACCACCACAGGGCCTCGGCGATGCGGCCGGCCTTGTAGTGGGCCATGCCGTGGCGCAGGTCCGTGATGACGTCCGTGAGGTCGTCGGAGATCCGGGCCGGGACCGGGGCCTTGCGGGGCTCGTAGGGGTCGAAGACCTCGGAGTAGACGTCGATGGGGTCGAGCAGGCGGGCCAGGTTCTCGCGGAGTTCGTCGACGTCCTGCTCCGGGCCGGAGTCGGGCTCGTAGCGCTCGTCGGGGAGGATGTCCTCGTGCGCGCCGAGGCGGCCGCCGGCCAGCAGGAGCTGGGAGACCTCCAGCAGGAGGAAGGGGACGGCCGATTCGGGCTCGTCGGCCTTGGCGACCTCCGTGACGGCGACCAGGAAGCTCTCGATCTGGTCCGCGATCTGGACCGCGAAGTCGTCCGGGTTCTGGTCGGTCGCGTGCAGCGTGGCGTCAGACATCTAGGAGTCTTCTCCCCTCGAAGGCGCGGCCGAGCGTGACCTCGTCCGCGTATTCCAGGTCCCCACCCACCGGGAGGCCGCTGGCCAGGCGGGTGACCTTCAGGCCCATGGGCTTGATCATGCGGGCGAGGTACGTGGCGGTCGCCTCGCCCTCGAGATTCGGGTCCGTGGCGAGGATCAGCTCCGTGACCGCGCCGTCGGCGAGGCGGGCCAGGAGCTCCCTGATGCGCAGGTCGTCCGGGCCCACCCCGTCGATCGGGCTGATCGCGCCGCCCAGCACGTGGTAGCGGCCCCGGAACTCACGGGTGCGCTCGATCGCCACGACGTCCTTCGGCTCCTCGACCACGCAGATGACGGCGGGGTCGCGGCGGGTGTCGCGGCAGATGTTGCACAGCTCCTCCTGCGCGACGTTGCCGCAGGTCGCGCAGAAGCGGACCTTCGCCTTGACCTCCGTCAGCGCCTGCGCGAGACGCCGCACGTCCGCCGGCTCGGCCTGGAGGATGTGGAAGGCGATCCGCTGGGCGCTCTTCGGACCGACGCCGGGCAACCGCCCCAGCTCGTCGATCAGGTCCTGGACCACGCCTTCGTACAACGGACTGCCCTTCCTGGGTCTTCGAGGCCGGTGCGCACCCTCCGGTACGTACCGTAGTTGTCAGCCGCCTGTCCGAGGAAGGCGGTGTGCGGGGTCAGAACGGCAGACCGGGGATCCCGCCGCCGCCCAGGCCCTGCGCGAGCGGGCCCAGCTTCTGCTGCTGGAGCGCCTGCGCGTTCTCGTTGGCCGCCTGGACCGCCGCCACGACGAGGTCGGCGAGGGTCTCGGTGTCCTCCGGGTCCACCGCCTTCGGGTCGATCCTCAGGGCGCGCAGCTCGCCGGAGCCGGTGACGGTGGCCTTCACCAGGCCGCCGCCGGCCTGTCCGTCGACCTCCGTCTGCGCCAGTTCCTCCTGGGCCCGCGCCAGGTCCTGTTGCATCTTCTGGGCCTGCTGAAGCAACTGCTGCATGTTGGGCTGGCCACCACCGGGGATCACGATCAGCTCCTCGCTCGGTACGGGTTCTCCCGCTCGGCACGAGCCTACGTGGTCGGACCTGCCGTCGCTCCAGCACTCTTTCGAGTGACAGACCCTCGCGCCCCATAACCGATCAGGGAATACTTCCGGGCGGAAAAGCGGCGAAAGCCACGCCTTCGCCACCCATTGGGGGGTAGGAAGGGTCCGGCGCGTGCGTCAGACACTCGTCGTTCGTCGCGCAGCGTGATCGGTGCGTGCACGTCGTGGTCGGTCGTGGTCAGTAGGGAGTGCCGGGTGGGTCAGCCGGAGATGCAGCCCGAGGGGCCGCCTCAGGACGGGCGGGGCGAACAGGCGGCCCGGCTGCGGGCGGGCGATCTGACCGGGCGGGCCCTTCCGCTCGGGGACTGGGGTGAGCCGGCGGCCCGGCTGGACGAGCTGTACCGGTGGGTGGAGCGCGGGGCGCTGCAGACGGCCGCCTGGTACCTCGAGGACCGGGTGTGGAAGCGGCGGTGCGCGCGGATGCTGCGCTCCGGCGCCGCGGCGGGGGCGGCGACCGGCATCGGGCTGCCGCTGCTGGAGCTGACCGGGGTCGTGGGCCGCATCGCGTCCTGGGGATGCCTGGCGCTGCTGCTGGGGGTGGCGTGCGTGGCCGCCGACCGGTACTTCGGGGTGACGTCCGGGTGGATGCGGGACGTGGCGACCGCGCAGGCCGTGCAGCGGCGGCTGCAGGCGCTGCAGTTCGACTGGGCGGCGGAGAGCGTGCGGGAGGTGCTCGGGCCGACGGAGGGGACGGCCTCGGAGGCCGCCGAGCGCTGTCTGGGGGTGCTGCGCAGGTTCTCCGAGGACGTCACCGAGCTGGTCCGGGTGGAGACGGCGGACTGGATGGGCGAGTTCCGGTGGGGCGGCGGCGCGCCCGCGGGGGTTCAGGCGGTGGCGTTCCCCGGCGGGGGGCGGGGGGCCGAGGCCGGGCCCGTGAACGGCAGGTTCACCGTGCCGCCGCCGCACGGCGGTGCCCGGCCGAACATGCCGCGGCAGCGCCCGCCGGAGCCCAGGTGACCTGCCGCCCGCCCGCACCGGACGGCAGACCCCTCCCCGGCGCCCGGGCGCGCTCGTCGTCCTGCGCGCACAGCGTCAGGCCCTCCGGCGTCCAGCACGGCACGTGGCCGTGGGTGCGGACGACGTCCTGGCCGTTGCCGCGGGAGAGGTACGTGAGGAAGCTCGACGCCAGGGAGTCGGCGGGCGGGCGGCCGTAGGTGTAGGCGTACTCGATCTCCCGGTACGGATAGGCGCTCGTGCCGTGCTCGATCGCGTCGACGGAGGCGGGGTCGCCGTCCAGGCGCAGGGAGTGCAGGCCCTTCGCGCGGGCGGCCAGGTTGAGTTCGCTGTAGCCGATGGCGCCCGGGAGGGCGGCGACGGTGGTCAGGACCTGTTCCGTGGAGTCGAGTTCGCAGCGGATGACGGCCGCCGTGGGATCGTCCCGGTGGACGCAGTCGACGGAGGAGTTGGCGATCTCGCCCCGGCCCAGCACCCGGCGCTGGAAGACCTGCCGGGTGCCGGAGTTGGCGTCCCTGCTGACCAGGTGGACGGGCAGGTCGGGGCCGCCGAGCTCCCGCCAGTTGCGGATGTCACCGCGGTACAGGCGCCGTACGTCCTCGGTGGACAGGTTCGTCAGACGTACGTCGTCGTGGACCACGAGCGCGAACACGGACACCGCCACCCGGTTCTCGCGCAGGTCGGGCAGCCCGGCCGGCTTCGGGCCGTCGGACAGGGCCACGACGGGCGGGGAGCCGCGGCCGTCCCGTCGCGCCCGGGCGCCGGCCGCCGCGAGTTCACGGATCCCGGCCGTCGAGCCGTGGGTGTCGACCTCGATGACCGGGTCGCCGCCGCACTCCCGTTCGTACCGGCCCGCCACCTCGCGCAGCACCGGCGCGAACGCCGTGGAGCCGGTGAGGGTGAGGGTGCCGCTCGCGCAGCCGATCGGGGGCGGGGTGTCGTCCCGGGCGACGACGATCGCGGCCAGGGTGACCACGCTCGCCGTGAGCGCGATGGCGATCAGCCGTGCCGCCCGGCTGAACAGAGGCGGCTTGTCGTCGGGCGTGGCACTGCGGTTGGGGTGCACCTCGCCGTCGCGCAGGCCGCCGACCAGCCGGATCTCGTCGCCGACGTCACCGCCGGAGAGCAGCACGAGGAGCTTGAAGTGGTCGCCCCGGTTGAGCGGGACCCGGGGGATGCTCAGGGTGTTGCCGTCGTAGGCGAAACCGCGCGCCGCCGAGAAGTGGTCCATGAGGTGGTCGGTGTCCGAGGGCTGGGTCACCGAGACGCCGTGGACGGTGCGGCCGGTGAACACCACCGTCAGGCCGTGCAGTTCGGGACCGGTGTAGTCGTCGCGGTCGATGCCCTGCGAGCCGTCGTTCTCGATGCGCAGCAGGACGAGGGTCGCGTCGGACATGCCGGGCGCCTCGTCGAACAGGCCGAGGCGGCGGTTGGCGCGGCCCGAGCGCACGTCGTCACCGATCGCGTTGTCCATCTGCACGCGGTAGCCCAGGCGCTTGCGGCGCGGCACCCGGCGTTCGTACCAGACCATGACGGCCGAGGCGACGATGCCGAGGAGGGCCGTCGCCACGGCCACCAGGTTCTCCGCGCTCAGCCACTCCACCGTCGGTGCCCCCGTGCCCCCGCTGCCGCCCGGACGATTGCGATCGTCCGGTCACCGTACGGCTGTCCGGGCGGGTATCCGGTTCTGGTCGGCCGGAGTTCGCCGTACGTTCAACCACCGTGCGGGCAGCGGGAGTCGGTCACTGCTTCGTGTAGGTGAGCCGCTCCCCGCTGCTCGTGTTCACGCGCTGGAGCGTGCCGTCCGGCAGGAGGGTGACCTCGGTGGCCGCGCCCGGGGTGCAGGCGGTGCGCGGCTGCCCGGCGGTCACCGCGGACGGGCCGATCCTCAGCGAGCCGTCGGCGCCCGGGGCGGCGGTCAGTTCACCCTCGAACTCGCAGTGGTAGGTGCCGCCGTCCTTCGTCGGGCCGTCGGCCACGAGGGACAGGACGGTGTCGCCCGGCTCGCCCTGCCGGAGGGTCAGCGAGCGGCTGTGCTCGCCGTCGGCGTTGTCGAGTGTCGTGGTCCAGGTCCCGAGGTACCCGGCCGGGATCGTGCCGTCCGCAGGGGTGGGAGTGGGGTCCGGCCGCGAGGTGGTCGGGGACGGGCCCGGGGTGGTCGGGGACGCGCCGGCGCTCCGTGTGGGCGTGGGGTCGCCGCCGGCCTCGTCGCCGTCGCCGCCCTGCATCAGCGCGTACACCGACCCGCCCGCGGCGAGCGCGACGACCAGGGCGATCACGACGAGGAGCGCGGTGGAACGGCCGTTGCTCCCGCCCTCCCGCGCGGGGGCGTACGGCGGGTTCGTGCCGTAGGGCGGCGCGCCGTAGGGCGGGGTGGGGCCGAGGCCGCCGTACCCGGAGTGCGGCGGGGCGGCGCCCGGGGCTCCGGGCTGGGGGTGCTGCCGGGGGTGGCCGTACGCCGGGTACGGGGGCGCGGGTGTCTGCGGGTGGTACGCGGCGCCCTGCCCGGCGGCAGGGGCGGGCGCCTGCGGCGGCGTGCTCGCGCCTCCCGCGACCATGGTCGGCAGATGGTTCACCGGGGTCCCGTCCCCGGGCCGGCCCGGGGGAGGCGGCAGGGGCGTGCCGGAGGGTGCCGTCCCCGGCGGCGCGGGGTGCGGCGCCCCCTCGTCGGCGGCGGGGGCGTGCTCCGGGGTGGGGCCGGGGCTTCCGGACGGGCGAGGGCCGGCGCCGGGTACCCCGGCGGGGACGGGAGGCGCGGCAGGGCCGGAACCCCCGGACGGAGCCGCCGGCCAGACGACACCAGGCCCCCCGGACGAACCGGACGGCTGGACGGGACCCACGCCCCCCGACGAACCGGGCCGCGCCGCAAGGCCGGAACCCCCGGACGGAGCCGCCGGCCAGACGACACCAGGCCCCCCGGACGAACCGGACGGCTGGACGGGACCCACGCCCCCCGACGAACCGGGCCGCGCCGCAAGGCCGGAACCCCCGGACGGAGCCGCCGGCCAGACGACACCGGGAGCGCCCGAGGACGCCGGAGGCCGACCGGCGTCGGGACTCCCGGCGGGACCGGGATCCTCGGAGGGGACCGCCGGCGCGACAGGGCCGCGCCCCTCGGCCGAGCCGGGCGGCGATCCGGGGCCGGGCTCCCCCGCCGGGCTGGAGCCCGGCCGGCCCGCACCCTCGCCCCCGGGACGCCCCGCCGCGCCCGCCCCCGGCATCCACGCGGAGCCGTCCAGCACCGCCTCGGGGCCCTCCGTGTCCAGCAACCGCACCGCGTGCCGCCCGAGTTGGGCCACGAGGGCGCTCGGCAGCCAGGGGTCCAGCGCGCGGCCGTACGAGACGGTGTCGTCCGCCCCCGTCCGCTGCAGGACGCGGTCGAGCGACGGCCGTGCGGCGGGGTCCTTGCGCAGGCAGTCGCGGACCAGGTCGGCGATGCCCTCCGGCACGCCCTCCAGGTCCGGGTCCTCCTGGGCGATGCGGAACATCAGGGCGTGCACGCCGCTGTTGGCGGTGCCGAAGGGCAGCTTGCCGGTGGCGGCGTAGGCGAGGACCGAGCCGAGGCAGAAGACGTCGCAGGCCGGGGTGATGCGGTCGCCGCGCACCTGCTCGGGCGCCATGAACCCCGGGGAGCCGACGAGCGCCCCGGTGCGGGTGAGCCCGCCGTCCGTGACGGTCTCCAGGGCGCGGGCGATCCCGAAGTCGATGACGCGCGGGCCGTCGATGGTGACCAGCACGTTGGACGGCTTGAGGTCGCGGTGGACGATGCCGGCCGCGTGGATGTCCTTCAGCGCGTGCGCGAGCCCGGCGGCGAGGATGCGGACCGTCCGCTCGGGCAGGGCCCCGTGGTCGTGGCCGACGACCTGCTGCAGGCTCGGCCCGGCGACGTACCCGGTGGCGACCCACGGCACGGCCGCCTCGGTGTCCGCGTCCAGTACCGGCGCCGTCCAGTACCCGCCGACCCGCCGCGCCGAGCGCACCTCCTGCCGGAACCGCTCGCGGAACTCCTCCTGCGCGGCCAGTTCCCCGCGGACCAGCTTCACGGCGACCGTGCGGCCCCGCTCCGAACGGGCCAGGTACACGTGCCCCATGCCGCCCGCGCCGAGCCGCGCCAGCAGCCGGTACGCACCGATGCCCTGCGGATCCCCGGGCCTCAGCTTCTCCATCGCTCAGCCGCCTTCCCCCCACACGTGAGCAACAGACCGAGAATAGTGCGGGGCCGGGGCGGGGTGACGCGGAGGACCTCTACGGTTCCGTAACGGGCGCGGGCTGCGCCCCGGGCGGCCCCACGCGGTCGAGCACCGCCGACAGCCGCTCCAGTGTCCGCACCGCCTCCCGCAGCTCCGCCTCGCCGAACGCCTCCGCCAGCCGGTCGGCGAAGACCGCGTGCCCGGGGTCGATCCGGGAGACCGCCGCCAGGCCCTCCCCGGTCGGGGCCAGGAGCTTGGCCCGGCGGTGCGCCGGATTGGGCCGGTACTCCGCGAGACCCCGCTCCACCAGCAGGTCGGCGATGCGCTGAACGCTCTGCCGGGTGATGCCCATGGCCCGGGCGATGCCGGAGACGGGCAGCGGCTCCCGGAGCACCGCGCCGAGCACCTGCCACCAGGCGGCGGTGAGCCCCGCGGGCCGGGCCAGTTCCTCGGCGACCGCGAGGAACTGGCCGTTCAGCCGGAACACCCCGAAGGCGCCGCGGCTCAGCAGGTCCTGAGGCTCCCGGCTCACAGCGCGCCCGCCTCCTGGAGCACCGCGTACGCCGCCATGTCGGAGTGGTGGAACAGCCGGTACCAGGCATGCAGCACCTCGCCCTGGTACACCCCGAGCAGCCCGAGGACCTCCCGGGCGAAGGCGACGGGTTCGGTCGGGCCGGCCGTGACCAGGTTCCCGTCGGTGACGGCGTCGGCCTCGACGTAGCGTCCGGCGCCCGCGTAGCCGGTGGCGGCCAGGTAGAAGGAGACCGCGCTGGTGTGGTCGCGGTCGTCGAGCAGGCCCTCGCGGGCCAGTCCGGCGGTGGCCCCGCAGATCGCGGCGACCGGGACGCCCGCGTCGAGGAAGGCCCGGGCCATGCGGGCGAAGGGGGCGAGGGCGTCGCTCGTGTCCCAGAGGTCGGCGCCCGGCAGGATCAGCAGCGCGCTGTCCTCGGGCCGGACGTCCGCGAGGGCCAGGTCGGGCTGGACGCGCAGTCCGCCGATGCTCGTGACCGGGGCCGTGGACGGGCCGACGGTCCGGATCTGCCGGCCCGCGCGGGCGAGGTGCGCGGTGGCGTGGCCCGTCTCCCAGTCGGCGAGGGTGTCGTAGACGGCGAGATGGACGGGTTCGCGCGTTCCGGTGGCGCTCATGGTTCCTCCTCGGACCCGCACCGGGGGCGCTCCCCAGCGATGACAGCATCCTGACATTACGACAGCAGGCTGTCCATCGATTCCGGGGCGCCTGGACAACCTGTCGGAGGAAGGCCGGGGACGGCAGACAGGCCGCCGATGTCCCCGCGCCCTCCCCGGCGCCTACGCTCGCCCGCATGACCCCTCAGCCGAACCCCGAAGCCGGCGCCGCCGTCAAGGCCGCCGACCGTGCCCACGTGTTCCACTCCTGGTCCGCCCAGGAGCTCATCGACCCGCTCGCCGTCGCCGGTGCCGAGGGGTCGTACTTCTGGGACTACGACGGCCGCCGCTACCTCGACTTCTCCAGCGGGCTCGTCTACACGAACATCGGCTACCAGCACCCGAAGGTCGTCGCCGCGATCCAGGAGCAGGCGGCGCGGATGACGACCTTCGCGCCCGCGTTCGCCGTCGAGGCGCGCTCGGAGGCGGCCCGGCTGATCGCCGAGCGGACGCCCGGCGACCTGGACAAGATCTTCTTCACCAACGGCGGCGCCGACGCCGTCGAGCACGCCCTGCGGATGGCCCGGCTGCACACGGGCCGCCCCAAGGTGCTGTCGGCGTACCGCTCGTACCACGGGGGCACACAGCAGGCCGTGAACGTCACCGGCGACCCCCGCCGCTGGGCCTCCGACAGCGGCACGGCCGGGGTCGTGCACTTCTGGGCGCCCTACCTCTACCGCTCCCGCTTCTACGCGCAGACCGAGGAGCAGGAGTGCGCGCGGGCGCTGGAGCACCTGGAGACGACGATCGCCTTCGAGGGGCCCTCGACGATCGCGGCGATCGTCCTGGAGACCATCCCCGGCACCGCCGGGATCATGGTGCCGCCGCCCGGCTACCTCGCCGGGGTGCGCGCGCTGTGCGACAAGTACGGGATCGTCTTCGTGCTGGACGAGGTGATGGCCGGGTTCGGTCGGACCGGCGCGTGGTTCGCGGCGGACCTGTTCGGCGTCACCCCGGACCTGCTCACCTTCGCCAAGGGCGTGAACAGCGGCTATGTGCCGCTGGGCGGGGTGGCGATCTCCGGCGCGATCGCGGAGACCTTCGCGAAGCGGCCCTACCCGGGCGGTCTGACGTACTCGGGGCACCCGCTGGCGTGCGCCGCCGCCGTCGCGACGATCGGCGTCATGGCCGAGGAGGGCGTCGTCGAGAACGCGGCCCGGCTGGGCGCGTCCGTGGTGGAGCCGGAGCTGCGGGCGCTCGCCGAGCGGCACCCGAGCGTCGGCGAGGTGCGCGGCGTGGGCATGTTCTGGGCGCTGGAGCTGGTGCGCGACCGCGAGACGCGGGAGCCGCTGGTGCCGTACAACGCGGCCGGGGAGGCGAACGCGCCGATGGCCGCCTTCGTCGCCGCCGCCAAGGCGGGCGGGCTGTGGCCGTTCGTGAACATGAACCGCACCCATGTGGTCCCGCCGTGCACCATCGGCGAGGCCGAGCTGAAGGAAGGCCTCGCGGCACTGGACGCGGCACTCTCCGTGGCGGACGAGCACACCGTGTAAGTGCTGGTAAACCCGTCAGTAAGCGACATTCTCGCGCGTCGTTCGAACGCGTAAGGTGGCGTGCCCGAAGACATACGCGCACGCCACCCGCACGCGACGAGGAGACGCCCTGACCATGCCCGGCAGCATCGGCCACGGCGCCGTGACGCGCAGCACCCTGCGGCAGCAGATCGCCGAAGCGCTCCGTGACGAGGTGCTGGCCGGGCGTCTGCAGCCCGGGCAGGAGTTCACGGTCAAGGAGATCGCCGAGCAGTACGGCGTCTCCGCGACGCCGGTGCGCGAGGCGCTGGTCGACCTCTCCGCGCAGGGGCTCCTCGACGCCGACCAGCACCGCGGTTTCCGGGTCCACGAGTACTCCGTCGAGGACTTCCGCGGCATGATCGAGGCCCGCGGCCTGGTCATCGAGGCCATGTTCCTCGCGCTCACCGCGGGGCGCCCCGGCGCCGTACGGCCCGACGACCCCCGGGCCGCCGCCCTCGTCGCCGGGGTCCGCCGGCGGGGCGAGGAGGCGCAGCGGGCCGCGACCGCCGGTGATCTCACCGTCCTGATCGGCTACGACCTGCGCTTCTGGCGCGAGCTGTGCGCCTGCTTCGGCAATCCCTACCTCACCGACTTCCTGAACCGGCTGCGGGTGCAGACCTGGGTCTGCGCGGTGCAGCACCTGCGCCGTCTGACCGATCTGCGCGGTGAGCTGTGGGCCGGTCACACCGAGCTGGTCGAGGCCCTGGTCGCGGGCGACACCGACACCGCGCGGGCCCTCATCGCGGGGTACAACACGCACGCGCTCGCCGTGATCGAGCGTCTTGCCCCCGGATGAGCCGCGTCGCGTCCGCTCGTATGGGTAGGACATGCACGGCAGGGAGCCGCGACCGTGCCGCCCCGCTACCCTTCTTGACCACCGTGCTACCCGACCGCCGCGCTGAGCGAGGAGCCCTCTTTGGCCTGTGACCTGTGGCTGGTACCGCTCGTCGACGTGTTGTGCCACGCGCCGGACAACCCGTTCGCCGAGGAACTCGCGCAATACGACAAGGTGCTCGCCGAGGCCGGGCTGCCGCCGGTGCCGGTGTACCAGTACATGCCGGGACTGACCGGTGACGTCGCCCCCGTCGCGGGCTTCGACTACGACGCGCTGCACTTCCTGCGCCGCGCCTACCTGCTCCAGGTGTGCGGTCTGCCGGTGACGCCGGTGGACGAACTGGGCGGGGACTACGAGCAGTTGCTGGAGATGTTCGAGTCGACGGCCCAGCAGTCGCACCTGGTCTGGCACTACGACCACGCCGGGGCCTACGTCCCGGTCGACTTCCCCAGCCCCCTGGCCGACGACGACCTGCTCGCCGGCGGCGGACCGCTGGGCTCCTCACACGCCCTGCTGCGGGAGCTGGAGGTGGTCGCCCAGGCCATCGGCATCGACCCGGCCAACCCGCCGGCGGCCCCCCGGCCGCCGCTCGCGCCCACGGAGCTGGAGGAGCCCGCCGTCCCGGCGCCCTACGACCCGAGCCCGTTCGCCCGGGAACGGCACGTGTGGCTGGGGCTGCACGCGGCGGTGACGCGGAGTCTGGCGCAGGGGTCGATGATCGTCTTCAGCTGATCCGGGCGGGGGCCGGGCTGACACAACACAGGTCAGGCAAGGTCCCCCATCCACACCCCCCGTCCCAGTTCGTCCAGCTCGGCCTTCAGCCGGCGACACTCGGGGAGGGCTCTTCCCAGCAGCCTCCAATAGGCGTCGCCATGCCCGGAGACCCGCACGTGTGCCAACTCGTGAGCGACGACGTAGTCGACGAGATGGACAGGCAGTTGAAAAGTGGCCCAGTGCAGGGAAACCACACCGTTGGCAGCCGTTCCGGGACGGAAGCTTCCCCACCGATGGCCCAGGTCACGTACCCGTAACGATGGCTCGGGCACATCCATCCGAGCAGCCCACGGTTGGAGACGTCCCCGCATCCAGCGCTCCCCGGCCCTGCTGTACCAGTCGGCCAGTGCCTTCCGGGCGAGCGGCGGGCGGGCGGCGACCGAGGAGTGGAGACGCAGCCGCCCCGCCACAAGCCGGACGGGTTTCCCTCCGCCTGAGGCCCCGCTCGGCGACTGACGCTCGCTCGGTTCGTCGTCGACAACCAGCAGCCGGTAGTCCCGCCCGAGGTAGCGATGGATCTCACCATCCCCGAGGGTACGGACGGGATGCAACTGTCGGCGCTCGTCGCTGAGCCGGGTCTTCGCGACGATCCAGGCCTCGCTGCCCCGCACAAACGCTTCTGCCCGTTCGACCGCACAGCCCTCCGGAGCGTGCAGGGTGAGAGACCGGTCCCGTTCGACCGTGAGCCCCAGGCGACGTCGGCGAGGACTTAGCCGCACCCTCAGTTCACGCCCGTCGACCAGCAGCGTCCCGCTCTCGGTGAGGGTCGGCTCATCGAGGCGGGTCGCGAGGCGGGCGGGCTGCGCGGGCATGGACCTATTCTCTCCGTGTCTCGGCCCGGAACTCCTCAAGGTGCTCCACCGCGTACCCGGCGAGCGCCGAGGCGAGTCGCTTGACATCCTCGCGTCCCGGGCCCGAGCGTCGCAGGTCGGGCGCCCGGAGCCGCTGGTACAGCACCGACTCCAGGAACGTCACGTGACGTTCCTGGCCGCCGAAGGACGCCAGCCGCACGGTGCCGGTGATCTCGCCGTACGTCACGTCGACAAGATGGCGCAACTTCTCCGGAGGCGTTCCCTTCGAGCTTTCGCTCTCCGCCAGCTTCTCGCCGATCAGCGCGTACAACCGCTGCCGCATCGGTGACAGATCGGCGACGGCGGGATCGGCCTGCTCGGCGCGCCGGGCCCGGTCGACCAGTGGCCCGAGCTCCCGGGAGATGTCCTCCCAGTTCCCGGCGAACTCCTCCAGCACCCTCTCCAGCTCTGCCGAGAGTTGCCGGTACACAGGGCGCTCCTCCACCGCGAGGCGTTCCTCCAGGTGATAGCGCAGGGCCTGCACCTGCTCGGCCGCAGCCTCGCGCACGGGGAGGGTGCCGACCACCTCGTCGAAGTCCGGAGCGAGGATGGAGACAGGCGGAATACGCTGCTCGACCTCCTGTGTCTCGAGGTGGTCGGCGATCAGCGCGCGCACCTTGCGCCCGTACCCCCGCATCACGAAGCCGCCGCCGGTGTCGTCGCGGTAGTGGCGTCGCACCCGCATCTGGAGCACGCTCCACGCCCGCACGTCGTGCAGGTGATCCAACGCCTTCTCGTGTGGCAGCACCCGGTCCACGGCTCCCAGGAACTCGCCCAGCCTGGTGTCGAAAACGGCTCGTTGCGTGGGATCCGCGAGCGCGAGCACGGCGCTGCCGAAATCGGCACGCGTCGTGAGCCCGTCCGGGTCGATGCCGACCTCCGCGAGGAACTCCCGCACCTCGCCGGCCGTCCGCCTCATCTCGGGAATCTCGGCCGCCATACTGCGCAGCGAGTCCAGAGCGGGCGGGTTACCCCGGTACGCGGCCAGTGTCACGCCGAGGTGGTTCAGCACGCCGTGGTAGTCGATGACCAGTCCTTCGCGTTTGCGTCGGGCTGGACGATTGACGCGGGCGATCGCCTGGAGCAGTTCCGCGTCTCGGATGGGCCGGTCCAGGTACAGCGCCTGCTCGATGGGCGCGTCGAAGCCGGTGAGCAGCATCGACTTCACGATGAGGAACGCGATGGGCTGCTGCACGGCCTCCTCGCGGCGTCCCTCACCGCCGCGTGCACCCCCGCCGGAGATCAGGTCGCTCCAGGGGTTCATGCCGCCCACCGATCCGGCCGGAACCGGATCGGGCTCGGCCGGTGGCCGGGTCGCCCAAGGGTTGTCGGGCGGCAGCTGCGGGAACGGCCGGAGGAAGCGCGCGATGTGCTCAGCCTGCCTGTCGCTGTCGGTCCACTCCCGCCACACCCCCTCCTTCTGTTCGGCCCCGGCGGAGATCACGGGTACGAAGTCGATGCGCCGCAGCAGTTCCTGGAACTGCCACACGCGCAACAGAAGCGATTCCTCAGCGGTGTACGTCTCGGGAGCCTTGCCCCGCAGGGCCTCCCGGCGCCCGCTGCGGTCGAACTCCGCGACACGGCGCAGCAGATCGGCCCTCGCGTCCCGCAGGGCGCTGCGGTAGGTGATCGCTGCCCGGCGGCTCACCGCGGCGACCTGGGCCTTGAAGCCGCCGGTGAGCGGCCCGGTGACGTAGTGCTCCAGCATGTCGACCGCCTTGCGCCGGATCAGCGGCGCCGACTCGGCCACGGCCCGCGTGGACGGCGTTCCGTACTTCTTCCGCACCCACGCCCGCTGGTCCTCGTCCAGCGGCTCGATGAGGTCCTCGAAGCACTCGTCCATCCGCTCCTTGTCGCGCACCTCGGCGGTGGTCGCGCGGCCGGTGTACCGGACGGGCACGACCACCCTGTCGCGTTCGGCCTCGGTCATGCGGTACGTGTCGAGGAACTCGGGGTTCCCGCCGGGTTCGCTGCTCGGCTCCAGGCCGAAGATGCGCCCGGTGTCGGTGAGGCGGCCCTGCATCAGCGGGGTGCCGGTGAAGCCGATCCGGGCCGCGTTGGGCAGGGCCTTGCGCAGGCAGGCGTGGAGGACGGAGGTGTGTGAGCGGTGCGCCTCGTCGACGAGCACCAGGACCCGGTCCGAGTCGCTGCACTCGGGGAATATCCGCTCGGCCCGGCTCAGCGTACGGGCGTCCGGCGCGGGGTCGGCGACCTCCTCGGCGCTCTCGCCCGCCTCGATCCGCTTCCGGGCCTGCTCGAAGTCCTCGGGCAGCGCCCGGTCCTGGCCGTCGGCCGTGTCGTTCCCCTCGCCCGTGCCGGGCGCCAGATCGCCGAGGAACTTCTGGATCGTCGCGAAGATCACCGCCCGCCCGCCGGAACGGCCCGCCCGGGCGAGCAGGTTCTCCAGGTCCGTACGGGAGGTGGCCTGCCGGATCTCGGAGTCACTGAGGGCCACAGCCCGCCGCAACTGCCGCTGGAGGTCGGTCCGGTCCGTGATCGCGACCAGCGTGATCCCGTTCAGCTCGGGGTCCCGGCTCATGTGCAGCCGCCGGGCCAGGAACTGCATGGTGAAGCTCTTGCCCGCGCCCTGCGTGTGCCAGATGACACCGCCCCGCTCGTCCCGCTCCCCTCCGGTGACACGGCGGCTGGGGCGGGTGCGCAGTCGCGCGACGATCTTCTCCGTGGCGCGGTACTGCTGGTGGCGGCAGACGACCTTGACCGTCTTCGGCCCTGCGGCGCGGGCACGACGCCCCGTGCCGTCACGGCTGTCCTCGTCGACGGGCTTCTCGAACACGTAGTGCCGGACGATGTTGAGCAGATTGCCGGGCCTGAGGACGACCGCGGTCAGCTTCTGCTGAAGCGTGGGCGCCTCCTCGGGGCCGAGCAGGCCCCAGCCGCGCAGCTCACGGCGCAGCTCCTCCACACCGTCGTCGCCCGGCCGCGCCGGGTCCCCGTAGTCCGGGCTGACGCTGCGCCACAGCGCGTAGTGCTGCTCGGCCGAGGAGTAGGTACCGAGTGCGGCCTGTGTTCCGTCCGCGGCCACCAGTAACTGCGCCGGGGCGAACAGGTGCGGTATGCCGCGCGGGGCGCCCGCGCCCTGCCGGGTGTCGTCGTCCAGCGGCCTCCCGGTGTAGGCGCGCAAGTCGCGGATGGCCTTGCCCAGCGAGTCACGTACGTCTGGCGACTTGCACTCGACGACGACGAGCGGAACGCCGTTCACGAACAGGACGAGGTCCAGCACGGACGGGCGCCCGTCGGCGTCACACACCCGCAACTGGTCGACGACGAGGTAGTCGTTCCGGGCGAGGACCTCCTCCCGGCTCCCCTCCAGCGCCTCCCGTGACCAGTCGAAGAACGGCGTCTTCACGTCCCGCTCGTCCGGCCCCGGCTGCATGACGCCGTGCAGCAGGAGCGTGGTGGCGTCGCGGTTGGCGCCCGGCAGGGACCGGGCGGACACATGGCGGGTGACAGCCCGCAGTTGGGAGACGGCGGGATCCGTGTGCGCGTCGCTCTGCATCCAGGCCGAGGTCTTGCGCAGTGCGGCCCGCAGGCGCTGCTCCAGCAGCACCTCCCGGTGGTCGCCGCGCTCCCCTGCTTCCCTCAGCCGTGCGCCCTCGATGTGCTGCCAGCCCATCGCTTTGAGGTGCTCCAGCAGTGGCCGCTCCGCCTCGACCCGCTCGGTCGACTCCCTGACCACTCCGGCAGCCATGCGCCCGCGCCCTCCCCCTGCGTCACGGTGAACGTGTGAGGGTCCATTGTGGGCCACGGGGGAGGGCGCGTGGGTGGTGCGCGCGCCCCTGGGATCGCGGAAGTCTGCAGTCGGCCCGGCGGCGAGACCGAACTGATATGGCGTCAGTCAGACCACGAGGTGCCACCCATCGAGAGATGAGCCTTCATAGGTGACTACGAAGATGAGTTGCGCTCGCAGGAGCGGCCCCGCTACCTTCTTGCCGAACCGATGAGGGGTCAGCGGCTGGGGCTGAGAATGCCCGCCGCACGGGGCATGACCGTGCGCAGGATGCGCACGATGAGTGGGGGTTAGTAATGAGCAGCGGTTACGAGGATCTCCGTACGGCAGTCGCGGCCGACGGCGGGCTGCACGTCGTCACCATGGGCGTGCTGCGCGACATCCAGGGGGCCGGCCGACTGGGCAGCCGGGTGCTGGGCGTGATCTCCGCGCAGTTGGAGTCTCACGGGATGGGGCACATCCCGAAGGAACTGCCCGGCAACCAGGACAGCCCGGTCCGGGTCTACCTTCTCGGGACACCGATCGCCGAGACCGTCGATGCCGTCCACAACCCGAGTCTCACGGGCGACGCGATCCTGCGTGGCTCGGGTGACTCCGAGGCCCGAGCCCAGGTCCAGCAGATCCGCGAGATCGTCGGCCTCTAGCCACACCGGGGGCCGGGGGGCCCGACGCCCTGGCCTCCTCCGTTCGCGGAGCGGATCAGATGTCCACGATCAGTGCCCCGGCACGGCACCAGTGAGGACGAACACGAGATGCCCCTCAGCGGAACACGCCGCCTCATCGACCTGTGCGAGATCGCCTCCGGGCCCTCGGGTCAGCAGTTGGGAGGGCTCTCGGCACGTTTGAAGGGCGTCCCCGTCATCTCGCCCCCGGATCTGACCGCCGAGCACAAGGTCGACTCGCGCAACATCAAGCGTGTCAGCTTCGCGACCGCTGCGGACCTCGACCGGTTCCGGTTGCGCGAGGGCGACTTGGTCTATGTGCGCCAGGGGGCACTCGGACGGCGGGCTCTAGTCGGTCCGGCAGAGGCCACCTGGCTCTTCGGCGCCGCGTGCCTGCGGATCAGGCCCACAGCAGAGGCGATCCTGCCGGAGTATCTTCTTCACTACCTCGGACATCCGTTGGTCCATGACTGGATCACCGCACGGGCAAACCCCGGCAAGGCCATTGAGACACTCTCGTCCCAGACCCTGGCCACGGCGCCGATCTTCGTACCGTCGCTCGAACGTCAGCGGAGCATCGCCGGGGCGATGCACGAGATCGACACCCAGATCGAGGCACACAGGCAGCTGATCGCCAAGCACGAGGTCTTCCGATTGGGACTCCTGACCGACCTGCTCGGCGACGCGTTCGAGGAACCGGCTAGGCCATGACCACCTGCGGTGGCGCGGCGCGGCTCTCAAAGCGGAACTCCGGCGTGGTGCAGGATCGATGAGCGCAGAGGAGCCTCGGCACCGGCCCGGTCACCCTTCATCCGTTCCAGACGATGTTGCAGATATAGACGCACTCATGCCGAGGAACGGCGAGGAACTGGATGAAGCCGCGTCCACCGAAGAGGGGGAAGTTCCTCAAACCACCGGGTTTGTCCTCTGGCCTGCTGCCTGCGGTCTCAGCGTCATGGCCGAGCGCGGCAAGTTCGGTGGCGATCCGCTCCACCTCAGCGATCACCCCGACGGGAAGTCCGTCGGTCAGATACTCCTCGCTCGGGTTGTAGTCCCACTTCCAGTCGGTCACAACCCGGCCTCTGCCTCGGCATCTGCATGGATCTTCCTGATCTCGGCGATGGCGGCCGTCGGGTCCGTCGCTCCGGCACTCACCATCTCCTCCAGCTGACGCAAGCGGGCAGCCCTCGACGGATACCTCTGGATCGCGACGAAAACGCCCCAGGTATGGACGAAGGTACGCAGCGGTGCGAACGACTGGAGCTGCTGGGCCGTGGTCGTCGCGTCGACGAGATCGCTTATGAACGTCGGCATCCGGCTCGGCGTCAGGTTCTCCACGGCAGTGCGCAGGGCGCCGGGGGTGAGCGCGGGCATCGGGATGAGCGGCTCGTCGGCCTGCGGATCTGCGGGCAGAGCGGTCACGGTGGGCTCCCGGTCGGTGGACGTTCGCTGTGTTCTCGACGGTACCCGTAGGCGTCGGCCATACGAAGGGCACGAGTCGACTACGACCCGGGAGGGCGACACGGTGATGTTCGTGCCGCCCCCTGCCGACACCGTTCCTACGGCCAGTGGACTCCCTGGCTGCCCAGAGCCGGCTTGCGGCAGTCGGGCAGCTTGGACACCGGCGTGATCACCGCGGTCGTCGCATCGTCCAGCACGTAGCAGAGCTGGGCGTGGAGAACCTCCGCCTCGGCGGGGCTCAGGCGCAGCGCGAGATCCGACTCGAACCCGCCGTCCCTGCGCAGCCAGAGATCGATGACGAGCGCGCCGTCTTCGTCCCGCCGTACGGGCTTGCTCGGCACGCGGCTGACCTGCATCCGGGGCACGCCGCTCATCAGGCCGCCACCCCCATCGCAGCCGCTGCGACCGGCCGGCCCATGCGATGCCCGTGGATCACCAGAGGGCCTACGTCGATCCCGTCGAGCGCCAGGACCAGCGCCAAGCGGCGCTGCCGCTGTTCGTGCGCGACCAGGTAGGGGCGGATGCGGGAGGCGGGGCGGGCCTTCGCGTTACCGGACCTGCTGCTGGGGCGCCGCCGCTTCAGGAGGTACGGCGGCAGCAGAGGGATCTCGGCGTGGGCGACGAGGAGCCGGTACCCGGGCGGTCGCCGGACCACGTCCGGCACGGGCGCTGGGAGGGGCACGAGGGCACGCAAGAGACACACGAGGACGAGAACGGCGGTATGCACGAGTGCCCGTGCGAAGCCCGGCCGGTTACGGTTGGACATGCTGACGCTCCTACGAGGCGTTGGCCATGCCCCGGGGTGGTCGCACACCGCCGGGGCGCATTGCGTTACTACGCAGCCGTCACTCGGTGCTGCGTTTCCGATACACACAGTACGACCAACAGGGCGTGCCAGACAACATGTTGCCTCCCTTTGTGGAGACTGGCATATGCCGCAGGGGTCGATCGAGAGGCGCCTACACGAAGTCGTCGAACTCCCCGGCCTTGGCTCCTTGGAGGAAGGCACGCAGCTTCCGGCGGGTAGTGCGGACGATCACGTCAGGATCGTCGCTTTCTCGGAGAAAGACGACATCGTCCTCCTCCGCAACCTCTATACAGGCCCCGGTATCCGCCGAGAAGGACGACTTACGCCAGCGCAGTTCCACCGGTCCCCAACCCTCACATCTCTCTGGCTGCCTGCCGAATGAAGTCGAGCGAGGCCTGCGCTTCCAGAGCCCGCTCCCGCATTCGGTCGAGAACCGCACGGTAGTTCACGAGGTAGGTGGCGGCATGGAGGAAGGTGGCGCCGGTCGGTACATCGATCTGGACCGTGTCCAGTTGCGGCACAGGACCACACGCGTACAGCGTCGAGCTGCCGGCGTTCGCGAACCCACCAGCGCTGAAGGGTACGACCCGGACGGTGATGTGGGGCCGCTCCGCCTGCTTCAGAAGATGGTCGATCTGCCTGCGCAGCACCTTGTGGTCGCCGAACCTCATACGCAACGCCGTCTCATGGACCAGGAACTCACACGAGGGCGGCTGGGGACGGTCGAGTAGCGCCGCGCGCCTGACCCGAAACTCGACGTGCCGCTCCAGATCCACTGGGTCCATGGTCGGCACCGCCTCAGCGAAGATGCCTCGCATGTAATCGGGGATCTGGAGGATGCCAGGCATGTGCATGATCTGAGCGGACCGAAGCCGAGACGCGTGATGCTCCATCTCGGCGATATCCAACAGGCCGGTCGGAAGCGACTCCCGATACTCGTCCCACCAGTAGGGCCCACGTTCCCTGGCCATGTCGGCCAGGGCGTCGACATAGCATGCATCAGGACAGCGGTAGTTGGCGGCCCAGACCCTCACCCGGTCACTGCTGACACCGGAGCGGGCGGACTCCGTGTTGCTTACCGTCGTCCGGTCCGTGCGGTGCAGCGTGGCCGCCTCGTTGATCGTCATGCCGATGTGCTCGCGCATCCTGCGCAACTCGGCACCGAGACGACGCTGGCGCTCGGTGGACGGCTTTCTGACGGGCATGACGCTACTTCCTGGTCAACAGAAATTCCTCAAGGTCGACTAGAACGCGAGCATCATTCTTCGCCGAGCATCTCCCCAACAATCGCAACCTTGAAGGCTGCAATCTTAGCCATCCTCTCCTCCTCCAGACGCTCGTGCTCACCGATCCTAGCCAACACTTGAACGATCTTCTTCTGCTCAAGCAGCGGCGGAACCCTCAGGGAATATTCACTCAAATCATCGCGATTCAATTTCGGAATCCCTGTCCGCCCTGAAACATTCTCCGAGAAGCGCGAGAAGCGACTACCTAGCAACGCCGCACAAAGGTAATCTGCGAGGATTTCACCGGTCGGGCACAGGGGATACATATCAGCCGAGCAGGTGCCTGTAAAATCTGCCACAACCACTTTTCGTAGCGCTGGACGAATCTTACTCAGAACTACGTATCCAGGCCGAACAATGTACTTCCCGCTTATTGCGTTTTGAGTCTCTGCGGTCACGCGCGCAGTGATGCGCCCCGCAGTTGGCTCAACATGGTCGGGGGCGAGCAACTGCTGATATCTATAGGGCGCATGTCTAGGGTCGACCTGCCCAGTCGGCAGACGCGCAACATCCGTAATCCTCAGCAGGGGCCATGCCGTGGCCTTATCCCGCTCAAAGCTGTCCCATGCCGCCACTCTGATTTTGCGCAGCTTTGCAAGCGAAGCGACCGCAGCCCGCTCCGATTCGATAACTGACTCCAAAGCCTCAACAATTCTTCGCTGCGCAACCAAAGAAAGGAGCGGCACCTGCAGTGACCGGACAGATTCTGCGGAAATCTTCACCATACTTTCCGATGTCCCTTGCGCTCGGGACGAAAGAGACCGTCGGACGGCCGGAGAGCGCAGCACGATTTCCAGAAATTCCGGCAAGCAATTCTTGGCCGGCTCAAGCCGCATCATGAGGTCTGGATAGATACAAAACGAGCCCACATCCCGATACCTGCCAACCAGGCCCACCAAGTCCCGCGTATTCGCCCGACTCATCAAGAGGTCGCCCTGCCGCAGAATTGCAGGATGCTTTGCGGTGATTCCGTTAGGGGCATTCTTGAGTTGCCGCGGAACGAATCCACCCGGTGTCAGGCACCCAAGACCGAGCATCTGCACTCCTGTCCAGTCAGCGCTCTCAACCGGCGAGTAGCCGTTCCGAGGTGGACCGGCCAGGTAATAGTCCAGTGGTACCGACATCGTCGGCTCAGCCGACATAGCCCAGCTCCTCCAGGAACCCGTTCAGCCGCTCCGCCGCAGCCTCACGCCGCGCCTCGATCTCCCGCAGTGAGACCAGGTACTTGCGCTCCCAGCCCAGATACGTGTCGATCAACTCGCGCCGCCTGCGCACGACATGCCCCTCCAGCTTGGACGCCAGGTCATCGCGGAGGATGCCGAGGACGACATCACGCGCGCCCTCCTCGTCGAGTGCGTCGCGGGCCGCATGCAGACCGGGTGTGGGCCGGTCGGGCTCGGCCGGGAGCGTCACGTCGAGGGTCGTCTGTCCGGCCGCGTCGGCGGAGGCGGCAGACTCAGCGGTGGCGGCCTTGGTCGACTTGGCGGCCTTCGACGCGGCCCTCGATCCCAGGCCGTCCAGCGGGTAGAAGGCCTCCTCCAGCGCCTTCACCGCCTTGCCCGCCGCCGTGCGGTCCCGCTTCGCCTTCTTCAAGTCGGCCTCGCTGAGCAGAGCCTCGGCCACCGCCGGGTCGAGCGCCGGACCGTCCTCGCCCGTCCCGCCGTCCTCCGAGACGCCCGCCGCCACAGCCGCCCGCGCGGCCTCCGCCTCCTCCGCCGCCTTCACCTTCGCGTCCAGCCGCGCCTTCTCCGCGTCCGCTTCGGCGAGGTCTTTCAGGAACTCGGGCGCGATGGCAACGACGACCTTGTGGCCGTACGCCTGCCGCCGCTCAGCCGCCGTCCGTTTGCGCGCACCGCCCGTCCACGGGTTGGGCTCCGGCTCCAGCAGGGTCTCGACCGTGTCGACCCAGCCCTCGACGACGCCCTTGAAGCCGTTCTCGGCCAACGCCTTGAGCTCATTGCGGGCCTCCTGCCACCACCCGGCGACCGCGCCGGCGAGCGCGTACTGGTCCAGCAGGCCGACGCTCAGCAGCTGCTCACGGAAGGAGTCGATCAAATCGGCCCGTAGGCGAGCGAGTTGGGCCCGCTTCTCCGACTCCGTGCGGTCGTCACCCTCGTACGGCGCCAGCTTGGCGATCTTCTCTGTCTCCGTGTCCCACCACTTGGCGAACGACTCGCGGAGTTCGCGCTCCCGACCCTCGGCCAGTGCGGTCAGCCGGTCGGCGTCGGGGCGCCGGTCCTCCGGCAGGAAGTCGACGTACTCGGACGCGTCACCGTCGCGTTCCGCGAACAGGTCCGTGATCTCGACGCCGTACGCCGACAGCACCGCCGCCTTCTCCGGCGCCTCGATCTCCGACCTGGGTACGCCGCCCGTCAGGTGCGCCCGTACGTCCTGCGGTTCGGGCGGCGGGGTGTTGTCGACGTAGCGGCGGATGTTGAGGTTGTACTTGTTCTTCCGGATCTCGTCCCGCTCGACCCACCGCGCGAAGCGCGGCACGTCCGTGCCCGCCTCGGCGTGGAAGGTGGAGACGATCTTCTCCACGTGCTCGGGCAGCAGCACGTTCTGTGCTCGCTCGGCGTGGAACTCGCGGTCCGCGTTGATGAAGAGGACCTGGTCCTGCCTGCCGTCCCGCTTACGGCCGTGCGAGCGCAGCACCAGCACACAGGCCGGGATGCCCGTACCGTAGAAGACGTTGGAGGGCAGGCCGATCACAGCCTCCAGCAGGTCGTGCTCGATGAGCTTCGCCCGGATCTTCTCCTCCGTGCCGCCACGGAACAGCACACCGTGCGGCATGACGGTGAAGACCGAGCCGCCACGCCCCTTCACCATGTGCAGCATGTGCTGGAGGAACATGAGGTCGGCCTTGCCCTTCTCGGACGTCTGGCCGTGCGGCATGCGCTCGTCGATGTCCAGGATGTCCGCGGCCCGGTAGTCCATGGAGAAGGGCGGGTTGCTGAGCACCACGTCGAACGAGCGGTCCAGGTGAAGCGGCTGCGTCAGGGTGTCGCCGGTCTTCAGGTCGAAGTCGTGGGCGCCGTGGAACAGCATGTTCATGGTGGCCATGACCCAGGAGCCGTTGTTGGCGTCCTGCCCGGCCAAGGCGAGGTCCTCGGTGTTGCCGCCGTGCTCCTCGATGTACTCCTTGGCGTGGATGAGCATGCCGCCCGAGCCGACGCACGGGTCGTACACGCTGTCACCGGGGCGGGGCCGCGCCAGTTCCACCATCATCCGCACCACCGCACGCGGGGTGTAGAACTCGCCGCCCTTGGTGCCCGCCGAGTCGGCGAAGTCCTTCAGCAGGTACTCGTACGCGGCACCGATGACGTCGGGGAACTCGAAGTCGTCACCACGCAGTCTGAGACTGCCGAAATGGCCGATGAGTGCGGACAGCCGCTTGTCCGCCAGCTTGGCTGCCGCCGCCCCGGTGCCGCCGCCCCCGCCGATGCGGTTGAAGTTGATGTGATTGAACAGGCCGCGCAGCCGTTCGTTGCCCTTCTGGCCCTCCATCGCGTCGAGCGCGGGCTGGAGGTACCGCGTGGCCACGTCGTCGACCGCACCGGCCAGCCGCTCCCAGCGAGCTTCCGGGGGGACGTACATGATCCGTCGGGCCGTGTAGTTGGCCGGCTCGTCGGCCTCCTCCTCCGCCTCCGCGCGGGAGACCCCGGCAGCCGTCTCCTTCTCGATGATCTCCTCACGGGCGGCCTCGAACTCGTCGTTGGCACGCTTGAGGAACAGCAGGACGAGGAGGAAATCGCGGTACTCGGCGGCGTCCATCGTGCCGCGCAGGATGTCCGCCGCCGCGAAGAGGTGGCGCTCCAGTTGGTCGAGCGTGAGCTTGGCCACGTACGGGCTCCCTTGGGTGTGAGCAGGGCGGGCGGGCAGGGCGGCGCACCCGCTCTGCCGCGGAGAAGTACGACCCCTCAGCCTAGTAGCGGCTGAGGAGCAATCCTTCCTCCACGAAGCGCCAGACGTCGGTGTAGGGGTCCCAGTCGTTCGGGTTGGGCGAATCGCAACGCTTGTTGATCGCCAGTGCGTACTTCTTGGCGTTGCGGTAGCTGCTGCCGTCCTCGCTCAGCACCTGTTCCTCACGCACGTGCTTGGACTGGTCCAGGCTCACCGATCGGACATTGCGGCCGTAGGTCGTCGCGAAACCGGGACGCGACCGCAGGCGACTGTTGGCGTCGTCGCAGACCCCGCCGAAACTGCTCGTGTAGTTGGTGTAGTGGAGCAGCCTCCAGAGCTCGAAACAGGGATGTGAGTAGGCCACCCTGATCCCCTCCTTGTCGGCCAGGCGCATCGCATCGGGGATGGACGGATGGTCGTCGCGGTCGAAGAGCACCCACACCTGCGGCCAGTTCCAGTCCTTGTCCCGCTTCAGCCCGGCGTCCTTCGCCTCCCGCTCGACCTTGCGCAGGGTGCGGACGGCCTCCTGGACCAGCTGTAAGGGCTTCCGCAGCTTGCTCTTGGTGTTGGGGTTGCCAATGTGGTGCTGGACGCTCCGTCCGGGCTCGGCGGGGATCCCGTTCTTCACGATGATGTCGATGTACTGGGGCTCGGTGACCTCGCCCTCGGTGAAGACGTAGACCTGCCGGGACCTCGCGGCGCGGCCCTTCGTCCCGCCTGCGCCCTTCCTCCGGTTGATGCCGTCCCCGCCCCTTGTCCTCGCCATCAGCCCTCTTCCGTCTCCGTCCGCGCCAGCTCGTCCGCACGCAGCAGTCGCCGCCCGACCTGTCCTTCCGACACTCTCGGCACCGCTCCGAACGAACCCGCGAGGTAGGAGGTCATCAGGTCCTCCTCCTCCGTCGGCTCCCAGTCGGCGACCGACGACAGGGTCGTGGCGCCCCGCTCGTCCTTCTCAGTGAGCCAGATCTGGCCCGGTTGCAGCAGCCGGCCGCCCCCCGGTGCACGGAGCAGGGAGGGATCATGGCCGGTGAAGACGAGTTGCGCCCCCTTGCGGTTCACCCGGGGCGACTGGAAGAGGCGTACGACCTCGGCCGCGAAACGCGGGTGCAGGCTGGAGTCGAGCTCATCGACGAGGAGTACCGCGCCGGTGTCCAGAGCAAGGAGCAGCGGTCCGATCAAGGCGAACCAGGAGCGGGTCCCCCAGGACTCCGAGGCCCAGTCCATGAGGGTCTTCGTGTCGCTTCCCGAGTGCTCCAGCCGGACCAGGGGGCGGCCTGAGGAGGTCTGCTCGACCTCCACACCGGTGATGCCCAGGTCGGCCACGCGCAGCAGTTCCTCGGCCCGTCGGCGGAAGTCCTCGCTGCGCAGCAGACGCTGGGCAGTGTAGGCCTCGCGCTCGCGGCGCTCCGTCTCCGGTGTGACGTCCCAGAGGTTGTCCCTGAACCAGTCGAAGACGGGCGTGAGCTGCTGGTGGCCGCCGTTTCCGGCGCGCGTGAGCAGCAGGTCGTCGGGGGCCATGGTGCGGGCCAGCCTGGCGCGGTCGTGGAGCCGGTCACCCGGGAAGTCGAAGGGGTTGTCGCGGGTGGCGTCCCGCTCGTACCAGACCTGGCGGCGGCCCTTCGGGTAGGCGTACAGCCACTCCGCCTCAACCCTGCGGGAGCCCAGTTCGAAGCCGTAGGTCCAGCGGACACCGTCTTCCAGGACGATGTCCGCCTCGTAGAAGGAGGTCTCGGAAGCGGCCTTCGGATCGAGAGCGAACTCGTCACGCGGGATACCGTCGTAGGAGGTCCAGTCGGCGTAGGAGCGCAGCACCACGTGCCGCATGCTCTTTAGGGCGGCCACGACGTTGGACTTGCCGGACGCGTTGGCGCCGAAGACACCCAGCACGGTGTGGACGGGGAGCCGACGGCCGTCGGAGAGCACGGTCTCGGTGGCGGCAGCGCACTCCGCATCGGACTCCTCGTGGGCGACGAACGACAGTTCCTGCTCGTCGCGCAACGACCGGACGTTCGCCACCCGGAATCTCAGCAGCATCCTGGCTCCCTCATGGCGGAAAGATTAGTCACACACCGCCGGTTCCACAGGCCGGATGCATGGGTCTCGCGACCTCCGGCGGCCGGCACTCGAAGGCGGGCCGGCCGCCGGAGCGCGGCGGGTGTCGTCCTACAGGAACGAGTTGATCTCGATCGTCTCGTCCCGGCCCGGGCCCACGCCGATCGCGGAGATCGGGGCGCCCGACATCTCCTCCAGCGCCTTCACGTACGCCTGGGCGTTCTTCGGCAGGTCGGAGAAGGACTTGGCCTTGCTGATGTCCTCGCTCCAGCCGGGCAGCATCTCGTAGACCGGCTTGGCGTGGTGGAAGTCCGTCTGGGAGTACGGGAGCTCCTCGACGCGCTTGCCGTCGATCTCGTACGCCACGCAGACCGGGATCTGCTCCCAGCCGGTGAGGACGTCCAGCTTGGTGAGGAAGAAGTCGGTCAGGCCGTTCACGCGGGTCGCGTAGCGGGCGATGACCGCGTCGAACCAGCCGCAGCGGCGGTCGCGGCCGGTGGTGACGCCGCGCTCGCCGCCGATCCGGCGCAGCGCCTCGCCGTCCTCGTCGAACAGCTCCGTCGGGAACGGACCGGCGCCGACACGGGTCGTGTACGCCTTGAGGATGCCGATGACCCGGCTGATCTTCGTCGGGCCGACACCGGCGCCGGTGCAGGCACCGCCCGCGGTCGGGTTCGAGGAGGTGACGAAGGGGTACGTGCCGTGGTCGATGTCCAGCAGCGTGCCCTGGCCACCCTCGAACAGGACGACCTTGTCCTCCTCCAGCGCCTGGTTGAGCACCAGGACGGTGTCGGCGACGTACGGCGCGAGCTTGTCCGCGTAGCCCAGCAGCTCCTCGACCACCTGGTCCACGGCGATCGCGCGCCGGTTGTAGAGCTTGGTGAGGACCTGGTTCTTGACGTCGAGGGCCGCCTCGACCTTCTGCGTCAGGATCGACTCGTCGTAGAGGTCCTGCACACGGATGCCGACGCGGTTGATCTTGTCGGCGTAGGTCGGGCCGATGCCGCGCCCGGTCGTGCCGATCTTCCGCTTTCCGAGGAAGCGCTCGGTCACCTTGTCGACCGTCACGTTGTACGGCGTGATGATGTGCGCGTTTCCGCTGATGAGGAGCTTGGAGGTGTCGACACCACGCTCGTTCAGACCGCTCAGCTCGGAGAGCAGGACCGACGGGTCGACGACGACACCGTTACCGATGACCGGCGTGCAGCCGGGAGACAGGATTCCGGAAGGGAGGAGGTGCAGGGCATACTTCTGGTCGCCCACGACCACCGTGTGGCCGGCGTTGTTGCCGCCCTGGTAGCGCACCACATAATCCACCGAACCACCGAGCAGGTCGGTGGCCTTTCCCTTGCCTTCGTCACCCCACTGAGCACCGAGCAGCACAAGTGCGGGCACGCGCGTACACCCCTTCCGGGCGGGGCATGTCCATGGTCGAGGGCGTACGCGGTGGAACTGCGACCGCGTGCACCGCGACCGCCGTTGGCCGCCAACCGTCGGACCGGATGCCCCGGAATAGACGAAGCCCCTGGCGCAATAGCGCAAGGGGCTCTTGCACAAAGATGCTACCCGAGGAAGCGAGGCATGGCCGAGGTGGCGCATTCCGCGATGTCCGAGCAGCTGCTGGTGGTGATCGACCCGGTCGCCCGTCGGTCGGACGGCGAGTCCGTCCGGATCGCGAAAGACGTGCTCGGAGCGGGTGCCTCGATGAAGCTGTGCCTGCCGGACGGGCCAGAGGAGTTCGCGCGGGCGCTGCGGAGGCGGGGTGCGCGGCGTCCGGTGGTGGTGGGCGACGACCGCGCCCTGATCCGCGCGGTGTCCCTGCTGCACCGGCACCGGGAGCTGGCCGGATGCGCGCTGTCGGTGGTCCCGGTCGGGCGCGCGCTGTCCCTCGCGGGGTCGCTGGGCGTGCCCACGGGGACGGTGGCGGCGGCTCGGGCGGTGCTCGACGGGGTCGAGCGGCGGATGGACCTGCTGGTCGACGACAGCGACGGGGTGGTGCTGGGCGCCCTGCGGATACCGCCGCTGTCGCCCTCCCCCGGCTGGACGGACGAGCAGGCCGCGCCGGACCGGGCGGGTACGCCGGGCCGCCCGTGGCTGCGGACCTGCCAGTCCCTGGTCCGCGGTCTGGTCCCGGCCACCCTCCCGTCCCGGCTCGCCGCCGCGCCCGAGCCGGGCCCGTCCCGGCTGCGGGTGGAGGTGGACGGGCGGACCGTGGTCGACCTCGACCAGCCGGTCGAGGCGGTGTCGGTCTCCCCCGCCGCCTCGGGCGTCGCCTCGGTCGAGGTCAGGCCGGTGTCGGTGGGCGCCGAGGCCTCACCCCTGCTGGCTGAGGGCCGCGCGGTGACGGTGTCCGGGGCGCACTTCCGCTACCGGGCGGACGCGGTGGTGTCGGGACCGGTACGGACCCGGACGTGGGTCGTCCGGGAGGGGGCCTGGGGGCTGACGGTGCCGGCGGGCGCGTGAGCCGGACTGCGGACGGCTACCCCAACCGCCCGCCGGCCCGGACGTCCTCCACCGCAACCTCCGACCCGGACGCCCTCAACCGCCCGCCGGCCCGAACGTCGGCGAGGTCCACGGCTTCCTCGGCCCGAACGGCGCCGGCAAGTCCACCGCCATCCGGGTCCTGCTCGGCCTGCTGCGCGCCGACTCCGGCGCCGCGCAGGTGCTGGGCCGCGACCCGTGGGCGGACGCGGTGGAGGTGCACCGCCGGATCGCCCACGTTCCCGGGGACGCGACCCTGTGGCGCAACCTCTCCGGCGGCGAGGTCATCGACCTCTACGGCCGGCTGCGCGGAGGCCTGGACGCGCTGCGCCGGGCGGAACTGATCGAGCGCTTCGAGCTCGACCCCACCAAGAAGGGCCGCACCTACTCCAAGGGCAACCGGCAGAAGGTCGCCCTGGTCGCCGCGTTCGCCTCGACACCGACCGGCTGGACGGCGTCCTGCGGTCGCTGAGCGAGTCGGGGGTGCGGACGCTGACCTCCGCACCGCGCACCCTGGAGGAGCTGTTCCTGCGGCACTACCAGCACGAGGCGGGCACCCGATGACCACGTTCGCCCTGCGGCCGCCCGGTTCACGTCAGCTGGCCGGCACGGCGACCCTGCTGCGGTTCGCACTGCGCCGCGACCGGGTGATGATCCCGGTCTGGGTCGCCGTGACCGCCGCCATGGTCCTGTCCGTGCCGGGCACGCTGGAAGGCCTGTACGGCACCCCGGCCGCACGCGCCGACCTGGCCGCCCGGATGCGGGCCGAATCCTCGCTGCGCGCGATGGTCGGCCCGGTCCTCGGCGACTCGCTGGGCGCCCTGACGGCGTGGCGCGTCGGCGTCTACGCGGGCGCCCTGGCCGCCGTCACGAGCCTGCTCGTCGTCGTACGGCACACCCGCGACGAGGAGGAGAGCGGCCGTCAGGAGCTGGTGGCGTCCGGCAGGGTGGGCCGCCGGGCCTCCCTCACGGCCGCCCTCCTGGCGGCGGCGGTCGCGAACGCGGCCCTCGCTCTGCTGGTGACGGCGGGGCTCGCCGGGCAGGGCACCACGGGCGCCCTGGCCCTCGGACTCGGCATCGCCGCGGTCGGGATGGTCTTCGCCACCACGGCGGCGATCCTCGCGCAGCTCACGGAGGGCGCCCGGCTCGCCCGGGGCCTGACGGCGGCGGTGCTCGGCGCCGCGTTCGTGCTGCGCGCGGCCGGGGACGCCGCGACGGACGACGGTTCCTCGGTCCTGACGTGGCTGTCACCGCTCGGCTGGCAGGAGAACCTGCGTCCCTTCGCGGACGAACGCTGTGGGTCCTGGCGCTGATCGCCTTCGGCGGGGCCGCCCTGATCATGCTGCCGGCGGGCCTCGGCCTCGCCGCGGCTACGGCGGGCAGACCGGCCCGGTCCTGGCGGCCTGCCTGGTGCAGCTTCCCGCGGTGTGGGTGATCGGCGGGGTGGCGGTGCTGCTGCACGGGGTGCTGCCCCGGGCGGCCGCGGCGGCGTGGGCCGTCGCGGGGGCGGTCCTGCTGATCGGCTGGATCGGCCCGGCGCTGGACGTGCCGCAGGCCGTCCTGGACGTCTCCCCCTACGGCCACCTGCCCAAGCTGCCGGGCGGGCGGATGGAGTGGGGGCCGGTGGCGGTCCGGACGGTGCTGGCCGTGGCGCTGGTGGGCGCGGGGCTGGCGGGGCTGCGGCGCCGGGATCCCACCACGTGACCGTGACCGTGGCCGGAGCGGCGGCCGGCGCCCGCGCCGTCAGCCCACCTCCACGCTCAGCCCTTCCAGGCCCCTGATCACGAAGTTGGGCTTGCGCACCGGCTCCGACACCGGCCGCAGCGTCGGCGCCCTCTCCAGCAACGCACCCATCGACGCCGCCAGTTCGATGCGGGCGAGGGGTGCACCGATGCAGTAGTGGATGCCGGCGCTGAAGGAGATGTGGGGGTTGTCCCGGCGGGTCAGGTCCAGCCGGGACGGGTCGGCGAACACCGCCGGGTCGTGGTTGGCGGAGCCGAAGAGCAGCGCGATCTCCGCGCCGCGCGGGATCGTCGTGCCGGCGATCTCGATCTCGTCCAGGACCCAGCGCTCGAACAGCTGAAGCGGGGTGTCGTAGCGCATCAGCTCCTCGATCGCCGAGGGCACGAGCGTGGGGTCGGCGCGCAGCAGTTCCAGCTGGGACGGGTGGTGGAACAGGGCGTTCCAGCCGTTGACGGTGGCGTTCACCGTGGCCTCGTGGCCGGCGTTCAGCAGCAGGACCGCCGTCGAGATCATCTCCTGCTCGGTGAGGCGGTCGCCCTCGTCGTGGGCCTCGATGAGACCCGAGATCAGGTCGTCGCCGGGCTGCTCGCGGCGGGCCGCGATCAGCTCGCGCAGGTAGTCGGAGAACTCCACCGACGCCCGGACCGCCTTCGCCGCCGTCTCCTCGGACGGGTTCAGCTCGTACATGCCGCAGATGTCCGCCGACCAGGGGCGCAGCGGGGCCCGGTCGGCCTCCGGGATGCCCAGCATCTCGGCGATGACGGCGACGGGGAGGGGCTCGGCGACGTCCCTCAGCAGGTCGCCGCCGCCCGCCGCGACCAGGGCGGAGGCCAGCTCGTCCGCCAGCCCCCGCACGTACGGCTTCAGCCGCTCCACCGTGCGCGGGGTGAACGCCTTGGACACCAGGCGCCGGATCCGGGTGTGGTCCGGCGGCTCCAGGTCGAGCATCCCGTGGTCGTTGAGCGTGTGGAACGGCTCGTGCTCCGGCGGGGGCGGGGTGCGGCCGAACTCCTCGTGCGTGAAGCGGTGCTGGTACGTCCGGCCCAGGCGCCGGTCCCGCAGCAGCGCCGAGACGTCCGCGTGGTGCGGGACGAGCCACTGGTTCGTGGGCTCGAAGAAGTGCACCCGGCCGCGCTGGCGCAGCTCGGCGTAGGCGGGGTACGGGTCGGCGAGGAAGGCCGGGTCCCACGGGTCGAATGCGGCAGCCATGCCGGGACGCTAGCCGCACACCCCCCTCCCTGACCAGGGGGGTTCGCGCACCCGGCCGGCGCGCCCCCGGTCAGCCCGGCGTCACCAGCCTCGCCTCGTAGGCGAACACCGCCGCCTGCGTGCGGTCCCTGAGGCCCAGCTTCACCAGGATCCGGCTGACGTGCGTCTTGATCGTCGACTCGGCGACCACCAGCCGCTGCGCGATCTCCGCGTTCGACAGGCCCTGCGCGATCAGGACCAGCACCTCCGTCTCCCGGTCGGTGAGGTCGCCGTACGCCGCCTGCGCGGAGGGCATCAGGCGCGGGGTCTCGGAGAGCCTGGAGAACTCGGTGATCAGGCGCCGGGTCACCGAGGGCGCCAGGAGTGCCTCCCCGGACGCCACCACCCGCACCCCGTCGGCCAGTTGGCGCGCCGAGGCGTCCTTCAGCAGGAAGCCCGAGGCGCCCGCGCGCAGCGCCTGGTACACGTACTCGTCGAGGTCGAACGTGGTCAGCACCAGCACCTTCGCCGCACCGTCCGCGGCGACGAGCTCGCGGGTCGCCTCGATGCCGTTCAGCTCGGGCATCCGGATGTCCATCAGCACCACGTCCGGGGCGAGTTCGCGGACCTTGGCGACGGCCTCGCGGCCGTTCACCGCCTCGCCGGCGACCTCGATGTCCGGCATCGCGTTCAGCAGCACCGAGAAGCCCTCGCGCACCATCATCTGGTCGTCCGCGATCAGCACGCGGATGGTCATGCCTCGTCCTCGTCCGGCAGGGCGACCGGCAGGAACACCGTCACCTCGTGGCCTCCGTCGTCCGTGTGGTCCGCCGTCATCCCGCCGGCCAGCATCGTCACACGCTCCCGCATGCCCGTGATGCCGTGCCCGGCGCCGGGCGAGGGCTTGACCAGGCCCGGGTGGGGCGGCGGGCCGTTGACTATGCGCAGGCCCAGGCCGCCCAGGACGTAGCCGATCTCGACCCGGGCGGTCGCGCCCGGCGCGTGCCGCAGCGTGTTGCTCAGCGCCTCCTGCACGATCCGGTAGGCCGACAGCTCCACCCCCTGCGGCAGCTCGCGCACTGCGCCGGTCACCACCTTGTCGACGCTCAGGCCGGCCTCGCGCACATTGGCCAGCAGCCCGTCCAGGTCGGCGAGGGTCGGCTGCGGGGCGTCCGGGGCCTCGTAGTCCTCGGCCCGGACGACGCCCAGGACGCGGCGCAGTTCCGTCAGCGCCGCCACCGCGTTCTCCCGGATGGTGGCGAACGCCTTCTCCAGCTCCGGCGGCGGGTTCTCCACCCGGTAGGGCGCGGCCTCCGCCTGGATGGCGACGACCGACATGTGGTGGGCGACGACGTCGTGCAGCTCGCGGGCGATCGTCGTGCGCTCCTCCAGCTGCGTGCGCCGGGAGCGCTCGTGCGCGGTCACCGTCTGCTGGGCGGTGACCTCCTGCACGGCGTCGCGGCGGACGTGCCAGACGGTGACCGCGAGCAGGACGAACGCCGAGATCACGAGCATGGGGCCGGTGTTGGTGCCGTACCCCCCGAGCGCGCCGAACAGCGTCTCCGCGAGCATGCCGTACGCGGCGGTCAGGACCCACATCCAGGTGGCCGTGCGCGGTCCGGTCCGCACGGCCACGATCGTCAGGACCGTCAGATGGCAGGCGAAACTGCCCGGCAGCCAGGGCCAGTCCCCCCCGTAGTCGTCGGCCGGCAGGGCGAGCGGGGTGGCCGCCATGGACAGCCAGAACGCGCCCACGGGCCGGGCCAGGGTGAGCAGCACCGGGATCGCGGCGAGCAGGCCCAGCAGCAGGGCCACGCCCTCGTCGGCCCCGGCGACGGCCAGGCTGAGCAGGGCGGCCGTGCCGACCAGGGCGTGCGGCGTCCAGGCCGCGTACTCCCGCAGCCGGCCGGGGAGCCTCCTGGTCAGCGGCCCGTCGACGCGCATGCGCGGCAGCGGGCGGTAGGCGAACGCGTCGTGGATCAGATCCTGCCGCAGTCCGTGCAGGAGGTTCGCGGCCATCCGGAACTCCGGGCTGCGCGGTCTGGCCCGGTCCCCCGGCGGCGTGGTCTGCGGATGAGTCGTCTCGGTCACGCTCAGAACGGTAAGCGCGCTCCCGGCCCCCGGTCGTCCCCTTGCAGAGGGGTCCCTCGGCATCCGTCTCAGGTACTACGGGCCGGCGTCGGCCGCTCCCCACGGGGCTCGAGGAAGGCCGTTCACCAGGCCAGTTGCGCGATCTCCTCCGCCACCACCGCGCACGCGTCCGCCGCCGGGTCGATGAGCGGGAAGTGCCCCACGTCCTCCAGCAGCGTCACCCCCACCATCTCCCCGGCCTTGGCCGCCGCGTCCGCGTACGACTCGGCGACCGGCTGCGGTACCTCGAGGTCGCTGCGGCCCTGCACGACGGTCGTGGCGATGCCGGTCGGCAGCAGCAGCGCCGGGTCCGCGTACGGCAGGCGCTCGGCGAAGTGCTCGTCCCCACCGAGGAGTTGGCGGGCGGCGCCCCCGCACACGCCCAGCTTGTCGGCGACCGAGAAGTCCGCGATCGGCGCAAGGGCGACCACCCCGCGCAGCGTCGCCGAGGCGTCCGAGCGCCAGGGCGAGTCGGCCGGCAGGACGTGCCGGGCCGCACCCCACAGCGCGAGGTGCCCGCCCGCCGAGTGGCCGGTGAGGACCGTGCGGCGCGGGTCGGCCTGCGGCAGCGTCTCCCGGACCAGCGCCGGCAGGGCGTCCAGGGCGGCGGCGACGTCGTCGAAGGTGTCGGGCCAGCGGCCCGCGAGCAGGTCGTCCCCGCCGCCGCGCCGGTACTCGACGCTGGCGACGGCGAACCCGCGGCGGGCCAGGAACTGGGCGAAGGGGCTGATGTGCCGCCGGTCGTACGGCGCGCGCCAGGCACCGCCGTGCAGCACGGCGACGACCGGGGCGGGCCCGCCCGGGCCGGCCTGTGCGCGCGGGGCGTAGAAGTCGATCACCTGGTCGGGGTGGCCGCCGTAGGCCGCGGTGGCGTCGGGGTCGACGGGCGCGTGGGAGAACACCGACTTCTCCTCGGCGGCCGCCCGGGCCGCTGCGACGTCGTCCGTCATGCCTCAACCTCTCAGCGCTGAAACGTAAGCGGCCAGTCCGGTGCGGGAGTTCAGCCGTTGGCCGGGACGGTACCAGGCGCGTGACATGCGTGAACACGGGGATGTCACCCTGGGTGAGGCCCCGGGCGGACCCGTCCGCGCGGGACCATGACCGACCCGTCCGCGCGGGGCCATGACGGACCCGTTGGGCGACCGCGGGGCCATGACCGACCCGTTGGGCGACCGCGGGGCCGGACGCCGCAGGAGGTCCGGCCCCGCCGCCGCTCAGGTCAGCGTCTCCGCCAGCACGCGCGCCGCCCGCTCCACGTCGGCGAAGCCCACGTACAGCGGTGTGAAACCGAAGCGCAGCACGTCCGGCGCCCGGAAGTCGCCGACCACACCCCGTTCGATCAGCCGCTTCATCACGTCATCGGCGTCGTCGCAGCGCAGCGCGATCTGGCTGCCGCGCTCCTCGTGCGCCCGCGGCGTGAGGCACTCGACCCGGCCCTCGGGGACGTACGCCGCCACGCACTTCAGGAAGAAGTCCGTCAGCGCGAGGGACTTGGCCCGCACCGCGTCGACGGACACCCCGTCCCACACCTCCAGGGCCGCCTCCAGCGCGAGCAGGGAGAGGATGTCCGGGGTGCCGACCCGGCCGCGCGGCGCTCCGGAGGCCGGTTCGTAGCCGGTCCGCATCCCGAACGGCTCGGCGTGGGAGTTCCAGCCGGGCAGCGGGGAGTCGAAGCGGTCCTGCAGCTCCCGCCGCACGTACAGGTAGGCCGGTGAACCCGGCCCGCCGTTCAGGTACTTGTAGGTGCAGCCGACCGCGAGGTCCACCCCGTGCGCGTCCAGCCCCACCGGCAGGGCGCCCGCGCTGTGGCACAGGTCCCACACGGCGTACGCCCCGGCCTCGTGCACGGCGGCCGTCAGGGCCGGCAGGTCGTACAGCCGGCCGGTGCGGTAGTCGACGTGGTTGAGCAGGACCGCGGCGGTGCGCCCGCCCAGCGCGGCCGGGACCTCCGCGGGCGCCACGGGTCGCAGCGCGCACCCGGTCATCCGGGCGGCGGAGCCGGCGATGTACCCGTCGGTGGGAAAGGTCGTCGCGTCGACGAGGATCTCGTCCCGGCCGTCCCCGGCCATCCGCACGGCGGCCACCAGCGCCTTGAACACGTTGACGCTCGTGGAGTCGCCGACCACGATCTGCCCGGCCGCCGCCCCGACCAGCGGGGCGATCCGGTCACCGATCCGCTCGGGCGCCGTCCACCAGCCGCTCTCCTCCCAGGACCGGATGCGCAGCTCGCCCCACTGGCGGCGGACGACGTCCTCGATACGGCCGGGCACGACGGCGGGCAGCGCGCCCAGCGAGTTGCCGTCGAGGTAGACCACGTCGTCCAGGACGAACGCGTCCCGCGCGCCGCGCAGGGCGTCGGCGGCGTCCAGCTTCTCCGCTTCGACGGCCGGCTCGGATACCGGCTCAGACATGGGACCGCGCCGTCCACAGCTCGGGGAAGACGTTCTTCTGCGCGCGCTTCTCCAGCCAGGCCACCCCCGCGGAGCCGCCCGTGCCGGTCTTGGCGCCCATCGCGCGGCGGGTGGCGACCAGATGGTCGTTGCGCCAGCGCCACACCAGCTCGGCGACATCGCTCAACGCCTCGCCGAGGCGGGCCAGTTCGTCGCTCTCGTCGCCCGAGTAGACGGCCGTCCAGGCCGCCTCCACCTCCGGCGAGGGCTCGTAGCGCTCCGCGACGTCGCGGTGCAGCACGTACCCCGGGATGTCGTACCCGCGCCGCGCGAGCAGCCGCACGACCTCGTCGTACAGGCTCGGCTCGTGCAGCGCCTTCTCCAGCTCGGCGTGCACCCGCGGGGCGCCCCGGTGCGGGACGAGCATCGAGGCGGACTTGTCGCCGAGCAGGAACTCCATCCGCCGGTACATCGCCGACTGGAAGCCGGAGCCCTCGCCGAGGGCGCCGCGGTACGAGTTGAACTGGGCCGGCGTGAGCTGGGCGAGCGGCCTCCAGGAGGCGTTCAGCGCCTCCAGCTCCCGCACGGACCTCTTCAGCGCGTGGAGGGCGGTGGGCACGTCGTGGCCCCTGAGCGCGTGGGACGCCGTCTCCCACTCGTGGACGATGACGGTGAACCACAGCTCCATCACCTGGGTCGTCACCAGGAAGACCATCTCTCCGGGGTCGTCGGAGAGGGTGTGCTGGAGGTGGGTGAGCACGTCCGCCTTGACGTAGTCCTCGTACGGCGTCGTGCCGTGGAAGTCGAGATGCGGGGTCTCGGGCTCGTGAGCCTCGTGGGACATCGCTGTCTCCTGCAGATAACTCCGGGTAGCGGTCCGCCCCTGCCGATGCCGGCACGGGGGCCCCGGTCCCCACCGGCATCCTGCGGTGTCGCCCCCGGAACCGCAAGGCGCGCCCGCGCGCGGCGGGACGGGCCTCACGTGCACGGACGGTCGTCAGCCCAGGACCTGCGCCGCGGTCGGCGAGGAGTCCTCCAGGAACGGGAGCAGCGCTCGTACTCCTCCTGCTCGCCGACGGCCTGCGCGGCCCGGGCGAGGGCGTGCAGGGCCCGCGGGAAAGCGCGGTTCGGCTCCACGGCCGATACGCCGCAGAGGCGTCCCGGAGGCTTATCCGGAAGTGGCAGACTGCTTGCATGACGACGCACAAGAACCTGCTCGGTGGCCCGGACCCGACGTACCTGCCGGAGAACGAAGAGGCGTACCGCCTTCTGGGCGAGGAGTCCCGGCCCCCGGCCGAGGTCGCGGCGAAGCACCCTACGTTCTCGCTCGCCTGGGCGATGCTCGCGGACGACGCCTTCGAGGCGGGGCGAGTGATCGAGTCGTACGCCTACGCGCGCACCGGCTATCACCGCGGTCTGGACTCGCTGCGCCGCGCCGGGTGGAAGGGACACGGCCCCATCCCTTGGGACCACCGGGCCAATCGCGGATTCCTGCGCTGCCTCGCCGCCCTCGCCCGTGCCGCCGGCGAGATCAACGAGAAGGACGAAACGGAGCGTTGCTGGCAGTTCCTCAAGGACAGCAGCGCCGAGGCGTACACCGAACTGAAGCGGTAGTCACCGCAGTTGAAACGACTGTGCCGCCGTCACTCAGGGAGCGGCGGCGGCAGGGAATGCAAAAGCAATCCGATCACATGGAGGACCATTCCCCCACGGCACCGGACCGTGACCCTTCCCGCCGTTGCGGCGCAGCGCGTCCAGCCCGCGGTGGTAGCCCGTCCGGGCGTACGCGTACGACTCCACCGCCGCGCCCCGCTCGAACGCGTCGTCGGCGAGCTGCGCCCAGGCGAGCGAGGAGGTGGGGTGCGCTGCCGCGGCCTCGGCGGGCGCGGCACCCGATGCGAGCATTTCCCGGGGCCCGGGGCCCGGGGTCGTCGGGGAGACGAGTCGGGGGCGGACCCCCGAGCAGGTTCTCGTGAATGGAGATGCCCCAAGCTGCGCCATGCGCCGGGACCGCGGTCACGCGCGCCGCCGGACGACGGAGGGTGCCCCTACGACAGCCGCCTGCGCACCCGCTCCCCCTCCAGCGGCGGCGAGGTGACGCCCCCGGACGTCCGGCACTCCGGCCGCCTGCAGTCCGGCGGCGGCCTGCGCACCACCGCGGCCGCGAGCACCGCCCCGGCGACCAGCGCCCCCGCGCACCACCCCATGGCCCTCTCGAACGCCGCGTCGAAGGCGGCGGGGTCCCGGTAGGCCTCCTCCCCCATCCCGGTCAGCAGCGGCAGCGCCGCCACCGCCACCAGGCCCGCCGCCCGGGCCGCCGCGTTGTTGATCCCGCTGGCGAGCCCGGCCCGCACGACGCTCACCGAGCCCAGCACGGCCGCCGTCAGCGGCGCCACCAGCGTGACCATCCCGAGCCCGAGCACCAGCAGCGCGGGCAGCACGTCGGCGAGGTAGGACGCCCCGGGCCCGACCCGGAGCATCAGCAGCATCCCGGCGGCGGCCAGCAGCGGCCCCACCGTCAGCGGGATCCGCGGCCCGATGCGGTCGGCCAGCTCCCCGGAGCGCGCCGACAGCGCCAGCATCAGCACGGTCGTCGGCAGCAGCGCCGTACCGGCCGCGAGCGCCGAGTAACCCACGGCGACCTGCAACTGCAGCGCGGCGAGGAAGAAGAACCCGCCGAGCGCCGCGTACACGCACAGCGTGACGAGGTTGACGGCCGTGAACTGCCGCGACGCGAAGACGTCGAGCGGCATCATCGGCTCGGCCCGCCACCGCTCGACCAGGACGAACGCCACCGCCGCGGCCACCCCGGCCACCCCCGTGACCCAGACCACCGGACCGCCCTCGCCGGCCCCGATCAGCGCGTACGTCAGCAGCGCGAGCGCCAGCGCCCCGAGCACAGCGCCGAGCACGTCGAACCGCCCGGGCGCCGGCCCGGCCCCGCCCCCGTCCGGCCGGAAGGCACCGCCCCCCGACTCGGGAACGTGCCGCAGCGCCACCGGTACGCACACCAGCGCCAGCGGCACGTTCAGCAGGAACACCCACCGCCAGCCGGGCCCGTCCACCAGCCAGCCGCCCACGAACGGCCCGACCGCCGCCCCGATCCCGCCGAAGCCGGACCACAGGCCCACGGCCCGCCCCCGGTCGTCGGGGTGGAAGGACGCCTGGATCAGGGCCAGCGACCCGGGCGTCAGCAGCGCCCCGCCCACTCCCTGCAGGGCCCGCGCGGCGATCAGCACCGGCGCGTCGGGCGCGAGGCCGCACAGCAGCGACGCCACGGCGAACCACACCACGCCGACGACGAACACCTTGCGCCGCCCGAAGCGGTCCCCGAGGGCCCCGCCCAGCAGGATCAGCCCGGCCAGGGTGACCATGTAGGCGTTGACGGTCCACTGCAGGGCGGCCAGGTCCGCGTCGAGGTCGCGGCCGATGCGCGGCAGGGCGATGTTGACGACGGTCGAGTCCAGCAGGGCCATGCCGGAGCCGAGCACGGTGGTGAGCAGGATCCACCTGCCGCGCGACGAGGCCAGCCGGACTTCGGGCATGCGGGGAGCATACGGAAGAACCCGGCACCGCGGGAGGTGCCGGGTTCTTCCCGGAGGAACGGGCGACCGGACGTTACTTGATCTTGGTACCGGTCGAGCGGAGGTTGCCGCAGGCCTCGACGACGCGGGCGGCCATGGACGCCTCGGCCAGCTTGCCCCAGGTGCGCGGGTCGTAGGTCTTCTTGTTGCCGACCTCGCCGTCGACCTTCAGGACGCCGTCGTAGTTGCGGAACATGTGGTCGGCGACCGGGCGCGTGAAGGCGTACTGCGTGTCCGTGTCGATGTTCATCTTGACCACGCCGTTCTCCAGCGCGGTGCGGATCTCCTGCTCGGTGGAGCCGGAGCCGCCGTGGAAGACGAAGTCGAACGGGGAGGTCTTGCCGAACTTGGCGGCGACGCCCTCGTTCAGCTCCTTCAGCAGCTCGGGGCGCAGGACGACGTTGCCCGGCTTGTACACGCCGTGCACGTTGCCGAAGGAGGCGGCCAGCAGGTAGCGGCCCTTCTCGCCCAGGCCGAGGGCCTCGGCGGTGCGGATCGCGTCGTCGACCGTGGTGTAGAGGGAGTCGTTGATCTCGTGGGAGACGCCGTCCTCCTCGCCGCCGGTGGGGGTGATCTCCACCTCGAGGATGATCTTCGCGGCGCGGGCCAGTTCCAGCAGTTCCCGGGCGATGGAGAGGTTGTCGGCGAGGGTCTCGGCCGAGCCGTCCCACATGTGCGACTGGAACAGCGGGTTCAGACCGGCCTCGACGCGCTTCTGGGAGAGCGCGAGCAGCGGGCGCACGTACCCGTCGAGCTTGTCCTTCGGGCAGTGGTCCGTGTGCAGCGCGATGTTCACCGGGTACTTCTCCGCGACGATGTGCGCGAACTCGGCCAGGGCGACCGCGCCGGTCACCATGTCCTTGCTGTACTGCCCGCCCAGGAACTCGGCGCCACCCGTGGAGATCTGGACGATGCCGTCGCTCTCCGCCTCAGCGAAACCGCGCAGGGCCGCGTGCAGGGTCTGGGTGGAGGTCACGTTGATGGCCGGGTAGGCGAACTTCCCCGCCTTCGCCCGGTCCAGCATCTCGTTGTAGACCTCGGGAGTTGCGATGGGCATGCGTCCGCTCCTTGTATCTGCGGGTTGGGGTACTGCGGTGTCTCTACGGCCCTGACCTAGACCTTGGGTGCGACGTCATCGTCGGCCCCATCCTTCCAGACTCGGCCGGAAGGTCCAGGCGCGTCCACGCCCTGGTCAGTCGAGGCCCAGCTCGTCCTTCGAGAAGGCGAACAGGTACGGCACCCCGGCGCCCTCCCGGATCTTCTCGGCGGCGCCGGTGGCCCGGTCGACGATGGTCGCGACGGCGACGACCTCGGCCCCGGCCTCGCGCACGGCCTCGACGGCGGTGAGCGGGGAGCCGCCGGTGGTGGAGGTGTCCTCCACCACCAGCACGCGGCGGCCGGAGATGTCCGGGCCCTCGACGCGGCGCTGCAGACCGTGCGCCTTCGCGGCCTTCCGCACGACGAACGCGTCCAGGCGCCTGCCCCGCGCGGCGGCCGCGTGCAGCATCGCGGCGGCGACGGGGTCGGCGCCCATGGTGAGCCCGCCGACCGCGTCGAAGTCGAGCTCCCCGGTCAGGTCCAGCAGCACCTGGCCGACCAGCGGGGCGGCCTCACCGTCGAGGGTGATGCGCCGCAGGTCGACGTAGTAGTCGGCTTCCAGACCCGACGACAGGGTCACCTTGCCGTGCACCACGGCCTTGTCCTTGATCTGCTGCAGCAGCGCGCCGCGTGTGTCCGTCATGGCGCCCAGCTTAGAGGCGGCGCCAGCTCCAGGCCGTGGTGGCCTCCAGCGGCTCCAGGGGCGTGACCAGGCGCGGCAGGGTGTTGAGCCCGTTGGGCGGCCCGGTCTGCGGCTCGACGCACACGGCCTCGCGCTGCTCGTCGTAGACGACGACCCACTCCTCCCGGCCGGTCACCTTCAGCTCCAGCTGCCCGGGCCAGGTCAGGGTCACGTCGACGCCGCCGGGCATGCCGAAGCAGTCGTCCCAGGGGCCGGGCCGCGGGTCGATCCGGTTGCCGGTGGGCAGGTGGTCGTCGCCGCGCTCCTCCTGCCAGGCGGCGTCGAAGCCGAGGCGTACGTCCTCGCCGCCGAGGTTCCGGTTGAACCAGGGGTGCCAGCCGGCCTGCGCCGGGAAGGACGACTCGTACGTCTCGACGGACAGGGTGAGCGTCAGCGCGTCCCCGGTGAGGGCGACGATCTGGGTGACGAGGCCCGGGTAGGGCCAGGGGTCGACCAGCTCGTAGGTGAGGACGGCCTCGTCGTCGGTGGCCCGGGCGGTGCGCCAGGGGTGGTCGCGGACGGTGCCGTGGATGGCGTGCGGCGGCGCGTTCAGCGGCATCTGCCGGACGACGGCGCCGTCCAGGAACCGCCCGTCCCTGATCCGCCCGCACCAGGGCACCATCGGGAAGCAGCCGTACCGCTCCCCCTGCCGCAGCAGCTCCACACCCCCGACCCGAAGCCCTCCGACCCGGCCGCCGTTGCCCGGCTGCACGGTCACCTCCGCGTCACCCGCGGTCAGCGTGATCTCTTCGTCACTCACGGGACGACCCTACTGGGGTGATCAAGAGGGCCTCGGGGACCGGGGGCTCGGCGCGGCCCCCGGGCACCGGCGAGCGCGCGCTCCCCGGCCGCCGTCGGCGAGTGAGCCCCGTGCCGGGGCCCGCGGCATGGGGCCGGCACCCCGCCGTGCACGGCTCCGAGCCACCACCGGCACCCGTGGTACCCGCGCCACCCGGAACCGGCACCCCGCCGTGCACGGCTCCGAGCCACCACCGGCACGCGTGGTGCCCGCGCCACCCGGAACCGGCACCCCGCCCAGCGGCGGCCCGGCCCGGACTCCCGCTCAGCGGCGTCTGCGCAGGGCGCGGACCGCGACGACGGCGGAGGCGACGGCCAGGGCCGCCGCGGGGGCCGCCCAGCGCAGCCGGGCCGGGGTGCTCACCGTCTGCGGCGCGGGTACGGGTGCGTAGCGGCCGCGGGGCGGGGCGTGGTCGACTTCTTCCGCGCTGCGCCCGATCATGGTCCGCCGCGCGTGGGCCGCCTCGGCGACCTCGTCGTCGTCCTCGGAGGACGACGGGTCGGGTCGGAACGCGGAGGGGCGGCCGGGGCCCGGTTCCCGCTCGGTGAGGCCGGCTTCGGAGGTGTCGCCGCCCTCGGCCGCCTCCGGGGCCTTACCGCCGTCACCGTCACCGTCACCGTCGGCCGGGCCGGACGCCGCGTCCGCCGCCGGCGGTGGAGGCGGGACGGGTTCGTCGTCCGCGTCCGGGGTCGTGTCGTGGTTCGTCGTGGCGCGGGGCTCGAAGTCCTGGGTCGCCAGGGACGTCGTCGTCTCCGGCGCGGCCTGGGCGAGGTGCTCCGCGAAACGGTTCAGCAGGCGGGTGACGGCGGCCTCCACCGCGTCCGCCGGGAAGTCCCTGATCCGGCCGTCGGCCGAGGCCGTGCCGTCGAAGAGCAGCGTGCAGCCGTCCTCCGCCTCACGCAGGGCGATCCGCAGCGCGAGCGTGACGGTGCCGCTGCCGCGGACCTCCTCGGCACCGCCCTCGACGCCGTACGCGCCGTCGCCCCGCCGGGACACCCGTACGGCACCCCGGTAGGTGACGGAGTGGCTGCCGACCCTGATCTTCAGCCGGCCGGCGACGGGTTCGGCGCCCGCGTCCTGCTGGAGCCCGGGGACCGCCCGGGCGACCCGCGCGGGGTCGTCCAGCACCTCCCTGAGTCGCTCGGCCGGAACCGGAACGAACACCTCGTGCTCCATGTCGACGGACTCTACCCAGCGTGGGCCTTCTCGCACCCGAGCCTCGGCAATTCACCCGCGATCCGCCCCCACCGGCGTACCTTCCCGGCCCGCCGGGCCGCCGGGCCGCCTCAGTACCGGGGACGCACGAGCGTCGACGCCGGCAGTCCCGCGATCCGCGTCGCCCGGGCCGCCCGCTCGCCCGCCGCCAGGGCCGCGTCCGTGAGGACGGACGGGCGCGGCCCCCGCGGGTCGAGCCGCGGCCGCGGTTCGGTGCGGGCGGCCAGCACGAAACCCCAGTCGCGGGGCGCGCCGGAGCGGTCGGCGGGCGCGCGGTGGGGCCCGGTGGCGAACCCGGCGCGCCGGCCGTCGGCGCGGTAGGGGGCGGTGCGGAAACCCCCCGCGCGGACGGTCGCCTCCACCGTCCAGTACGCGCGCGTGCCGGACCCGACCGGCCCGGCGTGCACCACCAGCCGCCCGCCCGGGGCGAGGACGCGCCGGGCGAGGCCGTAGAACTCCTGCGAGTACAGCTTCGTGCTCGCCGTGATGCCCGGGTCCGGCAGGTCCGAGACGACCACGTCGTACGCCGCCGGGGGCGCGGAGCGCAGCCGGCCGAAGGCGTCGGCGGTGCTCACGCGCACGCGCGGGTCGTCGAACGCGTGCCCGTTGAGCGCGGACAGCTCCGGGTCGGTACGGGCCAGCCGCACCACCTCCCCGTCGAGTTCGACGACGTCGACCCGGTCCACGCCGGGATGGCGCAGCACCTCGCGTGCCGCCAGCCCGTCCCCGCCGCCGAGGATCAGCACCCGCGCGTGCGTCCCGGACATGGCGGGGTGGACGAGGGCCTCGTGGTAGCGCAGCTCGTCCCGCCCGCTGACCCGCAGCCGCCCGTCGAGGAACAGGCCGAGGCTCCGGCCGTCCGTGCCGCCGGTGAGGACGACCTCCTGCACCCCGCTGCGCAGCGCCACCCGTACGTCCCTGCCGTACACCGCGTGCCGCGCGGCCTCTTCGAAGTCGTCGACGAGGACGGCCGCCGAGGCGAGGACCGCGAGCACGACGGCGTTGCCGACCAGCAGCAGCCACCGGGCGCGGCGGGTCAGATCGCGGCGGAACAGCCCGAGGACCAGGGCACCGCCGACGACCGCGTTGACGGCGCCGGTGAGCAGCGCGCCGGTCAGCTGCCCGAGGAGCGGGAGCAGGAGGAAGGGAAAGGCGAGTCCGCCGACGAGCGCGCCGACGTAGTCGGCGGCGAACAGGTCGGCCACGGCCCCGCCCGCGTCCTGGCGGCGGATGCGCTGGATCAGCTCCATCAGCAGGGGCACCTCGGCCCCGATGAGCAGTCCGGTCCCGAGGGAGAAGCCGACCAGGAGGCAGCGCGGCCCCTCGGCCCACGGCCCGCCCCAGTCGCCGGTCCAGGCGAACACGGCGTACAGCGCCATCCCGCTGCACCCGCCGACGAGGGCGAGCGTGGCCTCGACCACGCCGAAGCCGGCCGCGGCGAGCCCGCGCAGCCGCTTCGCGGCGAGGGAGCCGATGCCCATCGCGAAGACCATGACGGACAGCACGACGGACGCCTGTGTGACCGAGTCGCCCATCAAGTACGCGGCGAGGGCGAGGAGTTCCAGTTCGTACACGAGTCCGCAGGCCGCGCAGACGAACACCCCGGCGAGCACCAGGAACCGTGCGGTGCCGGGCCGGACGGGCAGCCGCAGCGGGCCGGTGGGGCCGCCCGGCGCGCTCCGGGGCGGCGGGGAACCGGGCGGGGCGGGCGCGTGCGACTCGATCACGCTGCGACGTTACGTCACGGCCCGGCTGCGGTTCGTCACCCACACGTGTGGCACCGGTTTCCCACGTGCGGCGCCGGTCTCACACGTCTGGTGCCGGTTCACAGGGGCCCGGCGGAGCGGTATGAGGGCGCGTGTGCCGCGCGCCGGGTCTGTGACGGGCGGCCGGCGTCCGCGCGCCCACTCTCGTACGGGTCGTCACCAGTTGCCCTTCCTGCGGGTACGCGTGCCAGGTCCGCCAGTGCACCTGGCCCTCGTGGTGCTGGGCCAGCAGGGCGGTGAAGGCGTGCGGGCTACCGGGGAACACGCCCGCGAGGCCGTGCGGATGGTCGGAGACGAGGGCCAGCAGTTCCTGGGCGCGGCCCGCGAAGGAACCGGGCGAGAGGACCTCGACGCGGGCGGCGAACTCGTACTCCCAGTCGCCCACCCGCTCGGCGACGCCCAGCGGCAGCGGGGTGCTGCTGCCCGGGATGCACGCCACCGTCTCCGAGCAGACGCCCCGCTCCTCCTCAAGCAGGACCTGGTGGGAGGCGCCGAGGAGACGCAACTGAAGTCGGACGCCCGTCAGTTCGAGGTCGAGTGCGGCCAGTGCGGGAAGCGGCTCGCGCCCCAGGGCCCAGGCGAGGTCGGCGGCGCGCGTGTCGGTGTAGGAGGTTTTCAGGGTCGTGAGCATGGATCGGCTCCGCAAGCACACAAAAGGAGAGGGAGGTGGGTCCGTTGCGCCCCGGTCGCACCGGAGGATGTCGGCCCGGTCAGCCCAGTCGGCCGGTCAGGACGTGTCACGTGTCCGCGGGACGTCCGAGGGGCTGCTTCGGTGTTTCAGAGGGAATCATGAACTGTGATGCCGCCACAGCGTTTTTACCCAAGTTCATAGGGTTTCCATCCCTCGGAGGGCTCCACAGCTCACCTGTTCAACTACGGCGTGCGCCGCTGCCGGTGGGGCGTGCGCCGGTGCGCCGTGACGCGCGCCGGGAGCCGCGCCCGATCGACGTCAAGTGTCCCGGCCAAGCCCCGAAAGGCCCGCTCGACGTTCGCAGTTGCCACGCTCAAGCCCGGATACGGCGCTGTGCGGGCCGAGTTGTCCTCCAGCCGTGCGACGGTGCCGGACCACACGCGGATACGACCGACAGGTGTTCGGCGGATCCGCCGTACGGGAACCGCCGGCGCACGGCGGAACGCGGGGCCCGCCCCAGGTGCGGACCCCGCGCTCGGTGGTCGCGGCTTCATCGCCGGGAGACGGCCGGCCTTCGGTCAGCTGCCTCCGCCGCCGCATCCACCTCCACCGCCCCCGCAGGACGAGCCGCCTCCGCAGGACGAGCCGCCTCCGCAGGACGAGGTGCTGCCGCAGGAGCTCCCCCCGTGGTGGCTGTCGCCGGACGACCCGGAGTCTCCGACCCACCAGCTGTCACCACTGCTGCTGCTGTTGCTGCTGTTGCTGCTGTTGCTGCCGCCGCTCGCCCCGGAGGACGCCGCCACCCCGCGCCGCGCCGTCCGCCCGGAGCCACCCGGGCCGCCCCTGCGGGCCAGGGACACCAGCGCCCCCACGAAAAGCACTCCGATCACCGCCAGGATGATGCCGAAGACCATGGCGCCATCCTCCTTCCGTTTCCCCCGAAGCGGCCCCCCGTGGGCGCCTCGCTCTTGCGTGCATCGGTGATGCCCTTCGCCGATCCGAGCCAAAGCAGAGTTGAGGAACTCCAGAGCTTCGGAGCAGGATGACCGGCATGACCTCCAGTGCGCGTCCCCTCCTGAACCGCCGGCTCGCCGAGTTCGGGACGACGATCTTCGCGGAGATGTCCGCCCTGGCCCTGAGCACCGGCGCCATCAACCTGGGGCAGGGCTTCCCCGACACCGACGGCCCCGAGGAGATCAGGGAGGCCGCCGTGCGGGCCTTGCGGGACGGGCGCGGCAACCAGTACCCGCCGGGCCCCGGCGTCCCCGAGCTGCGCGCCGCCGTCACCGCCCACCAGCAGCGGCGCTACGGCCTGTCCTACGACCCCGGCACGGAGGTCCTGGTCACCGCCGGCGCCACGGAGGCCGTCGCCGCCGCGCTGCTGGCCCTGGTGGAACCCGGCGACGAGGTGGTCGCCCTGGAGCCGTACTACGACTCGTACGCGGCGTGCATCGCCATGGCCGGCGGCCGCCGGGTCCCGGTCACCCTGCGCGCGGACCTGGAGGAGGGCCGCTTCCGCCTGGACCTGGACGAGCTGCGCGACGCCGTCACCGACCGCACCCGGCTGCTGCTGGTCAACACCCCGCACAACCCCACCGGCACGGTCCTCAGCCGCGCGGAACTGGCCTCGATCGCCGAGCTGGCGGTGGAGCGCGATCTGCTGGTGGTCACGGACGAGGTCTACGAGCACCTGGTCTTCGACGACGCCGAGCACGTGCCGCTGGCGACGTTCCCGGGGATGCGCGAGCGCACGGTGACCATCTCCAGCAGCGGCAAGACGTTCTCCTTCACCGGCTGGAAGGTCGGCTGGGTTACCGGCGCCCCTGATCTCGTCACCGCCGTCCGCTCGGCCAAGCAGTACCTGACGTACGTCGCCTCCGGGCCCTTCCAATACGCCGTGGCCGAGGCGCTGTCTCTGCCGGACTCGTACTTTGAGGAGTTCCGCGCCGACATGCGGGCCAAGCGCGAGCTGCTCGCGGGCGGCCTGGAGCAGGCAGGGTTCACGGTCTTCCGGCCGGCCGGTACGTACTTCATCACCGCGGACATCAGGTCACTCGGCGAGTCGGACGGTTTCGCCTTCTGTCGTGCGCTGCCCGAGCGTTGCGGGGTCGTGGCGATCCCGAACACGGTCTTCTACGACCACCGCGAGCAGGGCGCGCCCTTCGTCCGGTTCGCGTTCTGCAAACGGGCGAGTGTTCTTGAGGAGGCGGCTTCCCGGCTCAAGGGGCTGGCCGCGTAGCAGCCAACAACCGTACGAGCAAAGGTACCGGCCGCACGGCATCGGCTGCTCCGAGCCGCCGCGCACACACCACCACACCGGAGGAACCACGCAGCGCAACCCGTGACCTGCGCAGACATCGGTCGACGGACCCGTACGTGCCTACGAACTGCGGAACTCAAGTGGCTGATGGCCGTGCGCGGTGGGGGGCTTGCACAGCGTCATGCGTGAGCGGGTGTGCCCGCGATCTGCATGCGTCAGGCTTTGATGACCTCGACGGCGGTTCCACAGAGCAGACTGATGTCCTCAGGGTCGGAGGTGAGGACGGTGACGGGTCTTGGCGCCGAGCGTGCAATGGCCGCGAGGACGGCGTCGATGGCGTACTTGTGGCCGCTGAGGCGGTGGTCGCGCAACAGTGCTGCCGCTTGGTCGGTGACGCTCTTGGTGACGTCATGGACGTCGATCCGGGAAAGTACCCACCGGATGCGGGCGGGGTGGATGCGCTCGTAATCCGCCTCAAGCGTGGTCATGGCGGTCGTGGCCACTCGGATGCCTTCTTCCGAGGCTGCTTGGACGAGAGCCAGAGCGGTGCGGTCCTTGAGGTAGAGCTTGGAGAGGCCCTCGCTGTCGAGGAGGAGCGTGCCGGGCATCAGGCTGCGGCACCGCTCGAGTCGCGCTGATCACGGCGCAGTACAGCGCTGGCCGCTTCGATCTCTTCCCGGGACAGCGGGTCGTTGTCCGTCTCGAAGTCGGCGACGATCTCACGAAGCTTGTCCATGGCCACACGCTGCTCGAGGGCCTCGGCCACGTAAGCGGAGAAGCCGCCTGGACCTACATGGGTACGTGCGGCCTCAGCGAGGTCTTCCGGGAGGCTGATCGAGTACTTCTTGCTACCACTCATAGTCCAGATCCTACCAGAGGTAGCAATGCACTGTCTCTGAAGCCGGGCCGGGCGGATGGCCCGCTCAGTTGGGTGAGCGCCCCGGCCGACAGCCGGCAACTCCCGGGTAGTGACCGCGCTCCCCACGGCAACGAGGGCATCGGCAAACCGGAACCGCTCAAGCACGGATTCCAGGGCTACTGGTCGCGCCGCATAAACGACGAGCACCGGCTGATCTACAAGGCCACCGAGGACGGCGTCCTGATCGCACAGTGCCGCTACCACTACGAAGCTGACGGGACTCAGGGGTCGGGCACAGCACCCTTCTCGCTCCTGACCCGCGCCGCACACAAATGGGTGCGCGAACACGGAGTGGGCTGGGTGACCGGTACCGCGGAACTCGTGACCGCCGTCCGTTCCGCCAAGCAATTCCTGACGTACGTCGCCTCCGGCCCCTTCCAGTACGCCGTCGCGGAGGCCCTGCGTCTGCCGGAAAGCTACTTCGAGGAGTTCCGCGCCGATATGCGGGTCAAGAGGGAACGGCTCGCGGACGGGCTGGAGCAGGCGGGCTTCAAGGTCTTCCGCCCGGCCGGCACGTACTTCATCACCACCGACATCCACCCCCTCGGCGAGACCGACGGCTTCGCCTTCTGCCGCGCCCTCCCCGAACGGGCGGGTGTCGTCGCCATCCCGAACGCGGTCTTCTACGACCACAAAAGGACGGGGGCACCCTACGTCCGGTTCGCGTTCTGCAAGCGCATCGAGGTACTGGCGGACGCGACGGAACGGCTCCGCAAGGCATTCGAGCACTGACCACCGTCATGAGGGGCCTGTGGTGTTCGGCCTTCTCTTCGAATCCAGTCGGCCAGCATCTGCACCGTCTGCCGAGCCGGTGCGCACGTAACCCGCGCACCGGCTCCACCTTCGGCAAGGGCGAAGCACTGGAGGCTATTCGGTGTCCTTCGGGTGTCGCGGGGAGGCGTACACCAGGATCACGGTCGAGGTGTCCGGGCTGACCAGATAGCGGACCCGACCGCCACTGGTGATCTCGTACTCCCACTGCTCCAGCTCGGAGCCCTTCCATTCTCTGGTGGCGTGCCTGCCGCGGAGCTGATGCTGGCGGTTCCAGTTGGCCCGCGACAGCGGGTCGGTGCGAAGGGCCTCCAGGCAGCGATGCGCGTTCGGCAACGCCACCCGGCACAGCTCCTCCCAACCGGTCGCGGCCTCCGTCGTGCCGTGGATGACGTTCCAGCCGCTCAGCGGAGGGACACTGACCCGATCGCCATTCTTCGGGCTCACTCGTGCACCTCGACCGGGCCGAGGTCGATGTCACCTAGCGGACGGAGTGCCTCTCTGAGCTGGTCAGGGTCAGCGTTGATGCGGGCGGTTGCCCGCCACGAGACGATCGCTCGGTGCACAGCCTCCTTGGCACCCAGCTCAGCGGCGTCGGACAGCGCATCGAGGAGCTCGACGGTGAATTCCCGGACTTCCTCGTCATTCAGGTGGCGCACCCACGGGAACACCTCGGGCAACGCGAGCAGAAGCGACCTGATGCCGTCGTCCTGCTTCATCAGAGCAAGGAACAGTCGGGACGCTGTGGTCAGGTTCTCCTCGGTTCGCTCTGCGTGTATGGCCGTGGTCAGCACCATGTCGGGCGCGTCTCGGTGCGTGACCCGCAGGCAGCCCAGGGCGGCGGCCCTCGCGGCGACTGCCTTCGGGTTCCGAGACAGATCGGTGAACGAGACGGATTCCGATTCGGCTACTGGGCGCACGATGCTCATACTCAGACTGTACTCTGACTACACTCTGATTTCTATGGCGAGGCGGCAACCAGCCAGGAAGAATGGGTGCGTGAACACGGAGTGGCCTGGGTTACCGGCGCCCCCGATCTCGTCGCCGCCGTCCGCTCGGCGAAGCAGTACCTGACGTATGTCGCCTCCGGGCCCTTCCAGTACGCCGTCGCCGAGGCGCTCGCGCTGCCCGACAGCTACTTCGAGGCGTTCCGCGCCGACATGCTGGCCAAGAGGGACCTACTGGCGACGGGGCTGGCGGACGCCGGGTTCGAGGTGTTTCGGACGGCGGGCACGTACTTCATCACCACCGACATCCGCCCCCTCGGCGAGAGCGACGGCTTCGCCTTCTGCCGCGCCCTCCCCGAACGGGCGGGTGTCGTCGCCATCCCGAACGCGGTCTTCTACGACCACCGCGAGGCCGGCGCCCCGTTCGTGCGATTCGCGTTCTGCAAGCGCACCGAGGTGCTGACAGACGCGGCGGAACGGCTCCGCAAGGCATTCGCGCGCTGACCGCTGCCCTACAAGGCCGGTCGTCGCGTTCCTCTCCTCGTTGCCTGCTGTGCCTCACACGCCCGGAACGCGCGCCGGAGGCGCCATGAATGGTCGTGGTCAGCACCAGGTCAGGCGCATCCCGGTGCGTACACGCAGGCACCCCAGGACGCTGGATCGGTGCTGAATATTCCGACCGATGTCAGGAGCGCTCAGGTGTCGTAGACGGTGGAGCGATGCCCGACGTGCACGACCCACACCACCAGCTCGCCGTTGTCGATTGTGTAGATCACGCGGTAGTCGCCTACCCGTAGGCGCCGCCGGTCGGGCTGGGAGACGAGGGCCGTGGTGTTGAACCCCATCGGGTCGTTCTCCAGCTCAGCCAGCTTGGCCAAGATGCGGAGGGCCATGTCTCGCGGCACCTTGCGGAGTTCGGCCTGAGCCTCGGCTCGGAAGACGGTGCGGTACTCACTCACTGCGCGCCAGCGTCTCCCTCATGATGTCCTCGATCGGGATGCCGGGTGCCGGGTTGGTCATGCGCTCGTCGATGATCCGGTTGATCTCGCGCTCTTCCCACTCCTGGTACTTGCGCAGCACCTCGATGGACACCACGGCGGCGACCTGCTTGCCGCGCCGGGTGATGACGGTAGGTACGTCGTCCCGGTCGGCCCGCTCCACGACCTCGGCCAGGTGTGCCCGGACATCGCGGATCGACTCTATGGGCATGGGCTGCGTCATGCGCCCAAGGGTACCGAGTGTCTCATGTGTACACAACAGCTCACTGTCTCTCGAGTCTGCAGCCCCGTGGGCCCTCACGCGAATCAGTGCGCGAACGAGGCGTCGGCCGGGTGACGGGGTCCCCGGAGCTGGTCACGGCGGTGCGCTCGGCGAAGCAGTACCTGACGTACGTCGCCTCCGGCCCGTTCCAGTACGCCGCGGCCGAGGCCCTGGCCCTCCCCGACACGTACTTCGACGGCTTCCGCGCCGACATGCTGGCCAAGCGGGACCTGCTGGCGGCGGGGCTGACGGACGCGGGCTTCGAGGTGTTCAGGACGGCCGGCACGTACTTCATCACCACCGACATCCGCCCCCTCGGCGAGAGCGACGGCTTCGCCTTCTGCCGGGCCCTGCCGGAGCGCGCCGGGGTCGTCGCCATCCCGAACGCGGTCTTCTACGGCCACCGGGAGGCCGGCGCCCCGTTCGTGCGGTTCGCGTTCTGCAAACGCACCGAGGTGTTGACAGACGCGGCGAAACGGCTCCGCAAGGCATTCGCGGCCTGACCTGCGCCCCGCGGGGCTGGTCGACGCGTCCCCGCCGCCTATCACGCCTCGCCCGCCCGGCGCTTTCGGGCCGGAGGCCGTCCTTTCCGCGCTTGCCGGACCGACAGGAACGGACGTACAATTTTCTGTACGTGAAAGGAGGGTCGACTGTGAAGACCATGACGTACTCCGAGTCGCGCGCACGGTACGCCGAGGTGCTCAACTCCGTCACCGACGACCGTGAAGAGGTCGTCATCACCCGGGCCGGACACGAGCCGGTCGTCATCGTCTCCCTCGAGGACTACGAGTCCCTGAAGGAGACGGCGTACCTGCTGCGCAGTCCCGCCAACGCCCGGCGCCTGCTCGCGTCCATCGACGAGCTGGAGAACGGCGGCGGCACCGTGCGCGAGCTGGCGACCGACGAGTAGGGGCCGCGGGTTGAAGATCACCTTCTCTTCCCGCGCCTGGGAGGACTACCTGTGGTGGCAGCTTCAGGACCGGAAGACCCTCAAGCGCATCAACACGCTCATCACGGACATCACCCGGAACGGCAACGAGGGCATCGGCAAACCGGAACCGCTCAAACACGGCTTCCAGGGCTACTGGTCGCGCCGCATCAACGACGAGCACCGGCTGATCTACAAGGCCACCGAGGACGGCGTCCTGATCGCCCAGTGCCGCTACCACTACGAAAGCTGACGGGGCTCGGAGGCCGGGCACAGCGCCCTCCTCGCAACCGACCGGCGCCGCACACGGACCGGTGCGCGAACACGGAGTGGGCTGGGTGACGGCCGCGCCCCCGCCGGCCTCGGCCGTGCGCTCGGCGAAGCAGCACCTGACCTACGTCGCCTCCGGCCCGTTGCAGTACGCCGTAGCGGGTTCCCGGCTCACATCGCTGTCCGCGTGACAGCCGACTCACTCACGGACATGAGCACCCCGAGCAGCCGGTAGCAGTGGCTGCTTACCGTGCCGGGGCCCTTCCTCAGCGTGCGTCCGACTCGGTCTCCGGGCGCGGGAGTTCGTCGAGGTCGAGGGTAGAGGTGCGGCCGTCGGCCAAGGGGATGGGGAGCTTGCACCGTGCCGTACCTGTGCGTGTGCGCCGCGATGTAACCGGTGCCGGTCGGCTGGGTGTGGAGGACGACTTCCTGGGCGTACGGGTCAACGACCAGGTAGATCGGGATGCCGTAGCGCGATCGCCGAGGCGCCGTCGCTGCCGGTCTCGTACTTCGAGGACTTCCGCGCCGACGTGCTGGCCAAGCGCGACCTGCTGGCGGCGGGCCTGGCGGAGGCCGGTCTCCGCGTCTTCCGCCCGTCGGGGACGTACTTCGTCACGACCGACAACCGCCCGCTCGGCGAGACGGACGGCTTCGCCTTCTGCCGCGGCCTGCCGGAACGCGCCGGGGTCGTCGCGATCCCCAACGCGGTCTTCTACGACCACCGTGAGGAGGGCGCCCCGTTCGTACGGTTCGCGTTCTGCAAGCGGACGGGGGTGCTGGAGGAGGCGGTGAAGCGGCTGGGGGCGGCGTTGTAGCGTTCCTCGGCCGGCGACGCCTACGCCAGCCCGAGGATCACCCGCACGCGCTCTTCCACGCGTCGCATCTCGCTCGGAGCGAGCAGGCCGAGACGTCGCCGAAGTCGGGGCTTGTCCACGGTGTGCAGGTCCGTGCAGTTCACGTAGGACTCGTCGTACGTGGTGACCCCGCAGTCGGGACCGATCGGAGCGTGGGTGGAAACGGGTCCTGGTGTCCCCGTGATCACGGCGACGGTCACCGCCGTCGGCGGTTCGGCGATCCGGTTCACCGTGAGGACCACGACGGGCTGGGGGCCGATGGGGCCGGGAAGAGCGCACCCCCACACCTCGCCCCGCAACGCCGGGCCGGTGTTCACCACTCGGTCTCGTCCGCTGCCGCCGGTTCTTCCGCCGTCGCGGGCACGACACCCTCGGGAGCCGGAGCCTGGGCGCCTCGGTAGACGTCACGGATGTCCCGAGAGGCGGCGACCTCGGCCGCCTCGCGGAAGAGGAGCCGTAGTCCTTCGCGCAGGGCGTCGGAGAGCGAGTGCAACCGCAGGGTCTGCATCACCTGCTGCAGATCCGCCATCTCATCGGGGCGCAGCCGTACCTGGGCCACGCTGGTCGCACCGCTGTCACCCTGCTTCCGGCGCGCCTGCCGGGTCTGGGCCGCAGCAGGGGAGCGTCCTTTCGCCGGAACCCCCGTGGTGCGGCTCTTCTGCTCCGCCTTCGAGGCCATCCCGACCTCCCCTCGTGTATGACAGATGTAGTACATCCGGTGTCGTCCGCTCCAGGCGGGTCAAGCGTCTCTGAGTCGTCCACTCAGGCTGCGGCGCTGAGGTCTCTCCCCCGTCGTCGGCAGTCCCTGCAGTGTCCGGGCTCCGACGCGCGGAAGGCGCGTTCGCAGCCGTCGCAGGTCTGGAAGGGCAGGACGGCCGGGCGCTCGGCCGACGATGGGGGCGGTGGCGCGGGGAGAGGGGTCTCGCGGAGACGGAAGGCCAGGACGCTCGCCGGGCGGGCCCGGAAGCGGTCGGGGAGCCGCAGGGTCAGCAGCTCGGTGATCTCGCGGGGTCCGACTCCGGCCGCCAGCCACTCGGCGACCGCCGGGGCCAGTCGGGCGGCCTCCTGGGCGGACAGGACGAGACGCGGGTCGACCCGGCGCAGGGCGGTCAGTACGGCGACCGCCTCCGGGTCGGCGTCGGCGAGGGCGGGCGCGGGGCCTTCGGGCCCGTCAGGGCCGCTCGTCGGCGGGGCGGCAGGGGGCTCGGTCTCCTGGACGACCGGCGGCTTCCGGGGTCCGGGCGGGCGGGGCGGGTCGTCGGGGTCCCGGCCGCCCGGCACGTCGTAGAAGTACGTCCGGGTGCGGATGTGCCCGGAGGGCAGTCGCTCGCGACGCCGCTCCAGGTATCCGGCCGCTTCCAGTTCCCTCAGCGCACGCGAGATGAGGATCTCGCCCTCGCTGAAGTGCGCGCAGAGGGCGGTGATGCTCACGGGGGTGCCGTCGGGCAGGGAGGCGATGTACGCCGCGACGCCGATCGTGACCGCGCTGCCGCGCCGCTGCGCGAGGGCGTTGGAGAGCCACGGGAGGGTGGGTGGGCGGGGGGTTCTGTCCCCGGTTCTTTCCGGAGGTCAGCGGCCTACCGGACCCTCACGGACCAGGGCCCGGTCGGCCCGGCTGCCTCACGTACGGGGGTGCGGCCCGACCTTCAACTCGCCTATGAAGGCGGTCCAGGCGGCGGCGTCGAAGCAGAGTGTCGGACCGTGCGGGGCCTTGCTGTCACGGACGGGGGCGACGGCCCCTCGGAACCCGTCGGCCACCTCCACGCAGTTGCCGCCCTCCTGATTGCTGTAGCTGCTCCTGCGCCAGGCGGCGCCGGTCAGATCGGGACGGGACGTTCGCTCCACGGTGGTTGTCCTCCATCACGGATCGGATCATGTCGAGCGACATGAGCGGCGGCAGAGCTGCCGCCCGGAGCCGATCGTAGGTCAGCGCCAAATCCCTGACACCGTCCGGATCCTCGATGAGTTGCCCGTGGTGAGCGCCTTCCGTGTAGGCGATCTCCGAGCCGTCCGGCATGGTGAGCAAAGTCAGCGAGCCACCCATCACATCGTGCTCACCCTGGTCGAACGGCATCACCTGCACGGTGATGTGAGTTTCCGCCGCGTCCCCAAGCAGCCGCGCCAACTGCTGTCGCATCACGGCGTGACCGCCGACCATGCGCCTGAGCACTGCTTCGTCCAGGACAACCCACAGCTCGGGCCGTTCCGGCCCATTAAGGCGCTCCTGTCGTCCCATGCGAAGGGCGACTCGCTCTTCCAACTGTTCCTTGCTTCCGAGCGTGCGACCGACACTCAGCACCGCTCGCGCGTAATCCTCGGTCTGCAACAAACCCGGCACCACATGAGCCGCATACTCGCGCACGGCCACCGCCCGCTCCGAGTACTCCATGAACTTCCGCGACCAGTCCGGAAACGCCTCCCGGTACACGTACGGCCACAGCTCGACCAGGAGTTGGTCCGCCCCGAGCGCCGCGTCCAGCGCTCGCGCCAGTTCCAGCGTCGGTTTCGCCCCCGACGCCCGTTCGATCTGGGTGATCCGCGTACTCACCACGTGCACCCTGGCGCCGAGTTCGGCCTGGGTCAGTCCGGCTGCCGTACGGAGTCTGCGGACCCGCGTGCCGAACAGTGCGGCCATGCAGGACGACCTCCTGGGCGTACGGGTCCACCACCAGGTAGATCGGGATGCCGTAGCGGCCGTACTTCGCGGTGCAGTCGTCGTAGTCCTTGCGCGCGGAGGAGGTCGAGACGACCTCGGAGATGAGCAGGACGTCCTCGAAGCTGTAGCGCTTGCCCTCCTTGCGGGCGTCCTCGCGGAGGATGGCCAGGTCGGGGGCGGAGTTCTCGTCGGCGGGGAAGTCGATGTGGACGTCGGAGGTGACCTTGGCGTGACGGCCGAGGGCGAGAGCGGAGTCGATCTGCATCGACCTGATGGTGCTGGAGTGCTCCTCGCTCTGCGGGGTCATGATCACCTTTCCGTCGGCCCCGAACAGCACCGTGTACCCCTTGGGGAACTCGGTGTTCACCATGGCGTCGACGCTCATGGACGGCTCCTTCCCGTGTGTGGCCAGAATACGGCGGAAAGCACCGCTTCACCGAGTCCGGCAGATGCGCAGGCACGGCCCCCGGAAAGACAAACGGCGCGTGCAGCGCGTACGCACCTGCCGTACGCGCCGACGCGCCGTGAGAGGCCCCGGTCGGGAGGGCCTACTCCTCGTCGTCCTCGGGCTTCTCCGCCTCGTTGATCTCCTGTTCCAGGCCGAGCTGCTCGACGAGCCACTTGTCGAACTCGATCGCGGCGCGCACCCAGCTGACCGTGGAGGAGACGAAGTGCTCCAGGCTCACGCCCATGCCGATCAGCATCTGGGCCTCGCCGATGAGGCGGACCGTGCCGTCGTCGTGGGTGTGGCTGTAGACCTTGGGCCAGAGGGTCCGGCGGTTCCAGTCGTCGATGGACTCCAGGAGCTGCGGCTTCAGCTCGATCCCGTGGGGCCGGTCGTAGAACGTCCGCACGGAGAAGATCTGCTGGTCTCCCTCTCCACGGAACATGAAGTAGGTGCGGAACTGCTCCCACGGCGCCGCGAGGTCTCCCTCGTCGTCGACGACGTATTTGAGCTCCATCTGGTCGAGGAGCTGCTTCACGAGGTCCTGATCCGGGACGACGGGGCCCGCCGGTCCTTGCGGCTGCGGCTCGGGCTGGCCCCCGAAGTTCGGAATCGAGGACGGGTCGATGGTCACCGTGATTTTCCCTTCGTACGGATTCCGCCATCCTCCCCCATGCGGGGAGGGGGGTGGCAAGCCCCGACAGGCCCTGTCAGCCCACGGCTGACAGGATCCGGTCAGCGGCAACCTCCGAGTGCCCGCAACCGTCCTCCTGAACAGCGAAAGGGAGGCGACGATGGACATGCGGGAAGCCGTGGGGGGGCCGTACCCGGTGGGGGCTGCTCCTGCCGTTCCTGGCCGCACCGGTGCTGGTCCTCGGTCTCCTGGTCGCGGGCATCACCCTGTGGGCCTACTCGGACGACCAGGACGACTCCCGCACCGGCGGGGCGGCGGCCGTGCCCTGCACCGAGGCCCTGGCCTTCGGGGCCGCCGAGCGGCCCGCGCACGCAGACGCCCGGGACTGCGCGGTGCAGCGGGGCATCGACACCGCGTACACGGCGGTGCTGCGGATGCCGCGCGGGGAGGTGGCCGGCTGGCTGCGCGGCACGTACCCGGACGCGCCGAAGCCGCGCTCGGGCGGCTCCTGCGGGGCGCTGTGCCTGGACGTGACCAGCGGGAACGGCCTGCCGGGCACCGCCGAGGCGCACGTGGTGCAGGTGCGGGTGGAGTACGAGAACGCCGAGACGGCGCGGGTGCGCTTCTCGGCGTTCACGATGTGATCCGGTGACGTACGGCCGCCCTACAGCGTCTTGCCCGAGGCCGGCCCCACCAGCAGTTCGTCCCCGACGCGGTCGACCCGGACCGTGTCACCGTCCTTGATCTCCCCGGAGAGGATCTCCCGGGCGAGCCGGTCCCCGATGGCAGTCTGGACCAGGCGCCGCAGCGGCCGCGCCCCGTACGCCGGGTCCAGGCCCTCCTCCGCGAGCCAGGCCAGGGCCTCGGGCGTCACGTCCAGCGCGAGCCGCCGCTCGGCCAGGCGGCGGGCCAGGCTGCGGATCTGCAGCTCGGCGATGCGCTCCAGCTCGGGCTTGGTCAGCGCGGCGAAGACGACCAGGTCGTCCAGGCGGTTGAGGAACTCCGGCTTGAAGGAGCTGCGGACCACCTCCAGCACCTGCTCCTTCTTCTCCTCCTCGCTGGTGATCGGGTCGACCAGGAACTGGCTGCCCAGGTTCGACGTGAGGACGAGGATGGTGTTGCGGAAGTCGACCGTCCGGCCCTGGCCGTCCGTGAGGCGCCCGTCGTCGAGCACCTGGAGCAGGATGTCGAAGACCTCGGGGTGGGCCTTCTCCACCTCGTCCAGCAGGACGACGGAGTAGGGGCGCCTGCGCACGGCCTCCGTGAGCTGGCCGCCCTCCTCGTAGCCGACGTATCCGGGCGGCGCGCCGACCAGCCGGGCCACGCTGTGCTTCTCGCTGTACTCCGACATGTCGATGCGGACCATCGCCCGCTCGTCGTCGAAGAGGAAGTCGGCGAGGGCCTTGGCCAGCTCGGTCTTGCCGACGCCGGTCGGGCCGAGGAAGAGGAAGGAGCCGGTGGGCCGGTCGGGGTCGGAGATGCCCGCCCGCGAGCGGCGGACCGCGTCCGACACCGCCCGGACCGCCTCGGTCTGCCCGATGAGCCGCTTGCCCAGCTCGTCCTCCATCCGCAGCAGCTTCTGCGTCTCGCCCTCCAGGAGGCGCCCGGCGGGGATGCCGGTCCAGGAGGCGACGACGTCGGCGATGTCGTCGGCGCCGACCTCCTCCTTGACCATGGTGTCCTTGGCGGCCTCTTCCTCGGCCTCGCTGGCGGCCTCCAGCTCCTTCTCCAGGGCCGGGATCTCGCCGTAGAGCAGCTTGGAGGCGGTGTCGAAGTCGCCGTCGCGCTGGGCGCGCTCGGCCTGGCCGCGGATCTCGTCGAGGCGTTCCTTCAGCTCGCCGACGCGGTTGAGGGACTGCTTCTCCTTCTCCCAGCGGGCGGTCAGGCCGCGCAGCTCCTCCTCCTTGTCGGCGAGGTCGCGGCGCAGCTTGTCCAGCCGCTCGCGGGAGGCGGCGTCGGTCTCCTTGACGAGGGCCAGCTCCTCCATCTTCAGCCGGTCGACGGCGCGCTGGAGCTCGTCGATCTCGACGGGCGAGGAGTCGATCTCCATGCGCAGCCGGGAGGCGGCCTCGTCGACGAGGTCGATGGCCTTGTCCGGCAGGAAGCGGGAGGTGATGTACCGGTCGGAGAGCGTCGCGGCGGCGACCAGCGCGCTGTCGGCGATCTGCACCTTGTGGTGGGCCTCGTAGCGGCCCTTGAGCCCGCGCAGGATCGCGATGGAGTCCTCGACGGTCGGCTCGGCGACCAGCACCTGCTGGAAGCGCCGCTCCAGGGCCGGGTCCTTCTCGATGCGCTCGCGGTACTCGTCGAGCGTGGTGGCGCCGACCATGCGCAGCTCGCCGCGCGCCAGCATGGGCTTGAGCATGTTGCCGGCGTCCATGGCGGAGTCGCCGCCGGCACCGGCGCCGACGACGGTGTGCAGTTCGTCGATGAAGGTGATGATCTGGCCGTCGGAGTCCTTGATCTCGGCCAGGACGGTCTTCAGGCGCTCCTCGAACTCGCCCCGGTACTTCGCGCCGGCGACCATCGCGCCCAGGTCGAGGGCGACGAGCCGCTTGTCCTTCAGGGACTCGGGCACGTCCCCCTTGACGATGCGCTGGGCGAGGCCCTCCACGACGGCGGTCTTGCCGACGCCGGGCTCACCGATGAGGACCGGGTTGTTCTTCGTGCGGCGCGAGAGGACCTGCACGACCCGCCGGATCTCCTGGTCCCGCCCGATGACGGGGTCGAGCTTGCCGTCGCGCGCGGCGGCGGTGAAGTCCGTGCCGAACTTCTCCAGCGCCTTGTACTGCCCCTCGGGGTCTGCTGTGGTCACCCTGCGCTGGCCTCGCGTCTTCTGGAAAGCGGCTTGGAGTTTCCCGGCGTCGGCGCCCTGCTTCGACAGCACCTCGCCGGCGGCGCCGCCCTTCGCGGCGATGCCGATGAGGAGGTGCTCGGTGGAAAGGTACTCGTCCCCGAGCTCCTTGGCCCGGGCCTGCGCGTCGGCGACGACGGCGAGCATCTCGCGGTTGGGCTGGGGCGGCGCCACGGTCGAGCCGGTGACGCTGGGCAGCCCGGCGAGCACGCGCTCGGCTCCGGAGCGGACGGCGGCCTGGTCGGCGTCGACCGCGGCGAGCAGGTCGGTGATGTTCTCGTTGTCCTGCCCCTGGAGCAGTGCGAGGAGCAGGTGGGCGGGGGTGAGGTCGGGGTGCCCCTCGGTCACCGCCCGGTTGCTGGCAGCGTTGATCGCGTCCCGGCTCCGGTTCGTCAGCTCGGCGTCCACGTTCGCGTTCTCCTCCTTGCGTGCAGCTGTGCGCCACGTCCCGTCGGGCCCTCAGCACTGACCCGGTCAACGTGCACAAAGTTGAGTCTATTCCACTCAAGACGGATTCGGGGAGGCGCAGGGGTTAAGTTCCGGGCATGGCGACCAAGTACTCCGTGGACCCCGGCGCTCCCGACCCGGCCTATCTCGGCTTCTGGCGGGAACGGCATGTGTGCACCCTGACGACTCCCCGCCCGGACGGCACTCCGCACGTGGTGCCCGTCGGCGTCACCTACGATCCCGAGAACCGTCTGGCTCGGGTGATCGCCAACGGGGCGAGCGCGAAGGTGCGCAACGTACGGGCCGCCGGCGAGCAGGGGGCGGCGGTGGCCGTCTGCCAGATGGAGGGCCGGCGGTGGGCGACCCTGGAAGGCCGGGCGTTCGTGCACGGCGATCCGGAGCGGGTAGCAGAGGCGGTGCGGCGCTACGCGGAGCGCTACGGCAGGACGCCGTCGCCCAATCCGGCGCGTGTGGTGATCGAGATCCAGCTGACGCGCGCGATGGGCCGAGGTTGACCGAAGTGAACATCCACACCGGTGATCGGCTGGTTCCGGCCACTCCGGAACCGGGCCGATAGCCGGAGATATCACGCGAAACTGCAGCGGCGTCACCGTGTTCAGGTCACGGA
>NZ_JBHYQH010000011.1:0-60961 GCF_042746715.1 Streptomyces sp. NPDC058741 | reverse complement strand
CTGTGTTGGTGTTTTTTTTTTTTTTCACCCTCCTCCCCCCCCCCCCGGCCCCAACGCTTTAATAAACCCTTCACCGCGGGGCGCCGCCCTGCGCGCCCCCCCCCCCCCCCCCCCGCTGCGGGGGGAAGCACCTGCGCGATCTGTTACGACGGGGGAATCGCGTCAGGCACTGCGGGGGGTGGCAGAAATGGTCCTCGGGACAGGGGAGTCGGACTCCACCTGCTGGTGATCCCTCTGGTCCAGGTTGACAAAGATCATTCCGTAGCGCACGGCGCACCGGACCGGCTGCGGCGCCCCCCGAGGCCGCCGCAGACACCGGTACGCCCGCACGTCTCCGTCCTCGTCGCGCGTGACGACGACCGGCTCACCGAAGACGGTCACCATCAGCGAGTCACCGCTGTGGGGGATGGCGGTGACCAGGTCGATGAAGTGCCAGCCGGACCGGTAGGCGGTGGCCATCTCACGACGGAAGGAGCGGTCGTCGGGTGGAGTGGTCACGGTCAGCTCCCCGCCCCGTTGAGGCCGGGGCTGGGCCACTGGGTGTTGTCGGCAACAGCAGCGCTCACGATGACCGCCGGCCACTGCGTGTTCGCCCGGGTCCCGCCCTCCTCGTCGGAGAAACCGCTCAGCACACCGAGAGCCACGACGGCGGAGAAGGCGGCGACAAGCACCGAGCGAAGCATTTTGTTACGCATAGTCGGCTTCGTCCTCACTTGAAGGTCCCCTGTTCCCCCGTCGAGTACGACGATGGCTCATTCAGGCACGTCATGGCCACACAATCGATGCATCATGTTCCTGCATGTTCAGGACCCTGGGGGGTGAAGATTTGACCATGAATCCGACAAGGGTGACACATCCCCATGCGATGACCGAGTGGTGTGAGGAAGGCGGCCGCCTCTACACCTCCGCACTGCGTACCGGACGCATCGCACGGGCGGAAGTGGAGTCGGCGCCGTGCCTGGTGGAGTTCGACCTCCTCCACCCCGACCCGGACGACCCCGACTGGCTGCGTCCCGTGCCGCCGATCATCGCCCTGTCCCGGCAACTCAACCCGCTGGAACACGAGATCGCCGAGCGCCGGCGGATGGCCCTCAACCTCACGGAGTGCTTCCAGCCGTTCATGGCCCTGGGGACCCACACCACCTCCAGCGACTCCATCACCGTGCTGGAGGGCGGCGAGCGCATCAACGCCGCGCTCAACATGGCCACCACCCAGTGCCAGACGGAGCTCCTGACCGTGCAGCCCAGCGACCGCGTCTCCGAACGCAGCCTGCTGCGAAGCCTCGAACGAGACAAACCCCTGATCGACCGGGGCGTCAAGGTCCGGAGCCTGTACCAGCACACCGCCCGGTACAACCCCGAGAAACTGTCCTACGTGGCGCGGCTGTCCGAGGGGAAGGTGGAGTACCGCACCATCGACGAACTCGTCGAACGCCTGATCATCTGCGACGAGACCGTCGCCTTCATCCCCGCGCGCGACGACCAGCAAGTGGCCCTGGAACTGCGGCATCCCGGACTCGTCCGGTATCTGATCAAGGTCTTCGAGTACCTTTGGGACCGCGCCGTTCCGATGAGCGCCGGCGCGCCCTACGAGGCCGCGCCCGACGGTATCACCGAGATTCAGCACTCCATAGCCAAACTCCTGGTGGAGGGCCATGTGGACGAGGCCATCGCCCGCCGGCTCGGCATGAACGTCCGCACCTGCCGAGCTCACATCGCCAAGCTGGCGTCGGCCCTGGGCAGTGGCAGCCGGGCCCAACTCGGCTATCTCATCGCACAGTCGGGGATCCTGAAGCAGGACCACTAAGAGGAGGACGCCCCGGGTGACCTCGGCGAACCACCCCCCGCACGACGCCGAAGAACTGTGCCACGCGGGTACCGAGCTGTACGAACCCCGACGTCCGGGCCGCCCTCGGCTGGAGCGACGCCGGCCGGGACGGGCAGGAGCCGCATCCGAAGCGGGCCCTGCGCGAAGGGCACATCGCAGCCGAATCGGCCGCGACGCGCCCTGCCTGACGGAACTCGGCCTGCTGCACCCGGCCGTCGACGACCTCCACCGGCTCGAACCCGTCGCCCCGGCCGTCGCCCTGCACCGCATGCTGCGGGCCGCCGCGCGCAGGTAGTCGGCCTTGTCGCCGGTGTCGTGGCGCGGGGAGCGCATCGCCCGCGAACGGCGCCGGGAAGAGCGCCTGGCCGAGCGGTTCGCGCCGCTCATGGCTGTCGACGGGCAGCGCACGGCCGTGGCCGGCACCCCGACGCTCACCCTCCTCAGCGGAAGGGCCCGCATCAACAGGGCGATCACCCGAGGCCATGGACGACGCCTCGCGGGAACTGCTCACCATCCCGCCCCGCTCCGGACCCGCCCGGGAACGGGCCGAGGCGGCGCACGCCCCCGCCACCCGTCGGGAACAGGCGCTGCTGGACCGCGGAGGCCGCATCCGCACCCTCTAGCAGCACACCCCATGCCCCGAGCACCGTCGCGCACCATGAACGGCTGAGGGGCGACATCGAGGCACGTGGCCTCGACGAGCTCACCGGCCGGCTCATCATCGTCGACCGGGACGTCGCCTTCATCCCCGCCGACCCCGACGGCGGTCTCGCCCCGGAGATCCGCCAGCCGGCCGTCGTCGGCTACCTGGCCACCGTCCTCGACCGTCTCTGCCGCCTCGCCACCCCGGTGTTCCCCAAGGCCGCCCCCCGACCCTCCCCGGACGGCATCACCCCCCGCCGGCACGCCGCCGCCGCGCTCCTCGTCGAAGGGCACACCGACGCCGTCATCGCCGACCGGCTCGGTAGGAACGTCCGGACGGGTCGGGTGCACATCGCCGAGCCCGCGGCGACGCCGGGGAGCCGGAGCAGGGCTCAGCCGGCTGTCTCATCGGGCAGTGCGGGATCCTTGATCAAGGCTGAGGGACGGGGACATCGCCGCCCGCGGGGGCCCGTCCAGTCCCGCCTGGGCGATGCGCACGCCCAGCTGCGTACGGCTCGCCGCCCCCAGCGTCTCCGACAGCCGCGCGATGTGCGCCCGGCACGTCCGCACGCTGATCCCCAGCCGCTCGGCGATGACCGCGTCCTGGTGCCCCTCCGCCAGCAGCGCGGCGATGGACCGCTCCCGGTGGGAGATGCCCTCGATGCCGGTGTCGGGCAGCGGCGCGGTCAGCGGGATGGCCAGGCGCCACAACCGCTCGAAGACCGTGACCAGGTAGGAGACGAGCGCGGGGTGCCGCAGCTCCAGGGCCATCGTGCGGTCGGTGTTGGCCGGGATGAAGGCCACCGTGCGGTCGAACAGGATCAGCCGGTCGATCACCTCGTCCAGGGTGCGGGCCTCCACCGCGTCGCCCATCAGCTCCAGGTAGGTGAGCAACCCCTGCCCGTGCCGGGCGACATGGGTGTACAGGTCCCGCATCCGCACCCCGCGGCCCCGCAGCGCCAGCGCCCGGTGCAGGCCCTCGGACAACTCCGCCTCGCGCCGGATGCCGCCGGGCTGGACGGTGAGCACCTCGGTCGTGCACGCCTGGGTCGCCTCGTCCATCGCGGCCTGGATCCGCGCGAGTCCGTCCAGCACCCGGATCGCCGGGCCCTCCGCGGCCGAGCCGGCCGGCTGCACCTGGCTGCCGAGACCGGCGTACCACTCGACGGCCGCGACGGCCGAGCCCACCCGCCGCTGACTCGCGCTCACCTCGTCGTACATCCCGCGCAGCAGCCGGGTCATGACCTCCTGCGGAGAGGTCGGCACCAGCCAGTCCATGTCGTCGGGATCGGGGTGCAGCAGGGCCAGTTCGAGCAGGCAGGGCACCGGGTCCGCGTCCCGGCGCGCCACACGGCCCCGCCGTACGGCCCGGGAATACACGCGATCCCCGGCCTCGCACAGTCGGTCGGCACCGTGTGGATGCTCCTCCGCCCCGTGCCCGGCCATCGCCCGTCCCACCCCCCGTTCCGCCGTCTTCCGCAGCGCAACTATGCGCGGCCCAGTCTCGCTCCGCAACACGGCTCCTGCACGGCGGCGTTGCTTTCGACCCCATGAACAACACCCCCTGTGCGCATGCCCCCTCGTGGCCTGTTGTCACCCACGGCGGGGTGGTGAGCGCGCACGCCCCTGTGCGACCGTGTCGATCAAGGGCTCGCCGGGTCCGCCCGGTGCGGCGGTCGCCGGGGGCCGCGGGTGCACGGCGGCGGGAGGCCCCATGAGCGGTGAGACACCGGCGGCCCCCGGGCGTCTGGCCGCCGTCGACGCGCTGCGCGGTTTCGCCCTGCTGGGCATCCTGGTGGTCAACAGCGCGCAGATCATGAGCCCTCACGAGGCGGAAGGCGTCCGGGACCCCGGCGCGGCCCCCGTGGACCATGTCGCCGCCTGGCTGGTGACGGCGGCGGCGTCCGGCAAGTTCTACCTGCTGTTCTCCTTCCTGTTCGGCTACAGCCACACCCTGCAGACGGACTCGGCCGAGCGGGACGGCGCGAACGTCACCGCGCGTCTGCTGCGCCGCTCCCTGGGGCTCGTGCTGCTCGGCTCGGCGCACGCCGTCCTGCTGTACACCGGCGACATCCTCCTGGCCTACGGCGTGCTGGGCCTGGTCCTGTGGCGGGCACGGCGGGCGAGGCCGGCCACCGCGGTGAAGGCCGCCGTCTGGATCTACGGGGTGTTCGGCGCGGTCCTCACCGGGCTGGGAGCGCTGGCCACGGCGGTGGACGAGGAGGACGGCGTCCCGGACGGGGCGATCGCGCGGTCCGTGGCCGCCTACCGCGGCAGCGCAGGAACGGTCCTGCGCGAGAACCTGGACCGGCTGCCGCTCGCGCTCCTCGGCGTCCTGCTCATGGCTCCGGGCGTGCTGGCGGCCTTCCTCCTCGGCCTGGCCGCCGGCCGGCGGCGCCTGCTCGCCCCCGGCGGCGCGGACGGCGCCGCCCTGCGCACGGTCGCGGCCGCCGGACTGGCGGTCGGGGTCCCCGGAGCCGTGTTCTTCGCCTCCGCCGCCCAGGGGCCGCTGGAGGGCCGCTGGTACCTCCTGGGCATCGGCGTGGGCACCCTGACCGCGCCCGCCCTGTCGGCCGCGTACGCCTGCCTGCTGCTGCTCCTGCTGCGCTCGGTGTGGGGGGAGCGCGTCCGGCGGCTGCTCGTCCCGGCGGGCCGCCTGGCGCTCACGAACTACCTGGGCCAGTCCCTGGTCATGACGTTCCTGGCCACGGCGTACGGCCTGTCCCTGTACGGGCGGCTGGGAGCGGCGGCGGTGCTGGCGCTGGCGTTCGCCGTCTACGGGCTGCAGCTCGCTGCCGGCACCGCGTGGACGCGGCGCTTCCGGCACGGGCCCGCCGAATGGCTGCTCCGCGTGATCACCCTGGCCGGACGCCCGGGCGGTACCGGCAGGGCCGGAGCGGCCGGACGCGAACCGGTCGCGCCTACTTGAGGCCGGCCTCCTGGCACGCCGTCTTGTACTTGCCCGCGCAGATGTCCGACACCGTGTAGATGTCGTCCGCGATGACCGTGTCCTTGATGTTCTCCTTGGTGAGCGCGACCACGGGCACGAGCTGGGCCGGGATGCCCTTGTGCGTCGGGCTGTCGACCTTCTCGCGGGTGAGGGCGGCGAACTGGATGTCCAGGCCCTGGACCTTCGCGATGGCCATCTCCGCGGCGTTCTCCGCCTCCTGCGGGTACGACTTGTAGACGCTCATGTACTGCTCGCCCGTGAGGATCCGCTGCACGGCGTCCAGCTCGGCGTCCTGGCCGGTGATCGGCGGCAGGTCGGTCACGCCCGCGGCCTGCAGGGCCCTGACGACGCCGCCCGCGATGCCGTCGTTGGCGGAGTAGACCGCGTCGATGTTGTCCTTGCCGATCCGCGCGATCGCCCGGGCCATGTTGGCCTCGGCGTTCTCCGGCTTCCAGTCCTTGGTGTCGAAGGACTCGGCGATCGTCACCTTGCCGTTCAGCTCGGACATCGCCCCGGCCTTGAACTGCTTGGCGTTCGGGTCCGTCGGCGAGCCGTTCATCATGACGATCTTGTTCGTCAGGCTCGGCTCCTCACTGATCGCCTCCAGCAGGGTGCGCCCCTGGACCTCGCCGACGAGTTCGTTGTCGAAGGAGATGTACGCCTCGATCGGACCCTCGGCCAGCCGGTCGTAGGCGATGACCGGGATGCCGGCCTCCTTGGCCTTCGTCACGCCGCCCGCGATCGCCCGCGAGTCGACCGCGTCCAGCAGGATCACGTCGACCCGGTCGTCGATCATCCGCTGCAGCTGGCTCGCCTGCTTGTCGGCGTCCGCCTCGGCGTTGGCGTACTCGACGCGGCCCTTGTCGTTGGTGAGGGACTCGACCTTCTGCTTGATGATCGGGTAGTCGAAGTTCTCGTAGCGCGTGTTCGCCTTCTCGGGCAGCAGCAGACCCACGGTGATGTCGTCGCCCTTGGTCGGGCTCGCGTCGTCACTGCTCCCGGTCGCGTTGAGCACGCCGCAGCCGGCGAGCGTGACGGACATCGTGGCAGCGGCCACGGATATGGAGAGACGACGACGCATGAGGGAGCTCACTTCGCGTGTGATTCGGACGTGGGCGCAGCTTTGGTGACCATGTGACTGAAAAGCCAACGCGGAGGGCACCACCGGCGTCAAGCCGAACCACTTAACGAGATGGCAACAGGACACTCCGCAGTGGTTGTGAAGGCTCTGCGGAACCGCCTTCAACTTTCGCACACCGCCCGGTCATCACCGGGACATCCGGCCACATCCCCCCCAGGGCGTACGAAAAGGGCCGGGAGCATCTCCCGGCCCTTCTGAGGCCCTTCACACGAGCCCGGACGCCGCTCGTCAGTCCGGCGCCTGCTGGCGCTTCGGCCGCCACACCACCAGCGCGCTGGTCTGCTGCACCTCCTGGTACGGCACCAGGTCCCGGCGGTACGACGCGTGCACCGCCGCCTCGCGCTGCCGCATGGCCGCCGCGGCACCGTCGAGCGCGTCCTCCAGCTCGGCGACCCGGGACTGCAGGGCCGCGACCTGGTTCTCCAGTTCGATGATGCGCTTGATTCCGGCCAGGTTGATGCCCTCGTCCTGCGACAACTGCTGCACCTGGCGGAGCAGTTCGATGTCGCGGGCCGAGTAGCGCCGGCCCCGGCCCGCGGTGCGGTCGGGCGACACCAGGCCCAGGCGGTCGTACTGGCGCAGGGTCTGCGGGTGCAGGCCGGAGAGCTGGGCAGCCACCGAGATGACGTAGACCGGGGTCTCCTCGGTCAGTTCATACGGGTTGCGTCGACGACCGTCCATCTGACTCATGCTCCCTTCGCGGCCTGGAACAGATCCGCCCGCGGATCCTCACCCGCGGTCGCCTCGCGATACGCCTCGAGCGCGTCACGAGCCTTCCCCGAAAGGTCCTTCGGAACACTCACCTCGACGGTGACCAGAAGGTCGCCGCGGGTGCCGTCCTTGCGGACCGCGCCCTTGCCGCGGGCGCGCATCGTACGGCCGTTCGGCGTGCCGGGGGGCAGCTTCAGCGTGACGGGCGGGCCGCCCAGCGTCGGCACCCGGACCTCACCGCCGAGGGCCGCCTCGGTGAACGTCACCGGGACGGTCACGGTGAGGTTGTCGTCCTTGCGGCCGAACACCGGGTGGGAGTCGACGTGCACGACCACGTACAGGTCGCCCGCCGGGCCGCCGCGCTCGCCCGGCGCCCCCTTGCCGCGCAGCCGGATCCGCTGGCCGTCGCTGACCCCCGCGGGGATGCGCACCTGCATCGTCCGCGAGGACTTGGCCCGGCCGCTGCCCTTGCAGACCTCGCAGGCGTTCTCCGCGATCAGGCCGCGGCCCTTGCAGTCCGGGCAGGGGTCGGTGAGGGAGAAGCCGCCGCCGCTGCCCCTTGCGACCTGCCCGGTGCCGACGCAGGTCGGGCACACGCGCGGGGTGCCGTTCTTGTCGCCGGTGCCCGAACAGGCCTTGCAGGGCGACTGGGACGACATCCGCAGCGGGACCGTCGCGCCCTCGATCGCCTCGGTGAAGCTGAGCGTGACCTCGGACTCGATGTCCTGGCCGCGCCGGGGCTGCGGGCGCGTCCCCGCGCCCGCGCCGCCGCGGTTGAACAGGCCCCCGAAGACGTCACCGAGTCCGCCGCCGAAGCCGCCGGCTCCCTGCCCGCCCTGGGTGCCGCCCCCGAAGAGGTCGCCCAGGTCGAAGTTGAAGGAGCCGCCGCCCGCGCCGCCGGGCCCCGGGCGGAAGCCGCCGCCCGCGAACAGGGCGCGGGCCTCGTCGTACTCCTTGCGCTTCTTGGGGTCACCGAGGATGTCGTTGGCCTCGGAGATCTCCTTGAAGCGCTCCTCCGCCTTGACGTTTCCCTTGTTGGCGTCCGGGTGGAACTCGCGGGCGAGCTTCCGGTACGCCTTCTTGATCTCGGCCTCGGTGGCGTCCTTGGGGACGCCGAGGACCTTGTAGTAGTCCTTCTCGATGAAGTCCTTGGTGCTCATCCCCGACGTCCCTCCTTCCGTTCCTGCGTCGTCACGTCAGCCCTCGTCCGGGCCACCGCTCTCCTTGTCGTCGGAGTCGGCCGACTCCTCCGACTTCACCGTCTGCGCCCCCGGCTGGGGTTCGGCCACCGCCACCCGCGCGGGGCGGATGGTGCGCTCGCCGATCCGGTAACCGGGCTGCAGGATCGCGACGCAGGTCGTCTCGGTGACGTCCGGCGCGTAGCTGTGCATGAGGGCTTCGTGGATCGTCGGGTCGAAGGGCTCGCCCTCCTTGCCGAACTGCTGCAGGCCCATCTTCGCCGCGGTGCTCTCCAGCGACTCGGCGACGGACTTGAAGCCGCCGACCAGTTCGCCGTGTTCGCGCGCGCGGCCGATGTCGTCGAGCACGGGCAGGAGCTCGGTCAGGAGGTTCGCGATGGCGATCTCCTTGACCGCGATCCGGTCGCGCTCGACCCGGCGGCGGTAGTTCTGGTACTCGGCCTGGAGGCGCTGGAGGTCCGCGGTGCGCTCACCGAGCGCGGTGCGCACCTGGTCCAGCTGGGCCACCAGACCGGCGTCCTGGCCCGTGTCCCCGGCCGGGGCCGCGCCCTCCTCGGAAGGAGAGGCGGCGGCCTTCGGCTCGGCGTCGTCGGAGGTGGCGCCGGAAGGGACGTCGGGCTGCTGCTCGTCGAAGCCCGGGGTCTCCTCCGTCACGCGGCACCGTCCTTCCGGTCCTCGTCGACGATCTCGGCGTCGACGACGTCGTCGTCCGCGGCCTTGGCACCGCCGGCGCCGGCAGCCGCGTCACCGGGGCCGCCGGCGGCCTGCGCGCCCTGGGCGTCGGCGTACATCGCCTGGCCGAGCTTCTGCGAGACGGCCGCGACCTTCTCCGTGGCGGTGCGGATCTCGGCCGTGTCCTCGCCCTTGAGCTTCTCCTTCAGCTCGGCGAGGGCCTCCTCGACGTCGGACTTGACGTCGCCGGGGACCTTGTCCTCGTTGTCCTTGAGGAACTTCTCGGTCTGGTAGACGAGCTGCTCGCCCTGGTTGCGGGACTCGGCGGCCTCGCGGCGCTTGTGGTCCTCCTCCGCGTAGCGCTCGGCCTCCTCCCGCATGCGGTCGACCTCGTCCTTCGGCAGCGAGGAGCCGCCGGTGACGGTCATCTTCTGCTCCTTGCCCGTGCCCAGGTCCTTCGCGGTCACGTGCATGATGCCGTTGGCGTCGATGTCGAAGGAGACCTCGATCTGCGGGACGCCGCGGGGCGCCGGGGGCAGACCGGTCAGCTCGAACATCCCGAGCTTCTTGTTGTACGCCGCGATCTCGCGCTCACCCTGGTAGACCTGGATCTGCACGGAGGGCTGGTTGTCCTCGGCGGTGGTGAAGATCTCGGACCGCTTGGTCGGGATCGTCGTGTTCCGCTCGATGAGCTTGGTCATGATGCCGCCCTTGGTCTCGATGCCGAGGGACAGCGGGGTGACGTCGAGGAGCAGGACGTCCTTGACCTCGCCCTTGAGGACACCGGCCTGGAGGGCGGCGCCGATGGCGACGACCTCGTCCGGGTTGACGCCCTTATTGGCGTCCTTGCCGCCGGTCAGCTCCTTGACGAGCTCGGCGACGGCGGGCATACGGGTCGAGCCGCCGACCAGGACGACGTGGTCGATCTCGCTGATGGAGATGCCGGCGTCCTTGATGACGTTGTGGAACGGCGTCTTGCAGCGCTCCAGCAGGTCCGCGGTCAGCTGCTGGAACTGGGCGCGGGTGAGCTTCTCGTCGAGGTGCAGGGGGCCCTCGGCGGAGGCGGTGATGTAGGGCAGGTTGATCGAGGTCTCGGTGGACGAGGACAGCTCGATCTTCGCCTTCTCGGCGGCCTCGCGCAGACGCTGCAGGGCCATCTTGTCCTTGCCCAGGTCCACGCCGTGGCCGGACTGGAACTGCTGGACCAGGTAGTCGACGACGCGCTGGTCCCAGTCGTCGCCACCGAGGTGGTTGTCGCCGTTGGTGGCCTTCACCTCGACGACGCCGTCGCCGATCTCCAGCAGCGAGACGTCGAACGTGCCGCCGCCGAGGTCGAAGACCAGGATGGTCTGGTCGTCCTTGTCGAGGCCGTACGCCAGCGCGGCCGCGGTGGGCTCGTTGACGATGCGCAGGACGTTCAGACCGGCGATCTCGCCGGCCTCCTTGGTGGCCTGGCGCTCGGAGTCGTTGAAGTACGCCGGGACGGTGATGACCGCGTCGGTCACCTTCTCGCCCAGGTAGGCCTCGGCGTCCCGCTTGAGCTTCTGGAGCACGAAGGCGCTGATCTGCTGCGGGTTGAAGGGCTTCCCGTCGAGCTCGATCTTCCAGTCGGTGCCCATGTGGCGCTTGACGGACCGGATGGTCCGGTCCACGTTGGTGACCGCCTGGCGCTTGGCCACCTCGCCGACCAGCACCTCGCCGTTCTTCGCGAAGGCGACGACGGACGGCGTGGTCCTGGCGCCCTCGGCGTTGGTGATGACGGTGGGCTCGCCGCCCTCCAGAACGCTGACGACGGAGTTAGTCGTGCCCAGGTCGATGCCGACCGCACGTGCCATGGTTGATTCCTCCAGCTGACTTGAGTGGAACGGACTCAAGTGTGCACGACCGCCCCCGCGTGGTCAACAGAGCTGAGTCGGGCAGGCTCAACTCTTATCCGCTCCTTACACGCAACGAGGCGCTGACCTGCTGCGACGCACTGCGTCGCGGCCCGTACACAGGAACACGGAAGAGGACGACCACTCCGGCCAGGGCCACCCCTGCCACCCACCACAGGGCGCCGCCCCCGATCCGGCCGGCGTGGGCGAGTACCCCGACGAGGGCGCCGGACGACGCGCCGATCCCCAGCAGCAGCGTCGCCCCGGGGGCGGTCAGACCGAGCCGCCGCAGCCGGTGCGCGAGGTGCTCGGGTCCGCCGCGGACGACCGGCCGACCGCCCAGCCGCCGCGCGAGCGGCACGAGGACGGCATCGGCACCCGCCAGGGCCGTCAGCGCGAAGAGCACCCCCGCGCTCTCCCCGATCCCGGACCCGGCGCGGACCTGCACGAGGCCGAGGGCGATCACGAACCCCGCGGACATGGACCCGCAGCTGCCCAGCCCCGCGCGCGCCGGATGCCAGTTGTGCAGCAGGAAGCCGGTCAGTGCCGCGGCCAGCACGCTCAGCAGCGCGGCGATCCCGTCCAGCACGTCGGCCGCCGCGCAGGCCGCCGCCCCGAAGGCGGCGACCACCGCGGCCGTCCCCGCGAGCCCGTCGCAGTGGTCGAGCCCCCGGAAGGCCAGCGTCACCCCCACGGCCCACCCGACGGCGAGCAGCCCGGTCCCCACCCCCGTCTCCCCGTACGGCACGGCACACGCGGCGGCCACGGCCGTACCGGCGGCCAGCACCCTGCGGCGCAGCCGCCACACGTCGTCGGCGAGCCCGAGCAGGGCGACGGCACCGCCGGCGACGAGCAGCCCGCCGGCCCCGCTCCCGGCCGAACCCCACTGCGCGAAACCGGCGACCGCCCCGGTGACGGCCACCACGGCCACCCCCCCGGACAGCGGCACCTCCCGCTGCCGCCGGCGTTCGACCAGCCGCAGCCGCAGCGCGGGCCGGCGGAGGGCGGCCGTGAGCAGGGCGGTGAGAAGGAGGGCGGTGGCGGCGGCGATGATCGCGGAGAGCACGGATATAAAGTAGGCGCCTCTATGACAATTAAGTATGAATAACACGACCGGATCGCGCGGGTCGCCCACCGGAATCCGGACCACCCCTGAGGCAAGCCTCAGCGATCCAGATCACCCCCCACCCGGCTACAGTGCGGCGGAAGATAGGGGTAGTCTCAGACGGACTGCATAAGTTACCGCTTAGTAATTTCGGGGTACCTGCGAGAACGCCAGGTCTTCCCGACGAAACCCCTCGCAGGCCCGAGGAGCCCCCATGCAACTCGCCGCGATCATCGTGTCGCTGGTACTGACCGTGGTCGGCGTCGCGCTGCTCGCACGCGCGATCGGCCAGTTCGTCCGGTACTTCAAGCTGGGCCAGCCGGTCCCGGCCGGAGCGCGGACCGACAACCCCTACCAGCGCAGCGTGACCCTGGTGAGGGAGTTCCTCGGCCACACGCGCATGAACCGGTGGGGCATCGTCGGCATCGCCCACTGGTTCGTCGCGATCGGCTTCCTGACGCTGCCGCCGACCCTCGCCCAGGCTTTCGGCCAGCTGTTCCAGGCCGACTGGGTGTTGCCGGTCATCGGCACCTTCCTGCCGTTCGAGATGTACATCGAGTTCATCGGCGTGATGACGGTCCTGGGCATCGCGGTGCTCATCGCCGTCCGCCTGCTGAACCTGCCGGGCCGGCCGGGCCGCAAGTCCCGCTTCGCCGGCTCGAAGATGGGCCAGGCGTACTTCGTCGAGTACGTCATCCTCACCATCGGCCTGGCGATCTACGTGCTGCGGGGCCTGGAGGGCGCGCTGCACGACGTGGACCACTACGAGGCCGCGTACTTCGCCTCGTACCCGCTGGTGCTCGCCTTCAAGGGGCTGAGCGTCACCGCGCTGCAGAACCTGGTCTACCTGGCCGCGATGATCAAGATCGGCACCTCGTTCGTCTGGATGATCGTGGTGTCGCTCAACACCAACATGGGCGTGGCCTGGCACCGCTTCCTGGCGTTCCCGAACATCTGGTTCAAGCGCGATGCCGACGGCGGGACCGCGCTGGGCGCCCTGCGGCCCATGACGTCCGGCGGCAAGCCGATCGACTTCGCCGACCCGGGCGACGACGACGTCTTCGGCGTCTCGCAGGTCGAGCAGTTCTCCTGGAAGGGCCTGCTGGACTTCTCCACGTGCACCGAGTGCGGCCGCTGCCAGTCGCAGTGCCCCGCCTGGAACACGGGCAAGCCGCTCTCCCCCAAGCTGCTGATCATGTCCCTGCGGGACCACGCGCACGCCAAGGCGCCGTACCTGCTGGCCGGCGGCGGCAAGACGATGGAGGGCGAGGAGAAGGCGTCCGAGGAGCAGCTGGCCGGCGTCCCCGCCGCGGCCCTCGCGGAGGCCGAGCGCCCGCTGATCGGCACCGCCGAGGAGAACGGCGTCATCGACCCGGACGTCCTGTGGTCCTGCACCACCTGCGGTGCCTGCGTCGAGCAGTGCCCGGTGGACATCGAGCACGTCGACCACATCGTCGACATGCGCCGCTACCAGGTGATGATCGAGTCGGCGTTCCCGTCCGAGGCGGGCACGATGCTCAAGAACCTGGAGAAGAAGGGCAACCCCTGGGGCCTGGCGAAGAAGCAGCGCCTGGAGTGGCTCAAGGAGGTCGACTTCGAGGTCCCGGTCGTCGGCAAGGACATCGAGGACCTGTCCGAGGTCGAGTACCTGTACTGGGTCGGCTGCGCCGGCGCCCTGGAGGACCGCGCCAAGAAGACCACGAAGGCCTTCGCGGAGCTGCTGCACATCGCGGGCGTCAAGTTCGCGATCATGGGCGGCGACGAGAAGTGCACCGGTGACTCCGCCCGCCGCCTGGGCAACGAGCCCCTGTTCCAGGAGCTCGGCATGGAGAACGTCATGGCGCTGAACACGGCGTTCGGAGAGGAGACGGACGACGAGGGCAAGGTCGTCCCCGAGTCGGCCAAGCCCAGGTCGGCGAAGAAGATCGTCGCCACCTGCCCGCACTGCCTGAACACGCTCGGCAACGAGTACCCGCAGCTCGGCGGCGACTACGAGGTCATCCACCACACGCAGCTGCTGCAGCACCTCGTCGACGAGGGCAAGCTGATCCCGGTCACGCCGGTCGAGGGCATCATCACGTACCACGACCCGTGCTACCTGGGCCGCCACAACAAGATCTACACGCCGCCGCGCGAGATCATCGCCGCCGTCCCCGGCGTCCGCAACGAGGAGATGCACCGCCACAAGGAGCGGGGTTTCTGCTGCGGCGCGGGTGGCGCGCGGATGTGGATGGAAGAGCGCATCGGCAAGCGCATCAACAACGAGCGCGTGGACGAGGCCCTGTCGGTCAACCCCGACATCGTCTCCACGGCATGTCCGTTCTGCCTGGTCATGCTGACCGACTCGGTCAACGGCAAGAAGAACGACGGCAAGGCCAAGGAGTCGATCCAGGTGGTCGACGTCGCCCAGCTGCTGCTGGACTCGGTCAAGACGCCGGTCCGGGCGGAGGACGAGGACGACGACGAGCCCCCGGCGGGCTCGACGGACTCGGAGAACGCGCCGGAGCCGGAGCCGGTGAAGTAGGCGGTTCCCGCGGCCCGTTCCGACCGTTTCGACGCCCCCTGTTCCGAGTCATCGGGACGGGGGGTGTCGGCATTCCAGGGCTGGTGCCGCGGGGGTGAAAGGGGCAGCCGCGGGCTGGAGCAGGATGCCGAGGGCAGGACGGGACATCTATTGCCTCTGCCCTGGCATTCCATAGAGGGCGACTTCAGTCGTTCCACTGTAGATGAAAGACAGACCGAAGCGCCTGTTCCAGGATTCCAGGTCCCCAGGTGTAGGCATTTTACCCACCTCGCCGGGCTCAGAAATAGTGTGCGCCACATACGGTTCGTCAGGATCGAGGACCCACCAGGTGGTGAGCACCCTGGGCTTTCGAGTGTAAGCCAAGACAGCGCTGCTCAACTTCATGCCGTAGGTTTGCCGTACAAACGGAAGCGGATATTCTGCAACCCATCGGGGGGCGTAATCAACTTCCTCCAGCTTCTCGTTCCATGAGTAGTGCGCCTCATTGACACGGATTGTAACCCTGTCTTTTCGGGCGATATCCGTCCAGACTGCTGCCGTCAGGGCATCGTAAGGCGCCCTCTTTGGCACTTCCACGATCTTGTCCTCGAAGAGGCTCTCTCCTGGCCCCAGGTAATTACCTTCCCGAGCGATCGGCCCGGATTCAATCACAGTGCGGCGGACGTCCGCCACGTTTCTGTGGATTTCAGTCCAACCATTCAGGAGATCACTCTTCCAGTCCGACTCCTCTCGCGGCTTCCCGGTCACAACCCCTCGCATTCCCTGCACGGAATAGAGACTGCGAACAAGATAGACGGAAACCTTGCCAGAATTCTTCAACCGGATACGCAAGGGAACGAGAGTATTTCCGTCATCACTCACTGACGGAGTACCGAAGGAAGCGGTCGAATCTATGCGAGGAAGAGCGGCATACGGCTGATAGATCTGCGAGTACGAAAAGTTGGCGACAGCCAGGAGGCCGGTCACGAAGACACCGATTGCAAAGTTCCGAGGGGATTTCAGAAATCGCCACACCTTTTCTTGATGCAGCATGACCCACAGAGCCCACACGGCCCAGAGAACCAGGATGATCCACACAGGCATATACGGCGTGAAGTCGCCCCCTTGAGCCTGAACTGCCAGCATCATGAGGTTGGCGACCAGCACAGTCAGACAACCCAGCATCACGACTGCACCGGAGAGTCGCAAGTGCGCTTCTCCCGCTTTTCCCCAGTAATTGATGACTGCGATCACGGATACCAGCGCCATCGCCGCAGCAGTGAGCATGAAGAAGCCGGTCAAACGACCCAGATAAGAGAGCGCACCGGCCGCATCCGCAAGGCCGATCCTGCCGATGACGCACCCGCCGACCAGAAATCCTGCGGCAATTCCGGCAACCTTGATTCGGTCTTTGACGGATCGAGGCCACCTCGTGTCATCAGAGGAGTCGTCCACGTAACAAGGAAAGATCTCTCCCACGGGGACATGCTCGTGGCTGTATCGCTGCGGAACCCGCTTTACTCCGCCCGTGGGCGGGTCTCGTGTAAACGCGCGACGTCAAAAAGATCATGGTGATCTTCTCTGACTCGGCAGGGCAGCGACTGACAACAGCCACATGTGCGCTTCCCAGTGCCGATACGGTGAGTGGCCTTATCGGCAGGTGTCAATTCGGGTGGCAGCACCGTACGTACAGCGATCGTCGCGCTCTTGTCGAAGGGGCTGGGCGCGCACGGCCGGCGCTTGGACCGCCGCCACCGGCAGCCCGGTGACCGCGCGGCGGTGGCGGCCGCCGAGGACGTCAGCGGCTTGCCCGCACGGCCTTCGGCGTCGCCGCGCGGAACGACTGGCGTCCTGTCGAAGTGCGCGCGGTACGTCCTCGATCATCCCCGCGCCATGGGCGGCGATGCTGCCCGCGGAGGGGATGCGTCAAGGCCGTGTGCCACGGCCGATGCCCTTCCAGCCCACGGTGGTGACAACGGTCGCGCCACCCCGCCTCAGCGTCCGGCAGGACGCCCATACTTCAGGCACCCTCCTCCTCGGGGACGCCCCCTTCCGACGTGTGTGTCGTGGACCGGCGTCCGCACCGGGGCGGGACTCGTGCAGGGCCTTGGCCATGCGCCTCGTCCACCGCCAGGAAGAGTCGCCGCTGCGCAGCCTCGGCGGCTGACCGGTCCTGCTCGTCCCCGCCATCAGCGGCACGACGCCGGTCTGGCGCACCCCACCTGGTCTGATCGGCGACAGCCGCATCAGCGACCGGGTCTCACACGAGGCGGATCCCCCGTGCCCTGCCCGGCTCGCGCGCGATGCTGCCCTTCGTCTCCAGCTCGCGCAGCTGGTAGTGCACCGACGAGGGGCGCAGCCCGACCGTCGCGGCGATCTCCGCGACGGTCGGCGCCTCGCCCCGGTCGGCGATGGCCGTGCGGATACAGCGCAGGATCTGCTCCTGCCGGTCCGTGAGGTACTCGACCCGATGCCTGGCCACCTCTCGATGGGATCACGTGTTCGAATATTGGTGCAAGCTGGAACCGTGACCGACCTGCCGCCCGACCTGCTCCGCCTGCGGACCCTGGAGACCTTCCTCGGGCTCCTCCTCGCCGAGGTGCGTCAGGCCATCGCGCGGGCCGAGCAGCGGCAGGCCGAGCAGCGGCACGGTGAGAAGCGCCGGCCCTCCGCGCCGGACTGGCTGCTGGAGCAGGGGCTGAACCGTGACGCCCCGCCCGTGCAGGTGCACACGGGCGGCTGCTGGAACAGGGGCAAGCGGTCCAGGGGCGTCAGCCGGGCCGAGGCACTGCGGGCCCTCACCGACGGTGTGAAGGCCTGCGGGGCGTGCAGACCGGACAGCGCGCTGGGCTATCTGGAGGGCTAGGGGTGCCCCCCGGGGCTCACGCGACGAGTTTCGGGGACCGGCCCGGCCCACCTCTCCGCATGGGTTATCCGAGCCCCGACCCCCGAGCCCCGAGCCCCGAGCCCCGCGCCCCGAGCCCCGAGCCCCGAGCACGAGGACATGCGATGACCTCCGTGGTGATGCGCAACGGCGTACCTGGCTCGGTCGGCTCCCAGCACCTCCTGGAGGACCCGCACGGTGATCCAGGGCGACCGCGTCCCGCATCTGCGCCACCGGGTCCGTCGTACGCAGCCGTGAGCACCCACGCACAGCCGTGGGCCGGAGAGAAGGGGCCGGTCATGAACGACATGCCACCACAGACCGCCGCCGGGAAGGTGCTCTGGCACTTCTCCATGTCCCCGGACGGCTTCGTGGCGGGGCCGAACCACGCGATGGACCGGGTGACGGCCGCGACCGACCACCCCGGACTCGTCGAGGCGTACACGGAGACCACCGGGGCCGTGCTGGGCGGCCGGACCGGCTGGGACGCCTTCCCCGACCCCGGCACGATCTACGGCGGCGCCTGGCAGGGTCCCCTCTTCGTGCTCACGCACCACCCGGAGGACGCCCACCCCACCCCCGGCGTGACGTTCCTGAACTGCGACGTCGCCGAAGCGGTCCGGATCGCGCTGAAGGCGGCCGGCCGCAAGAACGTCGAGGTCTTCTCGCCGACCATCGGCCGGCAGCTCCTGGAGCACGGGCTGCACGACGTGCCCGTGCTGCTCGGCGACGGCATCCGGCTCTTCCTCGGCGACGGCATCCGGCTCTTCGACGACCCCGGAGGCCTGCCCGTACCACTGGAGTTCCGCAACGGTGACGACCGGAGGGCCGCCGTGAACGTGCGCTACCGGCCGACACCGACCGGCTGAGGCCCCGGCGGCTCCCGGGCACCACCTCGGTGCGCCGTCCCGACCGCCCGCGAGACCAACCGAACTCGCGTACAACCCTTGCTCACCCACAGGGGTCTCCTGATCGCCGACCACCCGTGAACCACCGGACGACTCCCGGCGAACACGGACGGTCCGGCCCTCCGTCGACAAGACACGCACCTCACCCGCCTCACCCGCCTCACCTGCCTCACCTGCCTCACCCGCCTCACCCACACCCGCCTCACCCGCCTCACCCGCCTCACCCGCCTCACCCGCCTCACCCGCCAGGCTCTCGACACCCGGACGACGGGCCACCCGACGCTCCGCCCGCACCCCGGCGGCTGAACCACCCCGCCCCGCTGCCGGCCGCGGCCGAAGGTCCCGGCCCGCCTCCCCTTCCCACCCGGAGCCCTTCCTTGCGCAAGCGCACCCTCCTCCTGGCCACCGCCCTCACCACCGGCCTGCTTTCCGCGACCCTCGCCACCCCGACCGCCACCGCCGCCCCGTCCGGCCTCACCGGTGACTTCAACGGCGACGGGTACCGGGATGTCGCCATCGGCGCCATGAGCGCCGACGTCGGCACGGTGCAGAACGCCGGTGCCGTCGTCGTGCTCTACGGCTCGTCGACCGGCGTCTCGGCGGCCCGCAAGACCGTGATCACCCAGAACTCCGCCGGCGTTCCCGGCACCGCCGAGTACGGCGACCGCTTCGGCAGCAGCCTCGCCACCGCCGACCTGGACCGCGACGGCTACTCCGACCTGGTCGTGGGCGCGCCGCACGAGGCCATCGGCGACCGGGACGGCGTCGGCTCGGCCACCGTCATCTGGGGCGGCAGGTCCGGCCTGTACGGCGGCAAGGGGCTGCCCCAGCCGTCCGACCTGTCCGAGTGGGGCGGCTTCTCCTCCGGCGCCGCGACCGGCGACTTCGACGGCGACGGCGCCCCGGACGTGACCCTCACCGGCCAGTCCCGCACCCGCCTCTACAAGGGCCCCTTCACCCGCACCGGCGGCCCCGCCAGCCACACCAGCCTCGGGCTGTTCGGCTCGACGTACGAGGTGTTCGCCGGCGACCTCGACCGGGACGGCGACGCCGAGCGCGTCTACCCCTTCCTCGTCGACGGCGACGAGGGCGGCGAGATCAGCTACCACGGCTGGACCGGCACCAAGTACGCCGCCACCGGCATGCCCCTGGCCGACGGCGAGGAGGGCGCCGTCGCGGACGTCGACGGCGACGGCTACGGCGACCTGGTCCTCGGCGACCACCAGGACCCGCGCGCCGGGAAGCCCGGCGGCCACAAGGGCGGCCAGATCACCGTCTGGTACGGCGGCCCCTCCGGCCCCGACCCGGCGCAGACGCCCACCGTCATCCACCAGGACACCGAGGGCGTCCCCGGCGCCGGCGAGACCGACGACGTGTTCGGCTCGGCGCTCAGCGCGGGCGACGTCAACGGCGACGGCTACGCCGACATCGCCGTCGGCGCCTGGGGCGAGGACCTCGGCTCCGTGAAGGACGCCGGCTCGGTCACGATCCTCTTCGGCTCGGCGTCCGGGCTCACCGGCAGGAACGCCGAGTCCTACACCCAGGACACCGCCGGCGTCCCCGGCAGCAGCGAGACCATGGACGCCTTCGGCATGACCGTCCGCCTGGCCGACCTCGACAAGAACGGCAAGGCCGACCTGGTCACCGGCGCGGGCTACGAGAACGGCTACGGCGCGGTCACCGTCCTGCGCGGCACCTCCACCGGACTGACCACCTCCGGCGCGACGTTCGTCTCCGCCCGCGACGTCTCCCTCAAGGGCGGCGCCGACTTCGCCTGGGCCATCGCCCAGTGACCCCCCGACGACACCCCAGCGAGGCACCCACCGCCATGCGGACCCGTATCACCGCCGTCCTGCTCGCCACCGCCCTGACCCCGCTCACCCTCACCCTCACCGCCCCGGCCCACGCCGCCGGCGCCGCCGCCCCCTGGGACTTCAACGGCGACGGCCGCACCGACCTCGCGATCGGCGCGCCCGGCGCCACGGTCTCGGGGAAGACGAAGGCGGGCGCGGTGTCCGTCGTCTACGGCAGCACGAGCGGACCGAAGACCTCCACGCGCACGCTCCTCACCCAGAACGCGGCCGGCATCCCCGGCACCGCCGAGGACGGCGACGCCTTCGGCTCCGCCCTGGCCTCGGCAGACCTCAACACCGACGGCTACGCCGACCTGCTGGTCGGCGTGCCCGGCGAGGACTCCTACGACACCAACAACGGCACCGTCACCATCGTCTGGGGCGCCAGCACCGGCCTGAGCGGCGCCCGTTCGCTCTACAGCCCGTTCGACACCGACTACGACCGCTACGGCCGGACCCTCGCCGCCGGCGACTTCGACAACGACGGCGACCTCGACGTGGTGGCCGGCTCCACCGGCCCGGTCACCCTCACGCTCGTCAACGGCCCGATCACCCAGACCGGTTCGCCGAACGGCGCCTCGGGCGGCCGCAACAGCTGGTGGTCCTCGTCGTACGGCACCACCCACGTCTCCTCCGGCGACGTCACCGGCGACGGCCACCCCCGCGCGGTCCTGCACGGCCGTACCGCGCACGACGGCGCCGCCGCCACCGGCCTGGCCGACCTGGAGATCGGCAACTACAACGACTGGCTGCAGGACCTGCCCGGCGGGTTCGTCTCCGCCGTGGGCGACATCGACGGCGACGGCCACGCCGACATCGCCGTGGGCAACGACCGTGAGGCCTCGGCCGACCCGGGCGGCGCCCTCGGCGGCAAGGTCACCGTCGTCTACGGCGGCCCCGGCGGCAAGGCCACCGACCGCGCACCCCTCGTCCTCACCCAGGACACCGCCGGGGTGCCCGGCGCCTCCGAGAAGGGCGACCGCTTCGGCAGTGACGTCGCGCTCGGCGACGTCAACGGCGACGGCCACGCCGACCTGGTCGTGGGCACCGCGGGCGAGAACGGCTCCGCGGGCGCCGTCACCGTCCTGTACGGCTCGGCGTCAGGCCTGACCACCAAGGGCGCCACCTCGTACACCCAGAACACCTCCGGCGTGCCCGGCACCTCGGAGAGCGGCGACCGGTTCGGCGAGCGCGTCACGCTCGGTGACCACACCGGTGACCGCCGCGCCGACCTGTCCGTCTCCGCGCCCGGCGAGAACGCCGCCGACGGCGCGGTCTGGTCCCTGCGCGCCACGTCCACCGGCCTCACGACCACCGGCTCGACGAGCTTCGGCCCGGCCACGACCGGCATCTCGACGACCGGCACACCGGGCTACGGCACCGCCCTCAACTCCTGATCACCCCGACCCGGGCGGGCCCCTCGGGTAACCCGTACGGCCCAACCCCGACGACAAACGGATCCCCAAGGCCCCTGCCCCTTAAGGGATGTCACAGCTCGGCCGCAAAGCCGGGCCCACGAGCCCGGGCCCGGCACACCGCCGTCCGGGACCAGGTACGTTCGAAGACGTGGCTGGATTCAGGATCGGACGCGGCCGTGACAACGGCGCTCCTCAGACGCGACCGCAACACCCCCCGTACGGGCAGCAGACGCCGCAGGGGCCGTCGTACGGCTCCCCGCAGGCGCCGCAGCCGTATCCGCAGCAGCAGCCGTACGGCAGCGGCGGCGGCCCCTCCTGGCCGCCGCAGTCGCATGCCGCCCCCGGCCGCGGTTACGGCGACCGGGGCGAGCCGGAGTACTTCGGCGACGGCGCGTCCCCACCCGGCCCCCAGGGTCCGCAGGACCCGTACGCGGCGAACAACCCGGGCCACACCCAGGCCTTCTCCGTCGGCGAGGACCCCTACACCCAGGGCGACACCTACCGCGCCGGCGCGGCCGCCCCGCCGCCCGGCCCGGTCGGCCCGCGCCTGCCCTGGAAGGCCCTGCTGAAGGGCATCGTCCTCTCCCCGAGCCAGACGTTCCTGCAGATGCGGGACTACACGATGTGGGGCCCGGCCCTCATCGTCACGTTCCTCTACGGCCTGCTCGCCGTCTTCGGCTTCGACGGCGCCCGCGAGGACGCGATCAACGCCACCCTGTCGAACGCGGTGCCGATCGTCCTGACGACGGCCGTGGCGATGGTGCTGAGCGCGTTCATCCTGGGCGTGGTCACCCACACGCTGGCCCGCCAGCTCGGCGGCGACGGCGCCTGGCAGCCCACGGTCGGCCTCTCCATGCTGATCATGTCCTTCACGGACGCGCCCCGCCTGATCTTCGCGATGTTCGCCGGCGGCGACGCGACGTTCGTGCAGATCCTGGGCTGGGCGACGTGGGTCGCGGGCGGCGCGCTGCTGACCCTGATGGTCAGCCGCTCCCACGACCTGCCCTGGCCGAAGGCACTGGGCGCGTCGGCGATCCAGCTGATCGCGCTGCTGTCGATCGTGAAGCTGGGCACCGTCTGAGGCTCCAGGCACGCGAGGAAGGGGTTCCCCTCGCGGAGCCCCTTTTTCCGGCCCTCCTCCGGCCTGATCCCGGCCCGGCCCCTGTCCGGCCCGTTCCCGGCCCGTTCCCGGCCGGGCGATCCACCGCCGATCGGCAAGCGGTCCGGGAGCGATTCGGGGGCGATCGGGGGCGATCAGCGGTCGATTCGGCCCGAGTCTTGGTATCGCGTCGACGCCCGGGTCACACTGAAGATCCGGCCGTTCCGCCGTATACGATCCGGAGCGGCCGTCGTCCTGCGCGCGGCAACGGTGCCGAGCGCCCGTCCCCGGTCACCGTACCGGTGTCAGCCGCGCCAGAAAGAGACCCCGTGAGCTCACCGACGTCCTCCCCGTTCTCGCTCGACCTGCTGCGCGCCGAGATCGAGCGCCGCAACCCCGCGGAACCCGAGTTCCACCAGGCCGCACGCGAAGTGCTGGACACCCTCGCCCCGGTGCTCGGGGCACGCCCCGAGTACGCCGTGCCCGGCCTCCTCGCACGGCTGGTCGAACCGGAGCGGCAGATCCTCTTCCGGGTGCCGTGGGAGGACGACCAGGGCCGGGTCCACGTCAACCGCGGCTTCCGGGTCGAGTACAACAGCGCCCTCGGCCCCTACAAGGGCGGTCTGCGTTTCCACCCGTCGGTGAACCTCGGCATCATCAAGTTCCTGGGCTTCGAGCAGATCTTCAAGAACGCCCTGACCGGCCTCGGCATCGGCGGCGGCAAGGGCGGCAGCGACTTCGACCCGCAGGGCCGCAGCGACGCGGAGGTCATGCGGTTCTGCCAGTCCTTCATGACGGAGCTGCACCGGCACATCGGCGAGTACACCGACGTACCGGCCGGCGACATCGGCGTGGGCGGCCGCGAGATCGGCTACCTCTTCGGCCAGTACCGGCGGATCACCAACCGCTGGGAGGGCGGCGTCCTCACCGGCAAGAGCGCCGGCTGGGGCGGCTCACTGATCCGGCCCGAGGCGACCGGATACGGCAACGTCCTGTTCGCGGAGGCGATGCTGCGCGAGCGCGGCGAGGACCTCGAGGGGCAGACGGCCGTCGTCTCCGGCTCCGGCAACGTCGCGATCCACACCATCCAGAAGCTGGCCGCCCTCGGCGCCAACCCGGTGACCTGCTCCGACTCCAGCGGCTACGTCGTCGACGAGAAGGGCGTCGACCTCGACCTGCTGCGCGAGATCAAGGAGGTCGAGCGGGGCCGGGTGAGCACCTACGCCGAGCGCCGCGGCGCCTCCGCGCGATTCGTGCCCGGCGGCAGGGTCTGGGAGGTCCCGGCCGATGTCGCCCTCCCGTCGGCCACCCAGAACGAGCTGAACGCCGCCGACGCCGCCACCCTCGTCCGCAACGGCGTGAAGGCGGTCTCCGAGGGCGCCAACATGCCCACGACGCCCGAGGCGGTCGACCTGCTCCAGCAGGCGGGCGTCGCCTTCGGCCCGGGCAAGGCGGCCAACGCCGGCGGAGTCGCGGTCAGCGCCCTGGAGATGACGCAGAACGCGGCCCGTACGTCATGGAAGGCGGACCAGGTCGAGAACGAACTGGCGCGCATCATGACCGACATCCACACCACCTGCGCCGAGACCGCCGAACGCTACGGCGCCCCGGGCGACTACGTGACCGGCGCGAACATCGCCGGCTTCGAGCGGGTGGCGGACGCGATGCTGGCACAGGGCGTCATCTGACCCACCCCTCGCACCATCGACCACGGGCGTGCCGTGCCCGCCGGGAGGGCGGGCACGGCCCTCCCGGCGGGCCCGGGGGCCACGGACTCGCCGCGGCGGAAGACCCGCCCGGCGCACGCACAGGCGACCGAACCCGGGAGGCACGGAGCGAGCACTCGGGGGGTGGGGCACACCCGCCGGGCCGACGGGACGGACGAACGGACCACCATGCCTCCCACTCGTACCCCACGCGGCCCTGGTCACCGCCCGGTCCTCACGGGAAGGCTGACGCCATGCAGAAGACGCTCTCCCTCGACGCCCTCGCCCGCGAACACCTGGAACAGGCCCACGCCACGCGCAACGGCCGCAGCGCCACCACCGTCCACGGCGGCCGCGAGCACACCCTGCGCCAGACCCTCCTCGCACTGACCGCCGGCACGGCCCTCGCCGAGCACGAGAACCCCGGTGAGGCGACCCTGCTGATCCTGCGCGGACACGTCCGCCTCACCAGTGGCGACACCGAGCGGGAGGGCCGCGCCGGCGACCTGATCGTCATCCCGCCCGCCCGGCACGGCCTGGAGGCACTGGAGGACGCGGCGGTGCTTCTCACGGTCGTCGCACAGGGCTGACGACCGGGACTCAGGCGTCCAGCACCTGCCCCGCGCGCTTGATCACCGGCGGTTGAACCGACCAGGGGAAGTTGATCCACTCATCGGTCCGCTTCCACACGTACTCGCACTTCACGAGCGACTGGGACTTCTCGTAGACGACGGCGCTGCGCACCTCGGCGACGGTGTCGAGGCAGAAGTCGCGCACCAGCTTCAGCGTCCTGCCCGTGTCGGCGACGTCGTCGGTGATCAGCACTTTCTTCTGGGAGAAGTCGATCACGTTCGGGACCGGCGCGAGCATGACGGGCATCTCCAGCGTGGTCCCCACCCCCGTGTAGAACTCCACGTTCACCAGGTGGATGTTCTTGCAGTCGAGGGCGTAGGCGAGCCCGCCGGCCACGAAGACGCCGCCGCGGGCGATGCTGAGCACGATGTCGGGCTGGTAGCCGTCGTCGGCGATGGTCTGCGCGAGCTCGCGCACCGCGACGCCGAAGGCCTCGTAGGTCAGGTTCTCCCGCACACCGCTCACGTCTTCTATGCCGCTCACGTCCGGCTCCCGCTGTCCGTGCCCCCGCTGTCCGCGCCGCTCACACCTGGGTCCGGTGGAAGTTGAGGAAGGACCGGGAGGCGGTCGGCCCCCGCTGCCCCTGGTACCGCGACCCGTACCGCTCACTGCCGTAGGGGAAGTCGGCGGGCGAGCTGAGCCGGAACATGCACAGCTGCCCGATCTTCATGCCCGGCCAGAGCTTGATGGGCAGGGTGGCGAGGTTGGACAGCTCCAGGGTGACGTGCCCGCTGAAGCCGGGGTCGATGAACCCGGCGGTGGAGTGCGTGACGAGCCCCAGGCGCCCGAGCGAGCTCTTCCCCTCCAGCCGGGAGGCGAGATCGTCGGGCAGGCTGATGACCTCGTAGGTGCTGGCGAGCACGAACTCACCGGGGTGCAGGATGAACGGTTCGTCCCCCTCCGGCTCGACGAGCCGGGTCAGGTCGGCCTGCTCGATGGCGGGGTCGATGTGGGGGTACCGGTGATTCTCGAACACCCGGAAGAAGCGGTCGAGGCGCACGTCGATGCTCGACGGCTGCACCATCGCGTCGTCGTAGGGATCGATCCGCACCCGTCCGGCGTCGATCTCGGCCCGGATGTCTTTGTCTGAGAGAAGCACGCCCCGAGGATACGCAAGGCGCGCGGAGCGCCCACAACCGGACGACTCCACGCGCCTGCGCACGTACTCCCGTGTACTTGTCCGTCCTCGCGTCGCTCTGCCCGCTACCGCTTCTGCAAGCTCACGGGCACGACGCTCCGGAGCCGCGCACAGCGCGGACACCGGAGCAGCCGCCCGGGGCCGAGCCGCTCGGCCTGCTGCATCGGGAACGAAGCGGTGCTGAACACGTGCCCATCGGCACAACGGACGACGGTGCGCTCCATCAAGTCCAAGAGTCCCTTCCCCAAGAGGCGCGTCGGGCTGCTGCTCGCCTGACGACAAATGCCACAGTAATGGATCAAAGGGACGACCCTCAGGCGGCATGCCCGACCCGCCCGGGCCCTCCGCGAGGCCCCCACCGTACGCCCCAACTCCGCTCCCCCGCAGCCGCATCCCATCCCTGAGACATCATCAGGCCCCGCGGCGCGAACACCGGGGGCCTGGCATGAGGTAGAGTGGCTGAGCATTCGGACACCGACTCGGTCGGAGTCTTGCGCGGGTGTAGTTTAATGGTAGAACATCAGCTTCCCAAGCTGAGAGCGCGAGTTCGATTCTCGTCACCCGCTCCATGCGAAACCCCCAGGTCAGAGGCCCGGGGGTTCTTTGTTGCCTAGACCGGTGAGTGGTCGCCCGCACCCCAAACGCACCGGGCGTACGTACCCCTCCCCGTCCCCCGCAGCTACCGGGCCACGGTGTGGGCCTCCGGGCCGGTCACACCCCCGCCTCCGGACTCGTCGGTGATCCCGGTGACCTCGAAGCCGGCGAGCGTGGCGTACAACTCCAGCTCGCGTGGCCCGACGTGGCGCCGAGGCCGGTGGCGACCTCGTGCCGGTGCTCCTCGCCCGAGTGCCGACAGATCAGCGCGGCCTTCTCGGACGACGGCCGGCGCGCACCACCGTGTCCTTCAGGGTGGGTCCGGAGGGAGCGCATGTGCCCGGTGTGCCGCAGGTCCTGGAACCGGAAGCTCTCCGGGGTGCCGGCGCGGAACAGGGGGCTGTGAGGCGAACGTCGGCGACCGGACAACCCGCAGCCGCTGGAGGAGGCACGCGAGATCCCCCGGGAGGCGGCGGCTGGCGGCAGTCGGCCGTTCCTCTCGGATCGGCAGGAGTGACCGGGGAATCCACCCGGTGCCTGCTGTCAACCGGATCGCACAGCAGGACAACTCTTATGCAAAGCCCCCCAGTGGCCTGCGGACGACACCTCGCGTGAGGCGGGGACGCCGTTGACACAGACAGGCTGCGTTCACCCCTCTGCGAGCCCGCTATGTCCATCCTCGGCACTGACGTGTCCCGTACCGCGTGCACCAGCAAGTGGATCCTCCCCGCGACGCTCGAATCGCCGCGGCAGGCACGGCGACAGGTGACGGACGAGCTTCGCCGCAGGTGTCACTCCCAGTGTGCCGAGGAAGCCGCACTGGTCATCTCCGAACTGGTCACCAATGCGGTCCTGCATGGCGCGAGTCCCGTCTGGCACATCCTGAAGGTCGTGTGCGACGGAGCCTCCTCGTGCGTCATCCGTGTCGAAGTCGGGGATCACGGGCTCGGCTGGGACGGCAGTCTGACGCCTCGGAGCACGGGAGGCGACGCATGCGGCGGACGCGGTCTCCACCTGGTCGAGGCTCTCAGCTCCCGGTGGGGCACCTGCCGCCTCCCTCACGGCCAGCTCGTATGGGCCGAACTCACGACGGCGTCCCCCCACGGCTTCTCGAGTGTCTGATTGACCAAGACATCACCGGTCGAGCGAACCGGTGCGATACCGGTGGGGCGAGGCTCGGCAGCGCCCGCGCGGCGGACCAGCCGCGTGCTGTTCGTCCCGACGTCGGAAAGGTGCCCCGGTCAACCGCGGTCGGAGGCACACGGATCCGTCGCAGTCCGCCTTTCCTGAGCCGTACCGCCCTGCGGCGGATCAGCGTCACGGGCGGGTGAAGCACCGTTCGACGACGTCGCGCGCTCTGATCCGGGCAGCGGCGGCTGCGCGAACGCCGCCTCGGGGCCGGGCAGTCCATGGGACCCGTCACCCGACCGTGATCCCCGGCCGCCGATCGTTCGGCGACGGATCCAGCGCGGCGCGAGTCACCGGGCAGTCAGGCCACGACCGCCGAGAACGACGTCCCGCAGATGGAACCGGCGATGGGCGGGAACACCTTCAGCCGGCCGGCTCAGTGGCCGCTCCAGTAGCGGAAGGTGCGTTCCGGATCGGGCAGGAGATCCCAGGGATGGGAGGTCATGTAACGCCCTGTCCGTGTGAGGACCCGCCGGGCGTCGGCGGGCCGGTGCGTCTGGACCAGGGCGAAGGCGAGGATGTTGAGGTCCATCAGTGCCTCGGCATGCGGGGTGGCACGGGAGTCGAACCACTGCTTCAGGGCCGTGTCGATCTCCTCGGTCACGTGTGGTTCGTTCCACAGGAGCCCCGCCCCCGGCACCGACTGCCGCAGCCGGTGGGCGACGATCTCCACGTGAGCCGCGACGGGCAGCAGCGCGACCGGGGATCCGTACGGTGCCCGGGCGGCGCTCTGCCGGGCGAAGTCCAGCATGTCGGCGACGGTTCCCCGGCCGCGCGGGGATAGGTACCTCAGCAGGTCGTGGTAGGCCGTCCGGTGCCACGGGGCTCGGGAGACGGCCTCGGTCCAGACGGGAACGGCGTCGTGGACGGGTACCGCGAAGGAACGCATCAGGTCCAGCAGAGCCAGCCACGGTGTCGGGTCCGCGGAACAGACGTCGGCGGCGCGCAGGCACGCCTGCTCGGCCGGGCCCGCAGCGGCCCGCCCCTCGGCCGCGGCTCTGGTGACCTGGACGAAGGCGCTCAGGACCAGGGCGTCCCCGTCGCCGGGACGGTCGGCGGCCCAGCGCGCGCAGACCGCGGGGGGCAGGTGCCGGGCCAGTACGGAGATCCGGTGCACACGCCGGTCCCAGTCCCGCCCCGTGGCGCGCAGCAACTCGGCGACCGGCTCCCACACGGGGCGCGTGGTGCCCGCGCCGAGACCGTGGAGCTGTCCCGTGGGGCGGAGCCGGGCCAGGGTCACGCGGAGGGGCTGATCGTCGAGTTCGGGGCGGGCCTGCAGGGCTGTGCGGCGTCTGAACATCTTGGTTCCGGTCGGGTACGAAAGGGTGGTGCGGGGCGGGCGCGCCGGTCAGGGCTGGTCGGCGCGCCCGCCCCGCGGTCGTCGCCGCGGCGTCAGCAGCAGCGGCTCTGGGGGTGGGTCTCCTGGTGCAGAGCGCGCTGCACCTGGTACTCCCGGCGGGTCGGTACCGGCGCTTGCGGGTGGTGGCGTCGGTACCGCTCGCAGTAGCGGTCGTACTCCGCCTCTCCGGTCAGCTCCCGCACGTACCAGTGCACGGTCCGCAGCCAGCGTGCGGCCCTCATGCCCGCACCTCCGACAGGGGCTCCTCCCGCTCCGCCGGCACGTCGATGCGGGAGGCCACGTACGGGACCTCGCTCGTCGGCAGCGGCTCGGAGGTCCGGACGGCGCGGACGCAGACGACCGCGCAGTTGACCAGCACGATGAGGACCAGCAGGAGGAAGATGGCCATGATCACGCCGTCGACCGTGTTGTTGAGCACGATGGTGTGCATGTCGTCCATGTTCGTGGCCCCCGGCAGGAGCTGGCCGGCGTCGATGGCCTGCGCGTACTTGTCCCGCAGGGCGAAGAAGCCGATCTTCGGGTCGTCGGAGAAGATCTTCTGCCAGCCCGCGGTGAAGGTGACGGCCACGTCCCAGGCCAGCGGAATGCCGGTGACCCACGCCCAGCGCAGTTTGCCGGACTTGATCAGTACGGTGGTGGTGACGGCCAGGGCCACCGCGGCCAGCAGCTGGTTGGCGATGCCGAACAGCGGGAACAGCTGCTTGATGCCGCCCAGCGGGTCGGTGACACCGGCGTACAGGAAGTAGCCCCAGGCGCCCACGACCAGAGCGCTGGTGATCCAGATGCCCGGCTTCCAGGTGACGCGGCCGATCGGCTTCCAGACGTTGCCCAGCATGTCCTGGAGCATGAAGCGGCCCACTCGGGTGCCCGCGTCCACCGTGGTGAGGATGAACAGGGCCTCGAACATGATGGCGAAGTGGTACCAGAAGGCCTTCATCCCCGCCCCGCCGAACACCCCGGCGAAGATCTCCGACATCCCGACGGCCAGCGTGGGCGCACCACCGGAGCGGCCGACCAGCGTTTCCTCCTCGACGGCCTTGGCAGCCGCGGCGAGCTGGTCCGGGGTGATGCTGAAGCCGAGGTTCTTCACCGCTTCCGCCGCGGTATCCACCGTCGGGCCGAGCAGCGCGGCGGGGGAGTTCATGGCGTAGAACAGGCCCGGTTCCAGCACGCAGGCCGCGATCAGGGCCATGATGGCGACGAAGGACTCCGTGAGCATGGAGCCGTACCCGATCAGCCGGACCTGGGACTCCTTCTGGATCAGCTTGGGGGTGGTGCCGGAGGAGACCAGCGCGTGGAAGCCCGACAGGGCGCCGCAGGCGATGGTGATGAACAGGAACGGGAACAGTGATCCGGCGAAGACCGGTCCGGCGCCCGTCGAGGCGAACTCGGTCACCGGCTCCGCCCTGAGGTTCGGAGCGGCGATCACCACACCCACGGCCATCAGGGCGATGGTGCCGACCTTCATGAACGTCGACAGGTAGTCACGGGGCGCCAGCAGCATCCACACCGGGAGCACGGAGGCCACGAAGCCGTAGCCGATGAGGCAGAAGACCAGGGTCTCGGGACTCCAGACGAAGTACTGGGCCAGCGAGGAGTCCTGGATCCAGCCGCCGCCGAGGATGGCGAGCAGCAGCAGTACCACGCCGATGAAGCTGGTCTCCACGACCTGGCCCGGCCGCAGGTAGCGCAGGTAGAAGCCCATGAAGAGGGCGATGGGGATGGTCATGGCGACCGAGAAGGTGCCCCAGGGCGACTCGGCCAGTGCGTTGACGACGACCATGGCCAGCACCGCGAGCAGGATGATCATGATGGCGAAGACACCGATCAGTGCCGCCGCACCGCCCACTCTGCCGATCTCGTCCCGGGCCATCTGGCCGAGGCTCTTGCCGTCCCGGCGCATGGAGAGGAACAGGACGATCATGTCCTGGACCGCGCCGGCGAAGATCACGCCCACGATGATCCAGATCGTGCCCGGCAGATAGCCCATCTGCGCGGCCAGCACCGGACCCACGAGCGGACCGGCGCCGGCGATCGCCGCGAAGTGGTGGCCGAACAGCACCCGGCGGTCCGTCGGGTGGTAGTCGACTCCGTCCTCCAGCCGCTCGGCCGGGGTGGCGCGGGTGTCGTCGACCTCCAGGACCCGGCGGGCGATGAACCGTGAGTAGAAGCGGTAGCCGATGGCGTACGAACCGAGGGCCGCCATCACCAGCCACACGGCGGAGATCTCCTCGCCGCGGGAGAGCGCGAGGACTCCCCAGCCGACCGCGCCGGCCAGCGCGACGGCCGTCCAGGTGAGGATCGAACCGGGGGTCGTGCGGGACCGCCGGGACGGCGGGCCGCCCGCCGCCGGCGGAGCGGATCCGGGCGTGGCTGACGTAGGCATGGCGACTCCTCACCTGGAGGTGTGTGGGATGGTTCGCGAGATGTTCCGAAGCGGTACGCGGAGCGATACGGGGAGGGGAGGCGGCGCCGATCAAGGGCCGTGACGGTCGTCGTGCCTGTTCAGCACGTAGGCCGCCAGCAGGCAGAGGCCGCACCCCGGTACCCAGGCGAGCTGGTACCAGTAGAAGAACGGCGTCCCCGCCAGCCTTGGGCCCTCGCCGGCGTACCAGGGGATCCACAGCAGTCCCGCGGCGGGAGCGAGCAGCAGCAGGCTGACGGCTACGCTTCGTAGCCGTGGACGTCCGGTCCGTGCCATGACCTGCACTCCTCTCTCCCTCGCTGTGGGTCTGTGCAAGAGTTGCCCATACGCCTGAACCGGTTGACAGCGGATGTCCAGAAGATTTCCTGCTGTTTCTCCGCCCTCCTCTGTCCTCCGAACCGGCCTCCTGCGCAACCAGGAGGCGAGGGTCCAGGCACACCAGGGAAGGTGACCCATGGCGGATGGCGCCATGACCACAACGTTCCTCGCCGTGATCGGCGGAGCGTCGCTGCTCGCCGTCACCGCGCGCCGCCTGCACCCCGTCGACCGGCTGCCCTCGCTGGACGGCTGGGCGCTCGCCGACCGCAGCCTCGGCCCCGTATGGACCTGGTTGCTGCTGGGCGGCACGATCTTCACCGCCTACACCTTCACCGCCGTACCCGGTCTGGCTTACGGCAACGGCGCCGCCGCCTTCTTCGCGGTGCCGTACACGGTGATCGTCTGCCCGATCGCCTTCGTCCTGCTGACCCGGCTCTGGTCGGTGGCCCGCCGCCACGGATACGTCACGGTCGCCGACTTCGTGCGCGGACGCTACGGTTCACCGCCGCTGGCGCTCGTGGTCGCGCTGACCGGGATACTCGCGACGATGCCGTACCTCGCGCTGCAACTGCTCGGCATACGGGCCGTGCTCACGGCCGGGGGCCTCTACCCCCGGGGCGCGGCAGGCGACCTGGTGATGGTGGCGCTCTTCGCGGGGCTGGCCGTGGCCACCTACCGGCACGGGCTGCGCGCGCCCACCGTCATCTCCGCGCTGAAGGCGGTGGCGGTCTTCGTCTCGCTGACCGCCGTCACCTGGCTGGTCCTGGAGCGGCTCGGCGGGCCCGGTGCCGTGTTCGAGGGCGCGGCCCGGCGGCTCGGCGGCACGGACGTGGCCCACTCCCCTTTGGTCCTCTCCCCGGAACAGCAGCCCCCGTACGCCACGCTCGCCCTCGGTTCCGCGCTGGCCCTGCTGATGTATCCGCACGTGCTCACCGCCGGGTTCGCCGCCGACAGCCCGCGCACCCTGCGCAAGGCGTGCGTGGCGCTGCCTGCCTGGACGGGCCTCCTCGCGCTCTTCGGCTTCCTCGGCATCGCCGCGCTCGCGGCCGGCGTCCGGGCGCCCCGGGGCGGCGCCGAGTCCGCGGTGCCCATGCTGGTCGACCGGCTGATGCCGGGTCCGCTGGCCGGGCTCGTGTTCGGCGCGATCACCGTGGGGGCGCTCGTCCCCGCCGCCGTCATGTCGATCGCGGCCGCCACCAGCTTCGTACGCAATGTGTACGTCGAGTACTTCCACCCCACGGCCACGCCCAAGCGGCAGGTGCGCACCGCGAAGGCCGTGTCGCTCACCGCGAAGGTGGGCGCGGTGGCCTTCGTGTTCGGACTGCGCGACCAGGACGCCATCAATCTCCAGCTCCTCGGCGGGGTCTGGATCCTGCAGATCTTCCCGGCAGTGGCCGTGGGGCTCTTCACCGGGCGGCTGCATCCGCGGGCGCTGCTCGCCGGATGGGGCGTGGGCATGGTGGCCGGGACTTTCATGGTCGTGCGCGAGGGGTTCTCCCCCGTCGTGCCGCTCGGTCTCGGACCAGTGGAGATCTACGCGGGGTTTGCGGCCCTGCTGCTCAATCTGACCGTCGCTGTGGCCGGAACCGCGGCCCTCGAACGCCTCGGCGTCGCGCGCAGCGCCGATCTGACCGACCTGCCGTCGCGCCTGACCGTGAGGTGGCGCCCGGAGAGTGGAGCAGACAACCCGTGAGACGCAGACAGACAACATCCGTACAGGAACCTCCCGTCGGACAGCCGGCTCAGCCCCCTGCCGAGCCCCTTTCGCCCGCGCCGACACCTCCGGCCGACCTGGAACGCGAGGCCGGTCTCGCCCGGCTGTTCGAGCTGCACTACTCCTCGATGCTGCGGCTCGCCCACCTGCTCGGTGCGGACGACCCGGAGAACGTGGTGGCCGAGGCGTACTACCAGATCTACCGCAAGTGGCAGCGCCTGCGGGACGTCGAGGCGGCCGAGGCCTATCTGCGGTCCACCGTGTGCAACCTGATCCGCATGCGGATACGTCACCTCCAGGTCGCCCGCAAGCACGCGGAGACCGAACCGGACGAGACCGCCGCGTCCGCCGAGAGCACCGCGCTGCTCCGCGACGACCAGCGCGTTCTGGTCGACGCGCTCCAGCAACTACCACCACGCCAGCGCGAAGCGCTCGTACTGCGGCACTGGCTCGGACTGAAAGAGAGCGAGATCGCCGCCACGATGGGCATCTCCTGCGGTTCGGTGAAAACACACATGTCACGCGGCACCACCGCTCTGACCCAAGCTATGGAGGCCCGGCGATGAACCGCACCAGCCCGGATCACACGGAGCGGGAGCTGCGCGAGGCCCTGCAGGCGCTGGCCGACGGGGTCCAGGCCGCCCCCGACGCCTATTCCACGGCACGTGGCGAGTGGCTGCGCCGCGAACGCCGGCGGCGGCTCATCCTCGCGGTGCTGATCGCCATCGTCTTCGCCGTGGCCACCCTGATCGGCCTGTGGGTGCTCAACCAGGCCCCGTCCGGCCCGAGCGTGATCTTCTCACTCGGCCGGACATCACTGTATTCACCCTTCCCGGCGTAGGAGGCAGTGTGGGGCCGGTGGTGTCCCTGCGCCCGACGGGATGGTCAGGGTCGCGGCCGTGCGGTTCTCCGTGGGGAGGACCGCACGGCGTGTACGTGGGTCAGCCCGACAGGACGTCGCCGAAGTACGCCAGGCCCGACGGTCCACCCGGTGTCGTGCTGCCTAGGGACCTGGCGCCGGTGGCCGTGATGCCGGTGGAGGTGCCGCGCAGGACCCAGGCCGCGCCCGCGCCGCCGTTCTCGCCGCGGGCGCCGCTGATCAACTCGGCGCGGCCGTCCTTGTCGACGTCGGCGATGACCGCGGCGTAACCGCCGGCGACCTCGGGGCCCGCCGTGAGGCCGGAGGCCGTGCCCTTGTAGAGGACGCCGCGGGTGCGGTGGCCGCCGGTGATCTCCTCCTGGCCCAGGACGAGCAGGTCCGACCTGCCGTCGCCGGCGACGTCGCCCGCGGTGATCTGTTCGGTGCTGACGCCGGTCCGGTCCTGGGTGTCGATGCCGCTGAGGCCCGCGGCCACGCCGGTGCGGGAGCGGGGGCCCTTGAGGACGTTCAGGCCGGGAGCGGCGATGTTCACCGCGGCCAGGTCGGTGGCGCCGTCGCCGTCGAAGTCGCCGGTGGCGACGGACCAGCCGAGCTCGTAGCGGTTCTCGGGGAGCGGCGAGCTGATGTCGGTGCCGCCCTGCAGGGACACGTCGGCGGCCGTGATGTTCTTGGCGCCCTGGGTGGTCAGGCCGGTGGAGGTGCCGCGCAGATGGGTGACCATGCCGTAGCCGTTCTCGTGGGCGGTGCCCGCGATGAGGTCCGCCTTGCCGGTCCGGTCGAGGTCGACCGGGCGCACGGCCTTGCGAAGGCGTCGCCGGCCTCCGCGGTGCCGGGGACGCCGGAGGTGTTCTGGCTGTAGGCCTTGGCGCCGTCGGTGGTCAGACCCGAGGCCGGGATACGCCGGGCGGTCAAGCGGCCCGGATACACCGGGCGGTCGACCAACCGACCCGTACGCACCGGGCGGTCACCCAACCCGGACGCACCGGGCCGTCAGTCGACCCGGACACGCCGAGCCGTCAGTCGACCCGGACACGCCGAGCCGTCAGTCGACCCGGACACGCCGAGCCGTCAGTCGACCCGGACACGCCGAGCCGTCAGTCGGCCGGGATGCGCCGAGCCGTCAGTCGACCCGGACACGCCGAGCCGTCAGTCGGCCGGGATGCGCCGAGCCGTCAAGCAGCCGACCACCGCCAGCGCGGCCATCCCCGCGGCCGACACCGTCAGTGCCTGCTCCCTCGCCCGGGCGTTGATGCGTACCAGTTCGTCCGCCGCCGGTCCCGTGACGCCGCGTGCCGTCAGCCGCGCGCGCAGGGCGTCGTCGGAGGCGGCCGTGATCTGGACCTGCTGTTGCAGCGTCCGCGTCGCCGTGTCCTTCTGGCCGGCGGTCAGGACGGCGCTGTCCCGCACCCCCGTCTCGAACGCGTACAGCAGCGTCGCCGTCATCAGGGCACCGGCGAGCGCGACCCCGAAGGAGCTGCCCAGGTAGCCGGCCGTGCGCGACAGGCCCGTCACGTCGCCCACCTCGTCCGGCGGGGGCGCCGACTGGACGAGGTCCGTGATCGTCGTGGCCATGCCCCGGCCGATCCCGATGAGGAGGATGCCGGGTGCGAGGGCCAGACCCACTGCCGTCACCCCCTGGGCGTCGGGGGTGAACAGGAGGGCGACGGCGGCGCAGCCGGCGGCCATGAAGACGAACGCCCCCCGTGCGGCCGCGCGGTGGGTCATCCGCCCGCGGCCGACGCGCCGGGCCGTCGGGCCCGCGGCCAGCATCAGGCCCAGCGCCGTCGGGAGCAGGACGACTCCGCAGCGCAGCGCGTCGAGTCCGAGGGTCGTCTGCAGGAACACCGGGATCAGGAAGAGCACACCGCCGGGCACCAGGATCTGCATCAGCTGGGCCCAGGTCCCGGTCCGGACGGTGCGGTCGCGCAGGACCGACAGCCGGACCAGCGGGTCCCTGCCGCCACGGACGAGGTGGCGCTCCCAGCCGGCGAAGGCGGTCAGGACGAGCAGCCCGACGGCCGACAGGAGGGGGACCGGCGACACACCGCCGCGCTCCAGGAGCGTCTGCCCGAACAGTACGAAGTCCTGGCGGGCCTTCAGGAGGCCGTAGCGCCCCGCCAGCAGGCTCGCGACGACCAGCAGGGCCAGGCCGGTCGTGGACAGCACCACCCCCAGGACGTCGGAGCGCTGTGCGGTGGGGGCGGGGGAAGGCCGGGCGTCGGCCGTCTGCCGCAGGAGCCAGGTGACCGCGAGGGTGATCACGGCCGTGAGGAGGAAGGACACGCGCCAGTTCAGGTAGGCGGTGATCAGGCCGCCGAGGACGGGACCGGCCGTCGCGCCGACCCCGGACGTCATGGCCAGGGTGGACAGCGCCTTCGTGCGGACGGCTCCGGTGAAGGCCGTGGTGAGCATCGCCAGGAGGGCCGGCAGCATCGCGGCCACGCCGAGCCCCTGGAGCAGGGACCAGCCGAGCAGCGCGAACGGCAGGCTCGGGGCGAAGGCGGTGACCAGCGCCCCCAGCGCGAAGACCGCGCCGCCGAGACGGAAGGTCCGCCGGTACCCGTGGCGGACGCCGGCCTTGCTCCCCGTGATCAGGAACGCGGCGACGACCAGGGCGTAGAGCGAGATCACCGCCTGCACGCCGGTCAGCGTGGTGTGCAGGTCCCGGACGAGGTCCGACAGCGCCACGTTCATGGCGGTGGAGGTGTAGTTGATCAGCAGGTTCTCGGTGGCGAGGAGGAGGAAGAGGGTTCTGGCGGCCGGTGACGCCCTCTGCTCGGCCGGGCCCCTGGTCCGCCGCCCTCGGTTTCGCCACCGCACGAATGTGCCCCGCCGTTCGCTCGCTCCGCCCGGGCGGGCGACCGTCCGCCGCCGGGACCGACCACGGTTGCCGCCCGCCGGGGTTCAGAGTGCACGCCCGTGCGCACCACGGGCCCGCGGGGCGCGCGGCGCTGGCCCATGCGGGCGACACCGCACCCGCAGGGGGCTCGCCGGGCACCGGCCGGGTCGCCGAGATGCGTCCGCCGGAGGGGTGTGCTGACCTGGGTGAAGGGCGTGAACGCGGCGCTGCGGCGCGGCGTTGCGCGGCCCCGCCCGCCGCGCCGGGGCGGGACTCCCGGGCAGAGAGCGAGGCCGGCACGGCGACGCCCCGACCGCGTCCGGACGGCGGAGATGGTGCCGATGAACAGGCAGGCGACGACACCCCGCAGGGCCGGGACTTCCCGGCCGCACCCGTCGCCGGCCCCTTTCCCGCTCGGCGCCCGGCCCGTGCTGAGGGTCGGGACGTTCCTGCCGCCCGCCCTCTCCCACGGCGGGGTCCCGCCGGGCGCCCGTGCCGAGGCCGGCCGGATCCCGGCCGGAGAGCAGGCGCTGCTGAGGGAGCTGCTGGCCGGTCTGACGGGCGTGGAGTTCGTGCACGACCTGGACATCCGCCGCTCCTGCATCCGCAACGGCAGGGTGCACTGCGGTGAGGTCTGCCTGCACGACCTCGACCTGTACGTCTGGCACGCGGAGATCGCACGGGACCCCGGCGGCTACACCCAGGAGGCGCTGCGCACGCTCAGCCTGGACGTCCCCGTCGTCCCCGACCCGGAGCGCTTCGCGACGTGCCTCGACAAGTACCGGGCCCACCTCGCGCTGTCCCGGGCCGGACTGCCGGTGCCCGACACGCTCCTCGTCGGCCACCACAACACGGAAGCCGCCGCCCCCGTCCTCGCGGAGTGGGGCCGCGCCCTGCTGAAGCCCCGGCTCGGTTCCTACGGGCAAGGGGTCCTGCTGGTGGAGGACTTCGCGACGCTGCGCGACCTCGTGGGCTTCCTGGACCACGAGGTCGCGGCCCGTTCGGACGGCACCCTGCTGCTGGAGCGGATCTGCCCGAGCAGCGGCCCCGGGGACTGGCTCGGCACGACCCTCCTCGACGGCAGACTGATGTACGGCTACCGCAAGCGCACCCACCGGTTCACCCGCCTGTCCACCGATGTGTGGAAGGTGTACGACCCTCGGGGTGCGGGAGGTGACGTCGACGGGTGCGACGTGCCGCCGGCCCACGCCCGGCTCGTCCGGCGGGCCCAGCGGATCCTGGGTCTGCCCCTGGTCGGGTTCGACCTGATCGTGAGCGAGGGCCGGCCGGTCATCGTGGACGAGAACACCTTCCCCGGCCTCTACCCCGACCTCTTCGCCGCCACGGGACGCTCGCTCGGCCACGAACTGTGCGCCTTCGTAGCGGGGGTGGTCGGCGACCTCGGCGGGAGACGCCCGGAGCGCGCGCGGGCTCCGGGGAATCCGGACGTACCGACGCTCGCCCGGTGACCGGGGCGGAGCCCTTCCGGCCCCGGCTACACGCCGTAGTAGGAGATCGAGATCGTCGTGCCGGACCCCGCCGGGCTGACCTGCACGGTCAGGCCGTCGTCGCCCTTGCGGGCCAGCAGGTGCACGCTGGTCTCCCCCTCGTACTTGGAGAGGATGTCCCAGCCCTCGTCCTCCAGCAGGCGGATGTAGAAGTCGCCCACCCTCTCCACCGAGTCGTCGGTGCGCAGCATGGTGAACCCCTTGGCCTCGGTGACGACCTCGGCACCCGGGTAGGTGCGGACCGGCCCCGTGCCCTCGTCCTCGTCCGGCCGGCTCGTCGTCGCGGCGGGGCCGGTGGTCGTCTCGGTGACCGTCCGGGTGCCCCGCGGCTCCCCGCCCGAGTCGCCGCAGCCCGTGGTGAGGACGGCGAGGGACACGAGGCCGCTCGCCGCGGCGAGGACGGACCGTCCGTGCGTACGGGTCATCCGGTCAGTCTGTGAGCGGCCCCGGGCCGCTGCAAACGGAACGTGTACGCACGGTCACGACCCTCCGGGGGAAGGAGACGAAGGCCACACGAGGGCGGCGGGCGGGGTGTTCACGCCGTGCGGCGTCGACACCCGGCACGGGGGCCTGCGGGCGAGGTCACAGCGGTGCGGGCGAGGGAACCGGGCGGTAGCACTGCACCCCGGGGAGTCAATATCTGTCACGGCGGCATGAGAAATCGAAGCGGCGCGCTTCGAATATTCCCACCGGCCCGGACGGCCGGAATTAACGTACCGCACACGGGCGAAGCCAACGTGCTACTGTCCTCATCAGTTGTTGCAGGTGTGGTTGCCAGAAGGTTTTTCCGACGGCTGATCAACACGGCGACACGGAATACGCACAGGGCGTTTTCCTGACCCCGCCTCCGAAGGAGAAACAAAATGGCTACCGGTACCGTGAAGTGGTTCAACGCGGAAAAGGGCTTCGGCTTCATCGAGCAGGACGGCGGCGGCGCCGACGTCTTCGCCCACTACTCGAACATCGCCTCCCAGGGCTTCCGCGAGCTGCTCGAAGGCCAGAAGGTGTCGTTCGACATCGCGCAGGGCCAGAAGGGCCTGACGGCCGAGAACATCGTTCCCGCCTGACGCACCAGCACTGACGCATTTTTCGCAGCTGGGGCCCGCACTTTCGGGTGCGGGCCCCAGCTCGCTTTGTCCTCAGGGTGATTCGACCCTGTCATTTCCGGCCCGTTCTCGCGATTCCCTGCGCCGCTCTTTCTGCTGCGGAAATTCCTTGATACGTGCCTGCATCGAGGAAGGTTCCCCATGAACCGCACACGTTCCCCTCGCGGACGCAGCAATCGCTCGTACGACCGCTCCACCGGAGGCTCCACCGGAGGCGCGGCCGCAGGCCGCTCCAACGGCCCGCGCCGCTCCGGCGGGTACGCGAACCGCCGCCCGGCCGGCGGGGAGTTCGCGCTCCCGAAGACCGTCACGCCCCCGCTGCCCGCCTCCGAGTCGTTCGCCGACCTGGAGATGCCGGCGCCCCTGCTGGCCACGCTCGGCCGCGAAGGCGTGACCGTGCCGTTCCCCATCCAGGCGGCGACCCTGCCGAACTCCCTGGCCGGGCGTGACGTCCTCGGGCGCGGCCGCACCGGATCGGGCAAGACCCTGGCCTTCGGCCTCGCGGTCCTGGCCCGTACGGCGGGCCAGCGCGCCGAGCCGCACCGCCCGCTGGCCCTGGTCCTCGTCCCCACCCGGGAGCTGGCCCAGCAGGTCACCGACGCGCTCACCCCGTACGCCCGCTCCGTGCGGCTGCGGCTCGCCACCGTCGTCGGCGGGATGTCCATCGGCCGGCAGGCCCACGCGCTGCGCGCGGGCACCGAGGTGGTCGTCGCGACGCCCGGCCGGCTGAAGGACCTCATCGACCGGGGTGACTGCCGGCTCGACGACGTCGCCGTCACGGTGCTCGACGAGGCCGACCAGATGGCCGACATGGGCTTCATGCCCCAGGTCACCGCCCTGCTCGACCAGGTGCGCCCCGAGGGGCAGCGGCTGCTGTTCTCGGCCACCCTGGACCGCAACGTCGACCTGCTGGTGCGCCGCTACCTGACCGACCCGGTGGTCCACTCCGTCGACCCGTCGGCCGGCGCCGTCGACACGATGGAGCACCACGTCCTGCACGTGCACGACACGGACAAGCACCGCACGACCACCGAGATCGCGGCCCGGGACGGCCGGGTCATCATGTTCCTCGACACCAAGCACGCCGTGGACCGGCTGACCAAGCACCTGCTGAGCAGCGGCGTCCGCGCCGCCGCCCTGCACGGTGGCCGCTCGCAGCCGCAGCGCACCCGGACCCTGGCGCAGTTCAAGGACGGTCACGTCACCGTCCTGGTGGCCACCAACGTGGCCGCCCGCGGCATCCACGTCGACAGCCTCGACCTGGTCGTCAACGTGGACCCGCCCACCGACCACAAGGACTACCTGCACCGCGGCGGCCGTACCGCCCGCGCCGGGGAGTCCGGCAGCGTCGTCACCCTGGTCACCCCCGCCCAGCGCCGCGGCATGACCCGGCTGATGGCCGCAGCCGGCATCACCCCGTCCGTCACCCCGGTCCGCTCGGGCGAGGCGGAGCTGAGCCGCATCACCGGCGCCCAGGCGCCCTCCGGCGTCCCGGTGGTCCTCACCGAGCCCGCCGCGGAGCGCCCCCGCCGGGCCTCTTCGCCGTCCCGGGGCAGCCGGGGCGCCCGGGGCCGCAGCGGCCAGGGCCGGCCCGCCGGCGCGAGCGGGCACCCCAGGGCGCAGCGGCGTTCCGGGAACGGCTCCGCCGCCTGAGGGCTGTCGTCCCCCCGGCTGCCTCCGGGCGGCCGTCCAGCCGACCATCCCCCTGCGAAGGAGACCCCCCTTGACGCCAACGCGGACGCAGTACCGCACGCCGGGCCCGGCCCCCGTGACCGTGGTCGAGGACCACGGGCCCCGGGTCGGTGACGACATGACCGTCGAGGTGGCTCTGGCCGTCATGGCGGGTGCCGGGGTCGCGTACCTGACCGTGTGCGACGAGGACGACCAGCGCACGGGTCTGGTGACCCTCGTCCGGCTCACCGATCTGCGCGCCGGCTCCGCGTACACGGACCGGATCCGGCTGCGGGAGGTCCTCGACGGACCGCCGTCCTCGTCCGGGCCCCGCCCCGGCGGCGGGACGAGTGCGCCCCGGGCCGCGTGGCGGCCCGTGACAGCGGCCTGCTGAGAACGGGCGGGAAACCGCCCACAGGGACCCGACGGGGGCCCTGCCGACGCGCGTCGGCAGGGCCCCCGTCGTCATGTGACGGGACGGGGACGGCTCCTCAGCGGTCGGAGTAGCTGACGTCCCCCACCGTCCAGGCGCTGACGTCCTCGATCGCCACGCGGTACATGCCGCCCGTCTCCGGGATGCCGAGGCTTCCCTGCAGGATGCGGGCGAGGTGGAAGTGCAGATGCGTGGGCGCCTCACCGCGGCCGGAGCGGTCTCTGCGCGGGCCGCGGGCGAAGACGTCCGAGAACGGGCCGAGCCGGTCGGAGTCCTTCAGCACCTCCGCCACCCGCTCCCTCCACACGGCCTCCGGAGCCAGCCGGCCGGTGATGACGGCACCGCCGACGACCACGGTCAGCGACATCTGATTGCTCCGCTCGGACTCCACAGCGGCGGAGATGGCGACGAGCAGCTCATCAGGGTTCGACATGACAGCAGAGCTTATTCGGCCCACCGCCCCCTGGGCCGCCCCCGGGGTGGAAACAGGACCGGCGAGGTCCCGGCACGTCAGGGTTCCTTCCGCACGAGGTCCGAGAAATCTACTCCGGCGACAGTAGACTTTTGTTGGCGACAGGGGTACTGTCTGTCTTGCAGACAAGGTCGAACGAAACCCGCCAGAGACGGGACGGGCGGGTAGCCGGATACGAAGTACGCAGGTCAGGGCAGCTCGCCTGGTGTGGAGCCGCCCACAGCAGTACCAGTTCGTTCAGTGGTTGGTTCGGAAAGAAACGGAGGAGCAGACGCCATCAGGATCGCCCGGGAGCGAGGAACACTCGGCCCGGGTACCGCAAGACCCCGGATTGGATGGTGGTCCCCGGTCACGCAGCTGCGATCCCCCGCTCCGCCCTGCCGGGCCGGGTAGCGGAAACAGAAGGTCGGCCAGGCAGTAGGGCCGACGGATGGTGTTGAATTTCCTTCGGGGCCCTGGTGCCGTACGGCACCAGGGCCCCTCGACGCGTTTCACAGCGAGGTGACATGACATCGGACAACCCCCTGAATGACCGTCTGGACGACGACGACTACCCCGCGTACACCATGGGGCGGGCCGCCGAGATGCTCGGCACCACCCCGGCCTTCCTGCGAGCCATCGGGGAGGCTCGCCTGATCACTCCCCTCCGCTCGGAGGGAGGGCACCGCCGGTACTCGCGCTACCAGTTGCGGATCGCCGCGCGCGCCCGGGAACTCGTCGACCAGGGGACGCCGATCGAGGCCGCGTGCCGCATCGTCATCCTCGAGGACCAGCTCGAGGAAGCGCAGCGCATCAACGCCGAGTACCGCCGTGCGGCCCGTGAGGCGGCAGGCCGGTCCGGCGCCGGTGCCGGCTGAGTCCGGGGGCACGGGCCGTGGCCGCGGCGCCGTCGGGGGCGGCGGCCGGCCCGGAACGGGCACAGTGCTGCACCGACTTTCCGCGCATCGGTTCGCGAAACCGCAGGTCAGGGAGGTGACCCGGCGGTGCCGGCCCGAATCTGTGCCGAGAGCCACATCACGCGGGTCACTCAGAGGCGCATACTGAGACATGACCAAACCCGCGGCGCAGAAGCGTCATCTGCCCACCAGCCCCTTCAAGGCCCCCGTCGCACCGGCCCCCAAGCACTTCGCCATGGGCGACCAGGTCACACACGACGTGTACGGCCTCGGACGGGTCATCGGCATCGAGGACGGGATCGCCGCACTCGTGGACTTCGGATCGACGCGGATGCGCATCCTGAGCCCGTACGCGAAGATGACCAAGCTGTAGAAGCGCTGTGCCCGGCCAGGGCACCTTCAGGCCCCTTCGGTGGGGCCGCTACGAAAGAGAGACCTCTCATCGACCTGACGCCGTCGTTCTCCGCCCCGGAGGGGCAGCCCCGCTCCTCCCACACGGCCTCGCCCACTCCGGCCACGAACCCCTTCCAGGCCCCCGACTTCGGGCCGGACGAGACCCTGCCGTCCGAGGGCGCACCGGGGCTCGCCGCCCCGGGCACGTCGGCCGCGGCCTGACCCCCGGGCCGGTCACCGGCCCGTGTTCACCGTGCCGCGGCCGGGGACGGACGCGGCCCTCCCGTGGGGGCCGAGTCGTCGTCCAGGGTCCGGGCGCGCGGTCCGGTCGTCCTCACGTAGCCGTAGATCACCGAGATCATCGCCAGGACGAGCAGGGGCCCGGACAGCTCCGGGCGGGCGGCCATCTCCGTCGGCAGGTGGCGGTACGCCACCAGGAGCGCGGCGAAGACCGCGGTGCCGTAGGCGACCAGCCGGATGTCCGGCCGGTCCCAGCCGTGTGCGTGCGCGCGCAGCGCGGCCTCGATGGTGAGCGCGAACACCACGCCCGCGATGAGGTCCACGCCGTAGTGGTAGCCGAAACCCAGTGTCGCCGCGAGGGTGGCGACCAGCCAGAACGTGCCCGCGTACCGCAGGGCGCGCGGGGCCCGGCGGGTGTGGACGTAGATCGCGACGGCCCACGCCGTGTGCAGACTGGGCATGCAGTTGCGGGGCGTGATCCCGTCGTACGGCATCGGGAGCGGGGTGCCGACCGGTAGCGGGGTGTGCGGCCACAGGTTGGCCGCCGCCCACTCGGGCCCGCCGGTGCCGGAGGCGCCCGGGCCGTAGGCGAAGACCGGTCCGACGACCGGGAAGAGCATGTAGATGCCCGGCCCGAGCAGGCCTATCACCACGAAGGTGCGCACCAGGTGGTGCCTGGGGAAACGGCCCTCGGCCGCCACGTCGCGCAGCTGGTGGAAGGCGACCACGACAGCGGCCACCGCCAGCTGAGCGTAGACGAGTTGGAGGACCTGGGTGCTGAACGGGTCCGTGGCCTCGACGATCCGGCCGGCCAGCCACGAGGGATTGCCCAGCGCGTGGTCGGCGGTGGCCACGTACTGGTCGAGCACCGTCGGATGCGTCTTCGCGGTGATGAGCAGCCAGGTGTCGCCCGTCTTGCGCGCGGCGACCAGCAACAGGCCCAGCCCGACGCCCTTCAGCAGCAGGGCGCGGTCACGGCCGGTGCGGCGTGTGAGGGCGAGGACCGCCGTGCCGAGCATCACCCACAGCGCGCCGGTGCCGAAGGGATGGCCGTCGGTCATCCGGACGTCGAGGGCCCATCGCACCGGCAGCAGGACGATGTCGATTCCGAGCGCGGCACCGGCCGCGATGAACCGCTGCCGCCAGGTGAGCACCACCATCATCAGCACCAGACCGCCGTACAGCGGACCGGCCTTGGGGGCGAGGACCAGGGCCTGCACCTGGTTGGTGATCGGGCCCGCTTCTCCGTAGTGGCGGGCGGCGATCTCCAGGGCGACGAGGAAACCGCACGCCACCACGCCCGCGGTGGCCCACAGCATCACGCGCCAGGAACGCCACGCGGCCGAAGAGGTCGTGCCGCCTATTCGCGCAATCACCCGCGATGCTCCAGCTGTCGGTCTGTCGGCCGCTTCATCGGAATGGCTCGGTGGTCGCCAAGCGATGGGAACCCCATCGCGAGTTCGAACATGTTATCGGAGTGCCGGGGATCGGTGGATGTGTCGCCCGAAACGGTCAGGGAGACGGCCGAAAACCCCGCAGTACGAGGGCCCGGGGGTCGAGCCGTCGGCCCCCTTCCGTGTCTGCCGGTACCCGCCCGAAGGTACCTGGCCGCCCCCGGGGTTCAGACGCGGCCCGTGACCGTCACCGTGAGGCGTGGGGCCGGGCGGTCGGGCACGAGGGCGGCCAGCAGGGTCCCGACGGCGCCGCGGACGGCACGGGCCACGTCCAGGGCCCGCGCCCGGCGGTCCACGACGACGTCTATCTCGATGTGCCAGGAGCCGCCGTCGTCCGGGCCGGTCAGCCGCACACCGGAGGGCCGTTCCCGGGCGGGGTGCTGCCCCGCCGGGCGGGACAGCGCGGAGCGCAGCCGTCCGGCCAGACCCGGCTTCAGGAAGGCCACCCCGGCCACGGCCTCCACGGTCCGGGCGACCTCCTCGGCGAGCGCCGGGGGCGGGGTGTTCGGGCGGTGGGCGGTCATGGCGTACGGCCTTCCTGCTCAGCGTCGCCCGGGGCGGGGACGACGTCGGTGACACGGATGTCCACGGCCGCCACGGGCATGCCCAGCTGCCGGTCCACGGCCTCCCGGACCCGCTCACGCACCCGCGCGGCGACGTCCGGCAGGGAGAGGCCGGCCGGGGCGTGGACGTCCAGCCGGATCACGACGGCGCCGCCGGTCCCTGCTTTGGGCGGGGCGGCTCCGGCGTCCTCGCCCGCCGCGACGGGGACCAGGCGGCAGGAGCCGGCCCGCACCCCGGGGACCGTCTCGGCGGCCGCGAGCACCGTACGGGCCGCGACCGCCTCCGTGATCCACAGGTCCTCCGCGGGGTCGCCGAGGGGCAGGGGGCGGCCCGGGCGCAGTTCGAGGCGCACCAGGTCCATGACGCGCCGGGTCAGCGACTCGGTGTCGTGGGCGGCGGAGCCGGCCGTCTCCCGCAGGCCGCGCACGGCGGACTCCAGCGCGTCCAGTCCGCTCACGGCCTGGCGGCAGGAGGGGCAGGACCGGACGTGGGGGTCGTCGGTGCGCTGCTCCCAGGCGTCCCAGGTCTGCGACAGCAGCCGTCCGCACGGCAGGAGCTCGTCGTCGCCGCCGGGGTCGAAGGCGGGCGGGTCGGTGCGGGCGTTCATCGCCAGGCCCCCAGGGCTCGTGTCAGACAACGGCGTGCGCGGAAGACACGGGCGCGGGCGGCCTCCTGGCTGATGCCGACCGCGTCCGCGACGAAGCCGTAGGGGCGGCCGTCCAGTTCCCGCAGCACCCAGCAGGCACGCTGCTCGGGCGACAGCAGGCCGAGGGCCTCCCGCAGTTCGCGGACCGCGTCCCTCGCCTCGGTGATACGGGCCGGGGACGTGCTGTGCTCGGCCGCGGCCACGTCGCCCACCGCCTCCAGCGGGGTCACGGGTCTGCGCGCCCGCAGCACGTTCAGGCAGCGGTTGGTAACGATCCGGTACATCCAGGTGCCGAAGGAGGAGCGACCCTGGAACTCCGGCAGCCGCCGCCAGGCGCTGAGGAAGGCCTCCTGCACGGCGTCCTCCGCCTCGCTCGCGGTGCCGAGCAGGCCCGTGGCGAGCCGGATCAGCGCCGGGGCGTGGCGCTGGACGAGCAGGGCGAAGGCGTCCTCGTCGCCCTCCGCGGCGCGCACCACGAGCAGGCCGTCGTCCGTGCCGCCGCTGGCGTGGCCGGTGCTGTCCGGTGGTGCGTTCGGGGTGCGGGCGCCCGCCACTGGGCGGCTCCTCTCGTCCGGTCTCCTGGAGGTTCGGCACCGCCGGGCCGCCGCCGTGACGCGGCCGTTCCGCGGGGCGGGGCGATCGCGCGCGACCGCGGGGGCGAAGGCGCCTCGGCGCGCCGTTGCTCAGCGGTTTTTCTTGTGATCCGTAGCCGGAGGGGGGCACGGATGGGTCCCTGAAAAGAATTCATCCGATCGTGGGAACGACCAATCCGCCCGGGCTTCGGGACCGGATTCCCCACGTGACCGAGAACGGGACCGAGAACGAGGAACCACACCGGATTCCCGCGCTCGGAATTCCTGCTTAAGCGCTGCCAGTGAAGCTGTTTCCACCAACAGGAGCCACAGATGAACACCCGTATCCGCCGTACCGCCGTCACCCTGGCCGCCGCCGCCGTCCTGCCGCTGGCACTGAGCGCCTGCTCCGACAGCGGCAGCGACTCGGCCTCGTCCGAGACCTCGTCGAAGGCGTCGGCGTCCGCCTCCACGTCGGACGACGGCATGGCCGGGTCGGAGAGCGGCTCCTCGGCGGACGAGCCGTTCGGTGAGGCCTGCTCGGCGGTGCCCAAGACCGGTGCCGGTTCCTTCGACGGCATGGCCCAGGACCCGGTCGCCACCGCCGCCTCCAACAACCCGGCCCTGTCGACGCTGGTGTCCGCGGTGAAGAAGGCCGGCCTGGTCGACACCCTCAACAACGCCGAGAACATCACCGTCTTCGCCCCGACCAACGACGCCTTCGCCAAGATCCCCAAGGCCACGCTGGACAAGGTGCTCGACGACAAGGAGCAGCTGACGAAGATCCTCACGTACCACGTCGTCGGCCAGAAGCTCGCGCCGAAGGACCTGGAGAACGGCTCCTTCGAGACGCTGGAGAAGTCGAAGCTCACCACGTCCGGCTCCGGCGAGTCGTACACCGTCAACGACTCCGCCAAGGTCGTCTGCGGCAACGTCAAGACCGCCAACGCCAACGTCTACATCATCGACAGCGTGCTGATGCCCAGCAGCTGACGCGCAGCGGCTGACGCCGGCCACGACTGCCGGGCCCCCCACGAGGGTGCCCGGCAGTCGTGCTGACGGGACGGACCCGGCACCCGGAAACCGCCCCGGCAACCGCGCCCCGGATCCGGACGGGGCGGGTCGAAGAACGGAGAGCGACGGCCCTGTTGCCGTACATCGGCTGACGGGCATGCGGCGGACCGGGAGGCAGGCGAACGGCCCCGGAGAACCGGGGCCGTTGAAGGGAGCTCCAGGACCATGGAGTCACGTCCCGCTCGCACCGCCGGGAGGCCGGGGCGCGGCCCGGGGGCGGGCGGCGAGGAGAGGTCCGTGGGGGAGGGCGGGGTGTCAGTCGCCGCCCTCGAGGTCGCCCTCCGTCTCCAGGTACACCTGCCGCAGCGCCTGCAGCACCGCCGGGTCCGGCTTCTCCCACATGCCGCGCGACTCCGCCTCCAGCAGCCGCTCGGCGATGCCGTGCAGCGCCCAGGGGTTGGCCTGCTGGAGGAACTCCCGGTTGGCCGGGTCCAGGACGTACGCCTCGGTGAGCTTGTCGTACATCCAGTCGGCGACCACGCCGGTCGTGGCGTCGTAGCCGAACAGGTAGTCCACCGTCGCGGCGAGTTCGAAGGCGCCCTTGTAGCCGTGGCGGCGCATCGCCTCGATCCACTTGGGGTTGACGACCCGGGCGCGGAAGACCCGGGAGGTCTCCTCGACGAGGGTGCGGGTGCGGACCGTCTCGGGGCGCGTGGAGTCGCCGATGTACGCCTCGGGGGCGGTACCGCGCAGGGCGCGGACGGTGGCGACCATGCCGCCGTGGTACTGGAAGTAGTCGTCCGAGTCGGCGATGTCGTGCTCGCGGGTGTCGGTGTTCTTCGCCGCGACCGCGATCCGCTTGTACGCCGTCTCCATCTCGTCCCGGGCCGGGCGGCCGTCGAGTTCGCGGCCGTAGGCGTAGCCGCCCCACACCGTGTAGACCTCGGCGAGGTCGGCGTCGGTGCGCCAGTCGCGGGAGTCGATGAGCTGCAGCAGGCCGGCTCCGTAGGTGCCGGGGCGGGAGCCGAAGATGCGGGTGGTGGCGCGGCGTTCGTCGCCGTGGGCGGCCAGGTCCGCCTGCACGTGCGCCCGGACGTGGTTGGCCTCGGCGGGCTCCTCCAGCGAGGCCGCGAGGCGGACCGCGTCGTCGAGCAGGCCGATCACGTGCGGGAAGGCGTCCCGGAAGAAGCCCGAGATGCGCAGCGTCACGTCGATGCGGGGGCGGCCCAGCGCCTCGTGCGGGATCGGCTCCAGGCCCGTCACGCGGCGGGAGGCGTCGTCCCAGACGGGGCGGACACCCAGCAGGGCGAGCGCCTCGGCCACGTCGTCGCCGGCCGTGCGCATCGCGCTGGTGCCCCACAGCGACAGGCCCACGGAGGTGGGCCACGCGCCGTGGTCGGTGCGGTAGCGCTCCAGGAGGGAGTCCGCGAGGGCCTGGCCGGTCTCCCAGGCCAGCCGGGAGGGGACGGCCTTGGGGTCGACGGAGTAGAAGTTGCGGCCGGTCGGCAGCACGTTGACCAGGCCGCGCAGCGGGGAGCCGGACGGGCCGGCGGGGACGAAGCCGCCGTTCAGGGCGTGCACCGCGTGGTCGAGTTCGCCGGTGGTCCCCGACAGGCGCGGGACGACCTCGCGGGCCGCGAACCGGAGGATGGCCGCGACCTGTTCGGCGCGCTCGGCGGGGACACCCGCCGCCACGGCGGGGACGGCGGCCGGGTCCCAGTCCGCGTCCTCCATCGCCTGCACCAGCGCGCGGGCCTTCTCCTCCGCCTCGTCGGCGGTGGTGCGGGTCGCGGCGGACTCGTCCAGGCCGAGCGCCTCGCGCAGTCCGGGCAGGGCCGTCGTACCGCCCCAGATCTGGCGGGCGCGCAGGATCGCGAGGACGAGGTTGACGCGGTCGGCGCCGGCGGGCGGGTTGCCCAGGACGTGCAGGCCGTCGCGGATCTGGGCGTCCTTGACCTCGCAGAGCCAGCCGTCGACGTGCAGCAGGAAGTCGTCGAAGCCGTCGTCGTCGGGGCGGTCCTCCAGGCCCAGGTCGTGGTCGAGCCGGGCGGCCTGGATCAGGGTCCAGATCTGGGCGCGGATCGCCGGGAGCTTCGCCGGGTCCATGGCGGAGATCTGCGCGTACTCGTCGAGGAGCTGCTCCAGGCGCGCGATGTCGCCGTAGGAGTCGGCGCGGGCCATGGGCGGCACGAGGTGGTCGACGAGGGTGGCGTGCACACGGCGCTTGGCCTGGGTGCCCTCGCCCGGGTCGTTCACCAGGAACGGGTAGATCAGCGGCAGGTCGCCGAGGGCGGCGTCGGGGCCGCAGGCGGCGGACAGGCCGGCGTTCTTGCCGGGCAGCCACTCCAGGTTGCCGTGCTTGCCGAGGTGGATCATCGCGTCGGCGCCGAAGCCGCCGTCCTCGGCACGGGCCGCGATCCAGCGGTAGGCGGCCAGGTAGTGGTGGGACGGCGGCAGGTCCGGGTCGTGGTAGATCGCGATCGGGTTCTCGCCGAAGCCGCGCGGGGGCTGGATGAGGACGAGCAGGTTGCCGAAGCGCAGGGCGGCGAGGACGATGTCGCCCTCCGCGTTGCGGCTGCGGTCGACGAACATCTCGCCGGGCGCCGGGCCCCAGTGCTCCTCGACCGCCGTGCGCAGTTCCTTCGGGAGCGTGGCGAACCAGCGGCGGTAGTCGGCCGCCGGGATGCGGACCGGGTTGCGGGCGAGCTGCTCCTCGGTGAGCCACTCCTGGTCGTGGCCGCCGGCCTCGATGAGGGCGCGGATCAGCTCGTCGCCGTCGCCGGAGGCCATGCCCGGCACGTCGTCGAAGACGTACCCCTCCGCCCTGAGCCGGCGCAGCAGGGCGATCGCGCTGGCGGGGGTGTCCAGGCCGACCGCGTTGCCGATCCGGGAGTGCTTGGTCGGGTAGGCGGACAGCACCAGGGCCACGCGCTTGTCGGCGGCCGGGATGTGCCGCAGCCGGGCGTGGCGTACGGCGATGCCGGCGACGCGGGCGGCGCGCTCCGGGTCGGGGACGTAGGCGGGCAGGCCGTCGGCGTCGATCTCCTTGAAGGAGAACGGGACGGTGATGAGGCGGCCGTCGAACTCGGGGACGGCGATCTGGGTGGCCACGTCGAGCGGGGAGACGCCCTCGTCGTTCTCCTCCCAGGCGGCGCGCGAGCCGGTCAGGCACAGGGCCTGCAGGATCGGCACGTCCAGGGCGGCGAGCGCGCCCGCGTCCCAGGACTCGTCGTCGCCGCCGGCGGACGCCTGGGCCGGCTTGGTGCCGCCGGCGGCCAGGACGGTCGTGACGATGGCGTCGGCGGCCCGGAGCTCCTCGACGAGCTCGGGCTCCGGGGCCCGCAGGGACGCCACGTACAGCGGCAGCGCCCGGCCGCCCGCGTCCTCGATCGCGTCGCACAGGGCGGCCACGAACGCGGTGTTGCCGCTCATGTGGTGGGCGCGGTAGTAGAGGACGGCGACCGTGGGGCCGTCGCCGCCCCGGGAGGCGCGCTCCAGCGGTCCCCAACTCGGCGCCGGCGCCGGGGCCTCGAAGCCGTGGCCGGTCAGCAGGACCGTGTCGGACAGGAAGCGGGCGAGCTGCTCCAGGTTGGCCGGGCCGCCGTGGGCGAGGTAGGCGTGGGCCTCGGCGGCGATGCCGACCGGGACGGTGGAGGCGGCCATCAGCTGGGCGTCCGGGGCCTGTTCGCCGGTGAGCACGACCACCGGGCGGCCGTCGGCGAGGAGCAGGTCGAGTCCGTCCTGCCAGGCGCGGATGCCGCCGAGGAGGCGGACGACGACCAGGTCGGCGCCGTCGAGGAGACCGGGCAGGTCGTCGAGCGGGAGGCGGGCCGGGTTGGCGAAGCGGTAGGGCACCGGGCCGTCGGCCGCACGGGCGCTCAGCAGGTCGGTGTCGGACGTCGACAGCAGGAGGATCATGCGGCGTCGGCCTTCCTCGGGGTGTCCGCGCCCCGGGTGGTGGTGTGGGGTCCCTGGCTCCTGCGGAGGGGGGAGCCGGGGGAAGGGAGTTCCTGACTTGCCCGGTCTGTGGCCGGGTTCACAGTGGCGGGACCGCGCCGGAATCTCACCGGGCTTCCTCCCCTGGTCGCCGTGTGGCGGTGGTGACGGACCTGATGATCCGCCCGAAGCATAGTAAGGGGCGCGGGAAAAGGGCAGAGCGTACAGCCGATGTGATGGTCGGTATGCTCGCCGCCATGTCCACGGCTGCCCCTCGTCCATCGCCCCAGGCCACAGTGGCCTCACGGGTGCGCGGCGACGCCTGCCCGGGGACGCTGCGGCTGCACACGGCGGACGACGGCGCCCTGGCCCGGGTCCGCGTGCCCGGCGGTGTGGTGACGGTCCGCCAGGCCGAGGTCCTCGCGGACGCGGCGCGGCGGCTGGGCGACGGCGAGCTGCATCTGACCTCGCGCGGCAACGTGCAGCTGCGCGGGCTGCGTCAGGCGTGCGGCGGCGAACTGGCCGGGCTGCTGGACGCGGCCGGTCTGCTGCCGTCGTACACGCACGAGCGGGTCCGCAACGTGGTGGCCTCGCCGCTGTCGGGGCTCGACGGGCGGGGCCTGCGCGAGGTGCGGCCCTGGCTGACGGACCTGGACGCGGCGCTGTGCGCGAGCCAGGCGGCTCCCGGGCTGTCGGGGCGGTTCCTGTTCGCGCTCGACGACGGGCGCGGGGACGTGGCCGGGCTCGGCGCCGACGTGACCGTGCGGGCGGCGGCGGACGGCGCCGCGCTGCTCGGGCTGGGCTCGGGCGGCGAGGTGCTGCGCGTCCCCGCCGGCGACGCGGCGCGGGCCGCGGTGCTGGCGGCGGAGGCGTTCCTCGACCTCGTGCGCGAGAGCGGCTCCCGCGCCTGGCGGGTGGACGAACTCGACGTGCCTCCCGGCGAGTTGCCCCGGGCGGTACGGCGGCGGCTGGACGCCGCGGGAGTCGGCTGCGCGGCCGGGACCTCGGTGGCCGCCGAGAGCAGCGCGGGACCGCCCCCGGGGGCCGCCGGATCCGCCCTGTCCGTCCACGTCCCGCTGGGCCGTCTCACGCCGCCGCAGTGGCGGGAGCTGACCCGGGCGGCCGACGGCGAACTGCGGCTGACGCCGTGGCGCGGGGTGGTCGTGCCCCTCTCCCCGCAGGCCGACGCCGCGGATCTCCTGGCCGGCCTCGCCGCCACCGGTCTCGTCACCGATCCCGCCTCGCCCTGGCTGCGGGTCGGGGCGTGCATCGGCCGGCCGGGATGCGCCAAGTCCCGGGCCGACGTACGGGCGGACGCGGAACGCGCCCTCGCGGCGGCGGGCCGGTCCCCGCTCCCCCTGTACTGGTCGGGATGCGAGCGCCGCTGCGGGCACCCCGCGGGCGACCGGGCCGACGTGGTCGCCGTGGCCGGCGGCGGGTACGAACTGTCCGCCGTCACCGCACGGCGACCGCCGCGCACCGCACCGCTGGACCACCCGTCCCACCTCGCCACCGCCCTGGCGGCGATCAGCCCATGAGCCGTAAGACGACCGAGAGCAGCGAGAACACCACCGTGACCACGTACGACTACGAGAAGGACGGCGCGGCCATCTACCGCCAGTCCTTCGCCACCATCCGCGCGGAGTCGGACCTCGGGGGCCTGCCCGCCGACGTCAGCCAGGTCGCGGTCCGGATGATCCACGCCTGCGGCATGGTCGACCTGGTACGGGACCTGTCCTACACGCCCGCGGTGGTGGCCCGGGCCCGGGAGGCCCTGCGCGCGGGTGCGCCCGTCCTCTGCGACGTGCAGATGGTGGCCAGCGGCGTGACGCGCAGGCGGCTGCCCGCGGGCAACGACGTGCTGTGCACCCTGTCCGACCCGTCGGTCCCGGAGCTGGCGGCGAAGCTCGGCACCACGCGCAGCGCCGCCGCGCTGGAGCTGTGGCGGGACCGGCTGGAGGGCTCCGTCGTCGCCGTGGGCAACGCGCCCACCGCCCTGTTCCGGCTCCTGGAGATGATCGAGGAGGGGGCGCCCCGGCCGGCCGCCGTCATCGGCGTCCCGGTCGGTTTCATCGGGGCCGCCGAGTCCAAGGACGCCCTGGCCGCGCACCCGTCCGGCCTGGAGCACCTGGTCGTCCGCGGCCGTCGCGGGGGCAGCGCCATCGCCGCCGCCGCGCTCAACGCGATCGCGAGCGAGGAAGAATGAGCGGCAAGCTGTACGGGGTGGGGCTCGGCCCCGGCGACCCGTCCCTGATGACCGTACGGGCCGTCGAGGTCATCGCCGCGGCGGACGTGATCGCGTATCACAGCGCCCGGCACGGGCGGTCCATCGCCCGCTCGATCGCGGCGCAGCACATCCGTGCCGACCACATCGAGGAGAAGCTGGTCTACCCGGTCACCACCGAGACCACCGACCACCCCGGCGGCTACCAGGGCGCCATGGACGACTTCTACGCCGAGGCGTCCGCGCGGCTCGGGGCGCATCTCGACGCCGGGCGGACGGTCGCGGTCCTCGCGGAGGGCGACCCGCTGTTCTACGGCTCGTACATGCACATGCACAAGCGGCTCGTGGACCGCTACGACACCGAGGTGATCCCCGGGGTCACGTCGGTGTCGGCCGCCGCGGCCCGGCTGGGCACGCCGCTCGCCGAGGGCGAGGAGGTGCTGACGATCCTGCCGGGCACGCTGCCGGAGGAGGAGCTGACCGCCCGGCTCGCCGCGACGGACGTGGCGGTGGTGATGAAGCTGGGGCGCACCTTCCCCAAGGTGCGCCGGGCGCTGGAGGGTTCGGGCCGGCTGGGCGAGACCCGGTACGTCGAGCGGGCCACCATGAGCGGGGAGCGGCTGGCCGGACTGGCGGACGTGGAACCGGAGTCGGTGCCGTACTTCTCGGTCGCCGTGCTGCCGAGCCAGGTCGACGCGGAGCCCCCGGTGCGGGAGCGGGGCGAGGTCGTGCTGGTCGGCACCGGGCCGGCCGGACCGCTGTGGCTGACGCCCGAGTCGCGGGGCGCCCTCGCCGCCGCCGACGACCTCGTCGGCTACACGACCTACCTGGACCGGGTGCCGGTGCGTCCCGGGCAGCTCCGGCACGGCTCGGACAACCGGGTGGAGTCCGAGCGGGCCGAGTTCGCGCTGCAACTGGCGCGGCGGGGGCGGCGGGTGGCCGTCGTCTCCGGGGGCGACCCGGGCGTCTTCGCGATGGCCACGGCCGTGCTGGAGGTCGCCTCGGAGGCGGAGTACGCGGACATCCCGGTACGGGTCCTGCCCGGTGTGACCGCCGCGAACGCCGCTGCGGCCCGGGCCGGAGCGCCGCTCGGGCACGACTACGCCACCCTCTCCCTGTCCGACCGGCTCAAGCCCTGGGAGGTCATCGCCGAGCGGCTGCGCGCGGCGGCCTCGGCGGACCTGGTGCTGGCCCTGTACAACCCCGGTTCCCGCAGCCGCACCTGGCAGGTGGGCAAGGCCCGCGACCTGCTGCTGGAGTACCGGGACCCGGACACCCCGGTCGTGGTCGCCCGGGACGTCGGCGGCCCCGGCGAGCAGGTCCGGATCGTACGGCTCGGCACCCTCGACCCGGCCGAGGTCGACATGCGCACGATCCTGCTGGTCGGCTCGTCCCAGACGCGTGCGGTACGGCGCGGCGACGGCGAGGAGATCGTCTGGACGCCTCGGCGGTACCCGGAGGAGTGAGCCGGGGCGGCCCCCGGCCGCCGCGTCCGTGGGGGTGAGGGACTCGCGGGCCGTGCGGGGAGTGCCCTGCGGGCGGAGTCACGCCCCCGCCCGTCGGCCCGGTCACGGCTCAAGCGGGCCGTGACCCGATGCCGGGCCCCGTTCCGCGCGGGGCGGGACTTCCCAGGCCCGCGAGCCATGTCACCGCCTCCGCGGCGGTGGCCACGGCCGGTACCTCCCGCGGTGCCGGTGGGCGGCGGACCACGACCACCGGCAGGCCCGCCTCGCGGGCCGCGGTCAGTTTCGGGGCGGTGGCCGTGCCGCCGCTGTCCTTCGTCACCACGACGTCGATGCGGTGCCGGCGCAGCAGTGCGCGTTCGCCGTCGAGGGTGAAGGGGCCGCGGTCGAGCAGGACCTCCATGCGGGGAGGGGCGGGAGGCTCGGGCGGGTCGACGGACCGTACGAGGAACCACCGGTCGCGTACGTCCGCGAAGGCGGCGAGGCCCATCCGGCCGGTGGTGAGGAACACCCGCCGGCCGAGGGCGGGCAGGAGTCCGGCGGCTTCCCGCAGGGAGCCCGTCTCGTGCCAGCGGTCGCCCGGTTCCGGGACCCAGCCGGGCCGGCGCAGGGCGAGCAGGGGAACATGGGCGGTGGCGGCGGCCCGCGCCGCGTGGAAACTGATGGTCCCGGCGAAAGGGTGGGTGGCGTCGATGAGCGCGTCCACCTCATGCGCGCGCAGCCAGGCGGTAAGACCCTCCGCCCCGCCGAAGCCGCCCACCCGTACCTCGCCGGGCGGCAGCCGGGGCGCGGCGACCCGCCCGGCCAGGGAGTTCGTGACCCGCGTTCCGGGCAGCGGCCCGGCCGCCAGGAGCTCGGCGAGGCGACGGGCCTCCGTGGTCCCGCCGAGGATCAGTACGTGCACGGCAGTCCGGTCCCTTCCGAAGAGCGAGTCATGACGAGCGAGGCCAGGGGCGGTCGCAGCGCCCAACTCAAGCACACCGGTCTGCGGCCGGGCTGGACGACCGGCGCCTGCGCGACGGCGGCCACGACCGCCGCGTACACCGCCCTGCTGACCGGCGAGTTTCCGGACCCGGTGACGATCACGCTGCCGAAGGGCCAGACGCCGGCGTTCGCGCTGGCGGCCGAGGAGCTGACGGGCGCGGGGGCGATGGCGGGGATCGTGAAGGACGCCGGCGACGACCCGGACGTCACGCACGGCGCGCTGGTCCGGGCGACCGTGCGGCGGCTGCCGGCCGGGTCCGGGGTCGTGTTCCGGGCGGGGCCGGGGGTGGGCACGGTCACCCGCCCGGGGCTGCCGCTGGCCGTCGGCGAACCGGCCGTGAACCCGGTGCCGCGGCAGATGATGCGCGATCACGTCGCCGAGGTCGCCGGGCGGTACGGCGGCACCGGTGACGTCGAGATCACCGTCTCGGTCGACCACGGCGAGGAGATCGCCCGCTCCACCTGGAACCCCCGCCTGGGCATCCTGGGCGGGCTGTCGATCCTGGGCACGACCGGCGTCGTCGTCCCCTACTCCTGCTCGGCCTGGATCGACTCCATCCGGCGCGGCGTGGACGTGGCGCGGGCGGCGGGCCGTACGCACGTGGCCGGGTGCACCGGCTCCACGTCGGAGAGGACGGTCGTCGCCGAGTACGGGCTGCCCGAGGACGCCCTGCTGGACATGGGCGACTTCGCGGGCGCGGTGCTGAAGTACGTGCGCCGCCACCCGGTGGGGCGCCTCACCGTCTGCGGGGGTTTCGCCAAGCTGTCCAAGCTGGCCGCGGGCCATCTGGACCTGCACTCGTCCCGCTCCCAGGTCGACAAGGGCTTCCTGGCCTCACTGGCCCGCGCGGGCGGGGCGGACGAGGCACTGGCCGCCGAGGTGGCCGCCGCCAACACCGGGCTCGCCGCGCTCCAGCTGTGCGGGGCGGCGGGGGTCCCGCTGGGCGACCTGGTCGCGACGAGGGCCCGCGACGAGGCGCTGGCCGTCCTGCGCGGGGCGCCGGTCGCGGTCGACGTCCTCTGCATCGACCGGGCGGGGACGGTGGTGGGGCGCAGCGGGGTGGCGGGTCCGCGCAGCGGCCCGGCCTGATCCCGGCCGCCGGCCGCCGTCTCGGCAGACGTGCCGCTGCCGGCCGCCGTCTCGGCAGACGTGCCGCTGCCGGCCGCCGTCTCGGCAGACGTGCCGCTGCCGGCCGCAGTCTCAGCAGACGTGCCGTTCCCGCTCCGGCGAGTACAGGTGGCTGTCGCGGAACTGCTCCGCGCCGAGCGTCCGGCCGACCATGACGACGGCCGTGCGCAGCACCCCGGCCTCCTTCACCTGCCCGGCGATCTCGTCGAGGGTGCCGCGCAGGACCAGCTCCTCGGGGCGGGAGGCGTAGGCGACGACGGCGGCGGGGCAGTCGGCGCCGTAGTGCGGGAGCAGCTCCTCGACGACGCGGTCCACGTACCGGGCGGCCAGGTGCAGCACGATGAGGGCGCCGCTGCGGCCGAGGGTGGCGAGGTCCTCGCCCTCCGGCATGGCGGTGGCCTGCTGGGCGATCCGGGTGAGGATGACGGTCTGGCCGACGGTCGGCACCGTCAGCTCCCGCTTCAGCGCGGCCGCGGCGGCGGCGAAGGCGGGCACGCCCGGCACCACCTCGTACGGCACCCCGGCCGCGTCGAGGCGCCGCATCTGCTCGGCGACGGCGCTGAACACGGACGGGTCGCCGGAGTGCAGCCGGGCCACGTCGTGGCCCTCCTCGTGGGCGCGGACCAGTTCGGCGGTGATCCGGTCGAGGTCGAGCTGCGCGGTGTCCACCAGCCGGGCGTCCGGCGGGCACTCGGCCAGCAGCTCGCGCGGCACCAGGCTGCCCGCGTACAGGCAGACCCGGCAGGCGGCGAGCGTCCGGGCGCCGCGCACCGTGATCAGGTCGGCGGCACCGGGGCCGGCCCCGATGAAGTACACGGTCATCTGATCGCTCCTGGAAAGGGGGGTGAGGGTTTGCTACGCGTCCTTCTGCACGGCCCACTGGGTCACCGGCATCGCCTGGCGCCACCCGGTGAAGCCGCCCACGGGCACCGCGTGGGACACGGCGAGCCGCACCAGCTCGCCGCCGCGGCGCCGGCAGGCGTCGGCGAGCACCGCCTCCGACTCCAGCGTGACGGTGTTGGCGACCAGGCGGCCGCCGGGGGGCAGCGCCGCCCAGCAGGTGTCGAGGAGCCCGGGCGCGGTGAGGCCGCCGCCGATGAACACCGCGTCGGGGCGCGGCAGTCCGGCCAGTGCTTCGGGCGCCGCCCCGGTGACGACGCGCAGGCCCGGAACGCCCAGGCGGGCGGCGTTGCGCCCGATCCGCCCGGCGCGCACCGGGTCCCGTTCCACGCTCACCGCACGGCAGGAGGGGTGCGTGCGCATCCACTCGACGGCGATCGAGCCGGAGCCGCCGCCGACGTCCCACAGCAGTTCGCCGGGCGCGGGCGCGAGCACGCCCAGCGTGACGGACCGCACGTGCCGTTTGGTCAGCTGCCCGTCGTGCTCGTACGCCGTGTCCGGCAGCCCGGGCGCGGCGCCCAGGCGCGGGGCGTCCGGGGCGCGGCGGCACTCGACGGCGACGAGGTTGAGGGGGTCGCCGGGCGGGTGCCGCCAGTCGTCGGCGGCGGCCGCGGCGGCGGTGTGCTCGCCGGGGCCGCCGAGCTGCTCCAGGACCCGCATCCGGCTCGGGCCGAACCCGCGGTCGCGCAGCAGGGCGGCGACCTCGGCGGGGGTGCTCGCGCCGGCGCTGAGCACCAGGAGGCGCCGGCCGTCGTGCAGGGCCGCGGCGAGCCGGTCCGCCGGGCGGCCGACCAGGGTCACGACCTCGGTGTCCTCGACGGGCCAGCCGAGCCGCGCGCACGCGTACGACACGGAGGACGGGTGCGGCAGGACGCGCACGGGGCCGAGCACCTCGGTGAGGGTCCGGCCGATGCCGTGGAACATGGGGTCGCCGCTGGCCGGCACGGCGATGCGGCGGCCGGTGTGCGCGGCGAACAGGCCGGGGATCGCGGGGCGCAGCGGCGAGGGCCAGGCGATCCGCTCCCCGGCGCACTCGGGGGGCAGCAGGTCCAGCTGGCGCGGACCGCCGACCAGGACCTCGGCGTCCCGGAGCACGGCGCGCGAAGTCTCCGGGAGCCCCGCCCAGCCGTCGGCCCCGATCCCGACGACGGTCACGTCGGCCGGCGCGGCGGGGTCGGCGGGGCGTACGCGGGTCACGGCTCGGTACCTCGGGGCTCGGGGGACGACACCGACGCACTTTACGGGGCGCCGGGCGGCGTCCCCCTGCTCGGGGTGGACCCCGGCAGCCGGCCCCGGAACGGGCGGAATCCACGCCGCGGGATTCATGGACATGGCAAGACGGCGAGGGGGCATGCGAAGAAGCAAGTCGAGAAGTGAGAAGAGTGCGGGCGGTCGGGTTCGCACCGTGGACAACTGGGAGGCCCACCATGGCGAGTTACGGCAGCTCCTCCGCCGCGTCCGGATCGCGTGCCAACGGCCTGGCGATCGCGAGTCTGTGCTGCGGCATCATCGGGCTGTTCTTCCTGAACATCGTCCTGGGCCCGCTGGCCGTCATCTTCGGCGCCGTGGCCCGCCGTCAGGGCGGCGCCGGGAACGGCATGGCGAAGGCCGGCATCGTCCTCGGCGTCGTCGACGTGGTCCTGTGGCTCGTGCTGCTGCTCGTCGCCGCCAACAACGGCGGTTTCAGCTGGTACGTGGGCGGCTGACGGCCGCCCGGGGACGGGAACGCGACGGGGACGGACTGCGTCGGCCGGCGGCCCACCGTGCCGCCGGC